>CAZVFN010000058.1:6962-17087 GCA_964626335.1 uncultured Ectothiorhodospiraceae bacterium
TGAGCCGTATTGGGCTCACTGTCTTCGGAATTGGGGTTACTGTCCCCCGAATTCGCGTCCCCCGAATTCGCGGTCCTCGGAATTGGGGTTACTGTCCCCCGAATTCCGTCCCCCGAATTCGTCCCCCGAATTCGTCCCCCGAATTCCGGGGTCGATCGACGACAGCGCGGTGCACCCGGACAGCTGGGCCGGCGTTCCGTATACTCCCATTGGACATGCCTAGGCGACGCTGGCCCGGATCCCGCCGTTGCGCCCGTACCTGACCAATGTGCCGCGGATCACCGCGCTCGATGCGGCGATGGCCGGCGACGTGCTGCGCGTCGTGACCGAGGGGAGCCCCGCGCTGCGTGCCGCCAGCGCGCTCGAGGCGCTCGCGGAGCTCCGCGGCGAGCACGAGGCCTTCCGGCGGTTCCTGATCGAGCCGCCCCGAGGCCACCGCGATCTCAACGCCTGCCTGCTGCTGCCGCCCTTCTCGGCCGGGGCACAGCGGACGCTTGTGGTCGCTTCCCACTTCGGCTACGCGCCCGTCGCCGGCTCGCTGCTCATCGCGGCAGCGGGCGTGCTGGTGGAGACGGGCGCCGTGACCGCCGAGGAGCCGGAGACCGCGGTCGCGTTCGACACCGCGGCTGGAACGGAGACGATCGTCGCCCGCGTCGAAGCGGGCCAGTGCGTCGCCGGGCGCTGGACGACGGCAGCGCCCCGAGTGGTGGTGCACGACGGCGAGCTCGCCCTCGACGACGGCCGTTCGGTCCCGGCCTCGGTCGTCAACTCGGGCCTGCGCTACGTGGTGTCCCGCGCGGCCGATGTTGGTGTCGACGCGCGCGATGTCGACTCGCTCGGGCGCGCCGGCACCATGCTGAGCCGGGCCGCCGGTCGCCGATGGCCTGTTGATGGCGAAGCCGGCACGGCCGACACCGGCCCTTGTCTCGCCATGATCGTCGGCGGCATCGAACGACGTCGCGATGCCATCGCCGACCATGTACCGGTGGCCTGGATCTCGCCCGACGGCAACGTCGCGCCCTCCCCGGGCGCCACCGGCGCGCTCGCCGCCGCCGCCCACCTTGCCGCCGCGGGCGAGCTCGAGGTGGGCCGGGCCCTCGACGCCACGGCGCGAGGCGGCACGTTCCGGTGCTGGCTGGCCCCGGGCAGTGCCACGATCGAGGCCCCGCTTCGCATCATCGCCTGGCTCGACCTCTTCGACCGATCTCGGCGGGGCGAAGCGTGGCCGGGCTAGTGCCCTGTAACGGACACGAGTGGGCCACGCGGGAAGTTGGGTCACGCTCTGCGGTGCTGTGCGTGCTCGCGGCAAGGCGCGAGGAGCGCGTGTAGCGTCACTACACAAGTGACGAGCAACGCCGCGGCGGGTGCGCACAGCGCCGCCCTTCGGGCGCGCACAGGACGGCCCATCACGGCGTTGCGCCTGCCTCACGCAGGACGCGCTACGCGCGCTCGGCGCGCCTTGTGCTGAACCGTCCTGTGCGCTCAGAGCATGACCCAATTTCCCCGCATGGCCCACTTGGAGTTCCGGGAACGGTAGACCGAACTCGTTTCGTCCGAGGTGTGAATCCGACCCGGGGCGCTGGAGATCGGTAGACCGACCCCGGAAACCCCATCCCCTACGTCGGCGAGGAGCGGGCGAGGGCGATCGCCGCGATTCGCCCGCTCGAGCGGCTGGAGGACCTGGCGGCGGTGGCCGGGATCGGTCCGAAGACACTGCAGGCGATCCGTGAGCACGGTGTCGTTTGCGCGCGTGCGGCGGGGGCGTAGCGGGGCGGAACGGAACGTGCTCCGGGTGATCCGTTGTGCAACCCTGGAGAAGCGGTCGGCGAAGGCCCCCGGTGTTTGTATGCGATGGAGTATTCATGGATTTTTGGACGCAGGCATCGATCGGCATCCAGATCGGCGTGATCGGCGGGGTGTCGGCGCTGGTGGCGCCGACGGTGTTCCGGGCGCTCGAGGCGAGCGCGGCGGGGGCGTTCCTGCGGCGGCTGTTTCCGCGCTACTTCGCGACGGCGGCCGTGCTCGGGCTGCTTGCCTCGGTACTGGGAGTATTCGGTGATGCGTTGCTGGTGGCGTCGATCATGGGCGTCAACGGCCTGTGCTTCGTCGCGGCGCGGGCGTTGATCCCGGCCATCAACGCCGCGAAGGACCGCGCGGATCCCGCGTTCGCGCGGCTGCATCGGGTGTCCGTGATGCTGAACATGGCCGGGTTGGTTCTTGCGCTCGCGGCATTGGCGGTGCTCGGCGTCGGTTGAGCCGCGCCCGCCGGCCGGGCCTCGCCGCCCGGCTGGTCATCCGACGGGGACTTGCGATACTTCGAGCACGGCCGCGATCTTCTCGCCGTCCCAGCGGTAGTGGAAATGGCGGCCCTGTACGCAGGGGCCGGCCAGCGCCGGTGGACGGAACACGCCGGCGCACTCGCCGCCGCCCTGTTCGCGGACGCTGTTGTAGACCACGCCCCAGCTCGATTCCGCGCGGAGCAGGTCGCCGAGCGCCTGGGCCGCGGCGTAATCGTGCGGGTCGTACACCGCGGGCCAGCGTGATCGCTGTTCGCGCAGGTCGTGCAGGTCGGCCCGGAGCGGTGCGAGGTATTCGCGCATCTCGAGGTCGATCGGCTCGAACCCGCCCTGTCGCAGGAAACGCTCGCGGTGGTACACGGTCTCGGCGATCGCGGTGGCCGCGCTGGCGGCACAGTAATAGACGCCGGCCTCGCCGGCGCTGAAACGCGACAGGGCCGGATGGGTAAAGGCCGCCATGATCGGCGTGGTGCCCGGGCCCGCGATGCGGTCCGCCGGATCGACGAGCTCGAGATCGCCCGCCTCTTCGGCGAGCCGCTCGTTGGTCTGCGACTCGAGGTCGAGCACCCACTCGAGGTCCTCGGGCGAGGCCACGTCGTCGAAGACGCCCACGGGCGGGTAGCGACTGGAGACGATGCGCACCGACTGGGGCCAGTCGATCGGGCGGCGCGGCAGCTCGTTCGGTGACGGGATCGACACGCCTACCAGCCACGCTCGCCATCCAGCCAGCGGCGCACCCGGTAGAGGTCGGACACCCGGCCGCGCAGCATGACGTCGAGCGGCGTCGCGCCGCCGCAGATCGGCGCGGTGTTCTGCCGGCGCAGGAACAGCCGCCGCTGGCGTTCGTCCGGGACCAGGATCCGCAGCGCCTTGTAGATGCCCAGGATGTAGGACAGGCGTTCCTCCAGGTCCCGGCTCACCGTGGCGCTCGCCGGCGATTTCTTCCAGCGATGGTAGGTGGAGCGCGATACGCCGCCGAGCAGCACCCGGCCCTCGTCGACGCTGATCCGGAGCTTGTCGAAGACATTGAACGCGGTGCGCAGCCCGGCCGTGGCGCGGCGTTCCGCGTGCTTCGGTGGGCGGGGCGACTGGTCGACGGCCGTCGCGCGGGCCATGGCGGTCATCCTTGTGCAGCTGGACGCACTGCAGCGTAGCAGAATGTCCCATGGCAGGATAGATTACGGAATTGGTTTCGCGGTGAGAGTTCCGGGCACCGCCCCGTGGAGTTCCGGAGTTCCGGGGACGGTATACCGAACTCGTTTCGTAGGCGGTGTGAATCGGACCCTGGGCGCTGGAGACCGGTAAACTGTCCCCGGAACCCATGCTGAATCGCGGGCGTTCCAGGGACGCTAACCGGAACTCGCCAACATCGCTCCATTCCCGCTTCCCGGGACTCGGTCGCCCGGGACCGGTCGGCGGCAGGTCGGCGGTGCCGATCCGGCGGTCGGCCATTCGTCGGGTCCGGCCTGGATGCCGGCGAGGTAGCGGTAGAATCGGGCGCGAGCCGTGGATGGCGAGATGGGTCACAGGCGGCGGTTTCGACTGTTGGAATACGCATGAGCGACGACATCATCGGCGACATCCACGGCGAGCTCGGGGCGCTGGAGCGGTTGCTCGAGCGGCTCGGCTACGGTTGCGCTGACGGTGTTTGGCGACATCCGCAGAGGCAAGCGCTCTTCCTCGGTGATCTGATCGATCGCGGCCCGCACTCGCGTGCGGTGGTGGCAACGGTGCGCCGGATGGTGGAGGCGGAGGCCGCGCGCTGCGTGATGGGCAACCATGAGCTCAATGCGATCGCCTATCACACCCGCGATTCGCGGCATGTTGATCGTTGGCTGCGGCCGCATACCGCGAAAAACGTCGCGCAGCACGAGGCGACGCTGGCGTCGTACGCAGGCCACGACGCGGCCCTGGCGAGCGATCTGGCCTGGTTTCGCGAGCTGCCGTTCTGGCTGGACCTGGGGCAGCTGCGCCTGGTGCACGCGGCGTGGCGGCCGGCGGCGATCGAGACCGTGCTCGGCAGTGGCGTGATGACCACGCCGGGCTGGCCCGAGGCCAGGCCGGACGCGTTCGACGGGGACTCCGAGCTGGGCACGGCGCTGGAGATCCTGCTCAAGGGCGTGGAGTGGGCGCTGCCCGAGGGTCTGGGGTTCACGGACAAGGATGGCCACGAGCGCGGCGATGTCCGGGTGCGCTGGTGGGATGCGGGGCCCGGCATGGCATGGGCCGATGTGGGCTTCGGTCCGCCCGAGCTCGTTGCCGAGTTGCCGCGGGAGCCGGTGCCCCGGGACTACCCGCGACTGAGCTATCCGGGCGACGCACCGCCGGTGTTCGTGGGTCACTACTGGCTCACGGGCGAGCCCGTGGCGCAGGCGCCGAACGTCGCCTGCCTCGACTACAGCGTTGCCCGGGGCGGCGATCTCGTCGCCTATCGGTGGGACGGCGAGGCGAGGCTCGAGAGCGGGAAGTTCTGGCGGGAGCCGGCCGATCCGGAAGAGCGATCGATGTGATCGGGTGCAGGTGGTTGGTTGTGTGGCGACCGACCGGGGCCGGCTGCAGGCTTTGTCTGTAGAAGCTCGATGCTGGGTTTCGCTTCGCTCAACCCAGCCTAGGTACTGGGCTCAATCCAGCCCGGATCCCGAATTCCGGGCCCGAGAACAATCCTCTTTGTTTCACCCGCGTGGCCCCGGCGTTACCGGGCGGCGACGGCCGCAATGGGGCGAGCCCAGCAGCCGCTGTACGTCCCCGTTCGGGCATGGGTGCGCGAGGATGGGTGAGGTGGACGCGGAGGGGAGTTGGGTCGCCGTTGCTGGCTGCCCGCGGGGTGGCGCAGGCCGCTTGCCCGCATCGGGCGCAAGGGCCGGTGCAGTGGTGAGAAATGATGGCGGCGCGTTTTTCGGGGGCGCGGCGCTGTGGCCAGTAGCCTGCAGTGTCGCAAGGTGCGGTGGTCTACGCTTGATCAAGTGACGGTCATGAGACTGCGCATCCTGGCGTATCGATGAGAGGAGTTCCGGGGGACGGTATACCGGACACGTTCCGTAGGAAGTGTTAATCCGACCGGGGGCGCTGGAGATCGGTAAACTGTCCCTAGAACACCTTCGGCCAATGGTATCCTGAATCGGTATCGCTGACAGGAGTCGGATATGGTCGCGCCTAGTAGTCCATCGCCTGGAATCCGGACCTTAGTGACGGTATTCGCGCCATAATCCGCCCTTCATGATTGCACCACCTGTCAGCAGGCCGGCGCTGGCGTGCTGCGCGACAGGCCGGATATCCATTAGAACGAGAAAGCGGGCAACGATTTGGCTTCCGCCCCTGCTACGAGAAGCTCGGTGGTGGGCCCTCAATGAACGCGACGTGCGAATGGCGGGCAAACCGGCGTCGCGTAACAGTGGGGCCACGGATGAATACGGCCCGCGCCCGGAGGAGAGCAAGCAGTTCGCGCCGGATCGGAACTCCCGGAACTTTCGACTGCCACCGCGGGGCAGGTGCGGGGCCGCGGAAACCGGGCCTGATACCCGGCGCCCGGGGCGCCCGGGGCACGGTCGAGGTGAGAACGGGCCGTGATCCCGGTTACGCTCCCGGCGCTTAGCGTCGAGACGGTCCGCCCGAGGTTGTGATTATTGTCCCCGGAACTTTGTGCGCCGCCGAGCTGCAAAACCAATGCCGGCCAGACCGATTCCCATAAGGCCTAATGTGGCGGGCGCCGGGACTTCCGTGTTTTGCTCCAGGACAATGGAGGTATCGATATTGAAATTCGAAGCGACCGTGTGGCGCTCGGCGAAAAACAGATCGAAACTGTAGGTGCTTCCTTGCGTTAATCCAAGGTCATCGAGATTGATGGAGTCCGATGCGGCCGGATGGACACCGCCAATGTCGACGGCAAGCTCATCATTGATGAAGACCCAGAGATCATCGTCACCAGTAAATTCGAAGGTCTCGCCTCCCTGGAAGGTAAAGCTGGAATGGATCTCGTAGGTGAAATGATAGTTATGGTCGTTGCTCTCATTACCGCCAAGTTCACCATCGATCGGAAAGAAGGAATCATCCAAATATGTGAAGATGTCCGATCCGTTTCTTGTCGTATTGTCGAGGGTAATTGTATGAGCGGTCTTGCCCACATTTTCCGACGTGTCATTGTACCAATCGCCGAAGCCAGGGGTATCGCCGACTTCGGTGATTTGATTGGAGGATTGGGACGATCGGACCGGATTATCATCGGATCCCAGCGTAGATTCTACGAGCCCTTGCTCAACGCCGCCGATCGTACCTTCGAAATCGGGGTGCGACGTAGAAAAATCTCGAATCGTTCCCGTAATGTCGATGGTGGTTGCAGATACCGGGCTTGCTGCCACGGCAACCCAAGGAGTGACCATGATGATTAGGCGCTTTGACCGCATTCCGTTCCCTCCTCCACGGATCTCACACACGGTAAAGCAAGTACCGTTCCGAATAATACAAGTTTCTGATAAAAAAGAAAAAGCGAACTTTGTAAAATACGCAGCCTCATCATTCTGTAAAAATTTTCGACACGAGTAGGGGAGTCCTGGGGCGGGACTGGCTTGGTCGCCATCGCCGACACGTGGGGCCGTGTCGATCACCATCCAGCCACCGCGGCTCGCCCGGTACGGCGTTCTTTCAGAGCAGGTGCGCTTCCGTTCGTGGGCTAAAGAAAGTGGAAAAGGCCGCGTGTCGGCATCAGGCACGCGAATCAGTCGTCGGCTCTAAGAATTTCGGTCTGGGATGTCGGACGGGCACCAACAGATTGCGAAGTATTTGATGGAATTTCGCATCGCGTAGAATCCAAGGTCGGAGTAACAAGCCTCTTTGCTTCACGCGCGTGGCCCCGGCGTTACCGGGCGGCGACGGCCGCAATGGGGCGAGCCCAGCAGCCGCTGTACGTCCCCGTTCGGGCATGGGTGCGCGAGGATGGGTGAGGTGGACGCGGAGGGGAGTTGGGTCGCCGTTGCTGAATGCCCGCAGGGTGCCCCCGCTGTCAGCCCAGTTGATGCCTCGTCCGATGTGCGGGTCTTACAGCCTGGTGGGGGCAAAACGAGGTCATCATGGGTTATTCGCCCGAACGGAAAGAAGCGGTCCTGAAGAAGCGCCTGCCGCCTCATGCGCGCACGATCCCGCAGCCGGCACAGGAAGAAGGGATCAGCCAGGCGACGCTGTACAGCTGGCGCAAGCAGGCGCGTGCCGAAGGGCGACTGTTGCCCGATGACAGCCCTGCTCGGGAGGGCTGGAGTTCGCACGACACGTTCAATGCGGTGCTCGATACCGCCGCGACGTCATGAGGCGAGCGCGGCGAACACGGTGTGGTCGCGGGACGTCACGTACGGGCCGACACGAGGGCGCGGCCAGTTCCTGTATCGGTACCTGAGCGTCGATATCTACAGCCGCAAGATCACCGGCTTCGAAGTGTTCGCCGGCGAAAATGCCGCCCATGGCAGCCAGGTCATCGAGCGCGCCGTATGGCGCGAGGGGGTCACCGATCGCCCGCTGGTGCTACACGGCGACAACGGCAGCGCCATGAAGGGCGCGACGCTGCAGGCGCGGCTGGATGCGTTGGGCGTGACGCGCTCGCACAGCCGCCCGCGCGTGTCGAACGACAATGCCTTCTCGGGAGCGTTGTTCCACGCCTGCACGTACCGGCCGGGCTATCCGCGGCACGGCTTCGAGGGCGCCGAAGAGGCCCGCGAATGGGTGCCGGCGTTCGTGCACGGGTACAACGACGAGCATCGCCACAGTGCGATCGGCTACGTCACGCCCGAGCAGCGCCACGCCGGCTGCGACGGAGCGATCCTGGCCGAACGGGATCGGCTCGACCGACAAGCGGAACAGCAACGACCGAGCCGCTGGTCCGGCGCCACCCGCGACTGGAACCCGGTCGGGAGCGTCTGGCTCAATGGGGACCGGTATTAGCGGCCGCGTGATCCGAGGCTGCAACAACGTTGACAGGCACCCACGGCGGAGCCATGTTCGTGTTGTGCGGTCGTGCCACGGTGAGGAGGGTGGCTATGGCGACCTGGCGACCCGACCCGAGCTTCTATCCGTCCCCCCGCATGGCGACGAAGGCGCCGCCCGAGGGCCTGGCTTATGTCGTCATGCTCGACGCCGAGGGCCACACCCATCCCGACGCCCTGGCGGTCGTCGACGTCGATCCGGATTCGGCGACTTATGCGCAGATCGTCGGCCGGCTGGACATGCCCAACCGCGGCGACGAGCTCCACCACTTCGGCTGGAACGCCTGCAGCGCGTGCCTGTGCCCGTTCGCGCCCCATCCGCACGTCGAGCGCCGCTACCTGCTCGTGCCGGGCATCCGGTCGTCGCGCATCTACGTCGTCGATACCAAGCCCGACCCGAAGCAGCCGCAGATCGTGCGCACGATCGAGGCCGACGAGCTCGCCGAGCGCGCCGGCTACTCGCGTCCGCACACGTTCCACTGCGGCCCCGATGGGGTCTATGGCAGTGCGCTGGGGGGCGCCGACGGGGCGGAGGGCCCGGCCGGTATCTTCGTGCTCGACCACGACAGCTTCGACGTGCTCGGACGCTGGGAGGTCGACCGCGGACCGCAGTACATGGCCTACGACTTCTGGTGGCATCTCGGCCACGACACCATGGTCACCAGCGAATGGGGCACGCCGTCGATGATCGAGGACGGTCTCGATCCGCAGCGGCTGATGAACGGCGAGTACGGCCATCGTTTGCACTTCTGGGACCTGCAGCGCCGCCGCCATGTGCAATCGGTCGATCTGGGCAGCGAACAACAGATGGCGCTCGAGCTGCGCCCCGCGCACGACCCGACGCAGGCGTACGGCTTCGCCGGCGTCGTCGTCAGCCTCGCGGACCTGTCGGCGTCGATCTGGCTATGGCACCGCAACGACGACGATACGGCCTGGACGGCGACGAAGGTGGTCACGATCCCCGCCGAGCCCGCCGATGCGGCGGATCTGCCGCCGCTGCTCAAGGACTTCGGGGCGGTGCCGCCGTTGGTCACCGACATCGATCTATCGGTCGACGACCGCTTCCTGTATGTCTCGTGCTGGGGCACGGGCGAGATGCGCCAGTACGATGTTACCGACCCGTTCGAGCCGCAGCTGACGGGCTCGGTCCGCCTCGGCGGCATCGTCGAGCGCACGCCGCATCCGGCCTCCGATGGCCCGCTCAACGGGGGTCCGCAGATGGTCGAGGTCAGCCGCGACGGCCGCCGCGTCTACTTCACCAACTCGCTCTACCGGGCCTGGGACGACCAGTTCTACCCCGACGGCATCGAGGGCTGGATGGTCAAGCTCGACGCCGACGCGAACGGCGGCCTCGCCACCGACCCGCGATTCTTCGTGGGCTTCGACAAGAGCCACCGTGCGCATCAGATCCGGCTCGAGGGCGGCGACGCCTCTTCGGACTCGTATTGCTTCCCGTAGGCGCCCCGATGAGCGATGACGCCGCGGTGACTGGGATGGCGTGACCAATACGCTCTGGCCGTGGCTGGTCCTCGCGGGGCTCGGCGCGTATCACGGGATCAATCCGGCGATGGGCTGGCTGTTCGCCGTCGCCCTCGGTCTGCACCGGGGGCGGCGCAGCGCGGTCGTGACCGCGCTGGTCCCGTTGGCCTTGGGCCACGCCGGCGCGATCCTGGTCACGGTCGCGGTGGCCGCCGGGCTCGGGGTCGTGATACCGACCGACGCACTGACGCTCGTCGCCGGCGGCCTCCTCCTCGCCTGGGGCGGTTACCACGCCCTGGGCACGCCCCGGCACCACTTCCGCGTCGGGATGCGCGCCGGTTTCGCGGCGCTTGCCGCGTGGTCGTTGCTGATGGGGCTGGCCC
>CAZVFN010000059.1:0-16347 GCA_964626335.1 uncultured Ectothiorhodospiraceae bacterium
CCCGCCAGCGCTTCCGCGGCGTCGTCGCTGGGCCCGCGCGCCTCGCCCGGCCCCGCACCCTGCTGCGCGGCGTCGTGACCGCCCGGGATGTCACCGCCGTTGCCGGGGCCACCCGTTCCTCCTCCGCCGCCGCCCCCGGGCGGCGGTCCTTCCTCGCCGCGGCTGAGCGCGTGCGCGCGCGCGATCAGGGTATCGATGCCGTCGATCGGCGCCCGGTTGCCCTGCAACTGCTCGATCAACTGCGGCAACGCCGCCGCGGCTTCGTCGAGCGTGTCCAGCACCGGCCCGGTCGCGTCGATCGAGTGGTCGATGACCCGGTTCAGCATATGCTCCATCGCCCAGGCGAATTCGCCGATCAACTCCGCGCCGATCAGGCGGCCACCCCCTTTCAGGGTGTGGAATGCGCGGCGGACCACGATCAGCGCCTCCTCGTCGGAGAGGTCGTTGCGCCAGCGAGGCAGGTTCTCGTTGATCTTGTCGAGCTCGCCCAGTGCTTCCTCGACGAACACCTCGACGATCTCGTCGTCGGCCTCGTCGCCGAGGACCGCGAGCTGGGAGGATCCGCTGGTGCCGGGGTCGATGCCGCCGCGCTCGCCCGCGCCCGGACCGGGCTCATCGGAAGGCCCGGCCGCGACCGCCGCGGCCCCTTCGCCATCGGTCCCGCTCGCGTCCGCGTCCGTACCGGCGCCGTGCTCCGCATGCATGCCACGATCACCGCCAGGCGCCGGTTCGGGGGGCGGCTCGGCCGCATCGCCGGAACCGGGCGCAAAGTCGAGCTCGGGCAGGTCGCCGTCGGCGGACGTATCCGGTTCAGCCGCGCCCGGTGCGCCGGCAGCGCCTTCCGCCGCGGGCCCTTCCTCGCGCGCGTCCTCAGCGGCGGCGCTCCCCGGTTCCGCGGGCGCCGCCTCGCTCGGCGCTGCGCTCGAACTCGGGCCCGCCCCGGCGTCGGCCGTGTCGTCGACAGAGAACGCGTCCAGATCGATATCGCCGAGATCGAGGTCGTCGACCTCGTAGGCCGAGCCCGCGGTCTCGGCGGCGCCGGCCGATTCCGTGCCCGCCGGCGCAGGGCCGGCATCGGCGTCCGCATCCGTATCCGCGGTTGCCTCGGCCGCGCCGGGTTCCTCGGCCCCGGGCGCAGCGGTGTCGGGCTCCTCGGGCGCGGCGGCCGGGGTCGATGCCGCGGCCGTGTCGATCGGTGCCCCGCCCCGCTCCGACGCGGCCGCGTGCGGCTCGACGCCCGTCCCGGCGCCGCCGGTCGGGGCCCGCTCGGGGCCTGCATCGGCCTCCTCGGCCGGTGCCTCGATGACCACCTGCTCGTCCTCGGCGTGGGTCTCCGGCTCGCCACCGGACTCGAGCGCGCGCATCGCGCGCTCCGCACTTTCGAGCAGGTGGGTCATGCCGACGCGGTCGTGATCGACCGCCTCGAGGTAGTACTCGAGGCCGGCGACGACGTCGGCGAGCAGGATCTGGGTGTTCTCGTCCGCGGCACTGCCGCGACCGACGAAGACATCGTGCACGAATCGCGACAGCGACTCGATCAGGGGTACGGCGCTGTCGAGCGGCAGGATCGCGAGCGCCCCGCGGACCTCCTGCAGCAGTGCAGGCACCTCGGCGACCGCCTCCTGGCCCGACTCCGGGTCGTCACAGTAGGTCCCGATGGCCTCGCGTACACGCGAGAGATCGTCGAGGGAGGCGGCCACCACGCCCGACAGGAGCGGCCGGTATTCCGAGTCGGGCAGCGCACGGATCGCCAGCGCGTTCGGGTCGTGACCGGGCTGCGCGGGGCGCCCGCTCTGCAGTTGCGCGAGCTCGCTCTCGACGCGCAGCAGCACATCCGCGAGCGCCTGCAACCGCCGGTCCGCGTCGCCGCCCTCGAACTCGTCGATCCCGGCGAGCACACCGGCCTCCGAGTTCAGCGTGTCGTGTGCCTCCTGCATGCCGAGCATGCTGAACGTGTCGGCGACCTGGCGGAGGCGGTCGGGCAATCCATCGAGGGCGTCGCCGGGGCGCTGCTCGCTGTGCACGTACAACTCGACCGCGTCCTTGACCCGCGAGAGGTCGTCGCGGATGCCGTCGCCCACGACCTTGAGCAGCTCGCTGTTGGGGCCCTCGAAATCGGCCCTGGCGTCGTTGCCGGGCATGAGCTCATCGAGCTGGTAGGCCTGCTTGACCGAGCGCACGGCGGCGCTGTCGGAGCCCGAGCGCGCGACGTAGTAGAGCAGGCTGCGCAGCAGATCGAGCGGGATCTCGCTCGCCAGCGTCGACTCGCCGTCGCGCGCACAGCGGCTCAAGAGCCGCTCCACGCGCCCCATGAGGATCTTGACGTTGTTGTCGACCTCCAGACCCTGATCGGCCAGCGACTCGGTCAATGCCCCGCAGATGCTCCACAGCCTGGCGGCGGCCGGATTCCCCGTGACACCGGCGAGCTCCTGCAGGACCGCGCCGAGGTGCGCGCGGCACGCCTCGGCCTGCTCGCCGCGATACCACTCCAGCAAAGCGCGCTGGAAACCGGGTCGCAGGCGTCGGGCCGTCGTCTGCAATGCGCCGCTGTTCCCGGCGCTCGGCCCCGTGCGCCGTGCGCCCTCGATGCGCGGGAAGAACACGGCCCACTCGTCGAGTTCCGCCTCGCCGCGGGCCGCCCGCAGCTCGTTGACGATCGGCAGCAGGACGGCGGGCACGTCCCGGTGCCCGGATCGTATGCGGTCCAGGTAGTCGGGCAGCTTGAATACCGCCTTGAGCAGGACCTCGAGGGCGGCATCGACGTCACCGGTGCGCTCGTGCGCGAGCGCTTCCGCGAGCGCCTGCATCTCACCGACCAGGGTCGACGGGCCGACGAGATCCAGCATCTCGAGCGTGCGGCGAATCTGCGCGAAACGCCGCGCACTGTCACCGGCATCGGCAACGGCACGATTGTTGTCCAGGCTCGACTGGAGGGCCCCCTGGACCTCCTCGATCACCGGTACCAGCTCGCGCAGTACCGTCTCGATGGAGTTGATTTCTACCGTCTGGTGCGCAGTCATCGCTCGTTGTCCGCCGCCGGGAATCGGATCAGGCGTTCGTTTCCTCGCTCTCCTCCGGCTGCATGATCACGGTCTCGTTCGCGAGGCCGCCATCGCCATCGGCCAGCCCCGAGACACCTCCCCGTGTGGGCGATGGCTGGCGCTCGCGATTGGTTCTGGGATCGATCTCCTCGGGCAGCTTGAACCCGGTCACGGACTCACGCAGTTCCTGCGACAGCGCGGTCAGCTCGCCGATCGAGGTCGCCGTTTCGCTGGTGCCGTCCGAGGTCTGGATCGTGATCCCCTGAATGATGTTCATGGTCTCGGAGATATCGGTCGCCTTGCTCGCCTGCTGATCCGCTTCCTGCGAGATCTGCTGAATCAGCTCGGCGATCTGCTTCGACACGGACTCAATCTCGCCCAGGGCGCCGCCCGCCTCCTCGGCGAGCTTGGCCCCGCTGACCACGCCGGCGGTCGATTGCTCCATCGACTGCACGGCCTCGTTGGTGTCGTTCTGAATGGTCTTGATCAGGGCCTCGACGCGCTTGGTCGCGTCGGTCGCGCGCTCGGCGAGTCGCTGCACCTCGTCGGCCACCACCGCGAACCCACGTCCCGCCTCCCCGGCGGTCGAGGCCTGGATCGCGGCGTTCAGCGCGAGGATGTTGGTCTGCTCGGCGATGTCGTTGATCACGCCGATGATGTCGCCGATCTCCTGAGACGACTCGCCCAGGCGCTTGATCCGCTTCGACGTCTCCTGGATCTGCTCGCGAATCGAGTCCATGCCCGAGATCGAGCGGCGCACGGTCTCGGCACCGTTCGAGGCGATCGTCACCGACTTCATCGCGACCTCGGCCGAGCCGCGCGCGTTTTCCGACACGCGTTCCATCGAGGTCGCCATCTCGGTAATCGCCTCGTTCGCCGCGGCGATCTCCCGGGCCTGGTGGTTACTGGCCTCGGCGAGGCGAATCGCCGTCGACTGCGTCCGATCCGCCGCCCGGGCGACGTCCTCGGCGGTGGCGTTGATGGTCGTCACCAGGCTTCGAAGCGCGTCGATCGCGGAATTGACGGAATCGGCGATCGCGCCCGTGATGTCCTCGGTGACGGTCGCGTGGGTCGACAGATCGCCGTCAGCCAGTGTCGACAGCTCATCGAGGAGCCGCAGAATCGCGCGCTGATTGCGGCGGTTCTGCTCGGCCGATTCCTCCAGCCGGCGCTTCTGCCCGATGACCAGCAGGCTGGCCAGCGCAATCAGCGTGACGACCACCGCGATGCCGAAGCCGATCGCGACCAGCGTGATGGTCTGCGTGCCCGCACCGCCGCGCGTGACCGCGTTCTCGAGCCGCCCGATCGCGGCCGCGAGGTTGCCCTGCATCTCGCGCGCCGACTGGTTGGCCGCCTCGAGCTCCGGAGCCAGTTCCGTGACCCCGTCGATCTGGCGGCGCACGGGGGCATAGTTGACCGCGAGGTCGCGCAGGGTCGCCCGGGCCTGGGCGTCCTGGACGGCCTCGATGTTCAGCCGGTCGGAGCCGCGCAGCAGGCCATCGAGCACCCGCCCGTAAAGGGCGGCATCCTGCGCGAAGCGCTGGGCGGCGCTGCGGGTGTCGGCGCCGGGGGCGACGACGCGATCGAGCGCGTCGAGGGCACGCTGGAGCAGCCAGAGCTGGCGGCTGGCGGCCTGCACGCGGTCGGGCGGCGCCCCGCCCTGCACGAGCTGGTCGACGACGGTACTCGTCTGCACGAGCAGGTCGTCGGAGATCGCCCGGATCTCCTCGATCGAGGTATTGATCTGCTGGACCGACTCGCGCCCGGCCGTGATCGCCTCGAGGTTGACCTGCTCCACGTTCCAGGTGCTCTGCACCGCCTCCAGCTGCGCGCTGTAGTCATCCGGCAGAGGCGGGAGGCCCGTGTCCGGGTTGCCCTCGGCAAGGGTCTCCAGGCCCTGCTCGAACTCGCTCGTCAGGTCCTGCAACCGTTCATAGGCCTCGGCCTCACCGGAGGCCGCCGCCGTGGCCGTGGACGAGATCTCCTCGGCGAGGCGGCGCTGTTCGATGATGATGTCGTTGTACTGGCTCTGGTACTGGCCGAGGGCCTGCGCATACAGGAACGACGCGATCATGCCGGCCAGGAAGACGACCAGCAGGACCGCCAGGATCACGACGGGGTTGCCGACACCCGAGCGCAGGGTAGTCCCCATTCCCGAACCGACGTTCAATCTCGGCATGCTCGGTAGTTTCATGCCCGCTTCTCCCAACACTGGCGGCCGGCCGTCATGCGACGCTCACCGCGAGATCTCCAGGAAATCCTTGCTTGCCACGAACCCGGCCAGATTCAACACGGGCCAATCCTCGTCGCGGCGGCGGAAGCCGTCGTCGATGTAGGGCGTCAGATTGCCGGCGTCGACCGACATGCTCGTGCGCTCCTCCGCGTAGAAACGCTGGAGGCCGAGCACATCGTCGACGCGGAAGGCAGCCGACACGCCATCCCGTCCGTACATTAGCACGCGCGCATGGCGACCCTGGGCCACCCGTCCGCCGGTCATGAAACCGTTCAGATCCATGACGGGCACGAGCGTGCCACGGACGTTCGCCACCCCGATGAACCACGATCGCGTCCCGGGCACGCGGGTGCAGGTGGGCGGGTCCAGCACCTCCCGGACCTCTTCCATCGAGGCGACGAGGCGATGATCACCGATGCGGAAACCGATGCCGGACCAGCGGTCACGGACCTCTTCCTGCTCCGGTAGCCGCGCGCCCACCTCGGTGAGGCGCCGCTCGTAGTCGATCAGCAGGTCGACCGGTTCGCCCGGGGCGACCGCGGCGCTCATGACCACCCTTCCGTCAACTTTCCAGTACCGACTGGACCCGGGCGATCAGATCGTTCTCCTTGACCGGCTTGACGATGTAGTCGCGCGCGCCCTGGCGCAGCCCCCACACGCGATCGGTCTCCTGGTCCTTGGTCGTGATGATGATCACCGGGATCTGCGCGGTGTCGCTGTTCTTGTTCAGCTGGCGGGTCGCCTGGAAGCCGTTCATGCCGGGCATCACGACGTCCATGAGGATCAGGTCGGGCTTGACCTGTTGCGCACGTTCGAGGCTGGACTCACCGTCAGTCGCGGTCTCGACCTCATAGCCGTGCTTTTCGAGGATCTTCTGGCATGCGTAGAGCTCGGTGGGCGAATCGTCAACGATCAGGACTGTCGGCATGTTCCTTCTTCCCTCGCGGCGCGCGAATGTCTTTCAGTCGCGACGGCGCCATGCCGCCGGCACTATCCGAGCAATCCATTGACCCGCTCCATCAGGTCCTGCTCCTTGACGGGCTTGACGACGTAGTCCCGGGCCCCTTGACGCAGTCCCCAGACCTTGTCGGTCTCCTGGTCCTTCCAGGTGATGATGATCACCGGGATGTTCGCGGTGTCGGGATCCTTGTCGAGCTGACGGGTGGCCTGGAAGCCGTTCATGCCGGGCATGACGACGTCCATCAGGATCAGGTCGGGTTTCATCTCCGCCGCCTTCTTCAGGCTCGTTTCGCCGTCCGTCGCCTGCTCGACGGTGTAGCCGTGTTTCTCCAGGATGTCCCGATACGCCTGCAACTCGGTCGGCGAATCGTCAACGATCAGAACAGTCGCCATGGTCGATCCTCGTAAGCTGGTGTCGACAACACCCCGCTACGCGCTCGCAACGTGCGCCTTGATCGCACCGAGCAGATCCTCCTTCGAGAATGGCTTCGTCAGATACTGCTCCGACCCGACGAGCCGACCGCGCGCGCGATCGAAAATGCTGTCCTTGCTGGTGAGCATGATGACCGGCGTATCGCGGAACTTGCTATTGTGCTTGATCAGGGCACAGGCCTGATAGCCGTCGAGCCGCGGCATCATGATATCGACGAAGATGATGTGGGGTTCGTGCTCCGCGATCTTGGCGAGAGACTCGAACCCGTCCCCGGCGGTCACCACCTCGCACCCCGCCTTGGTCAGGAGGCTTTCGGCGGAGCGGCGAATCGTCTTGCTGTCGTCGACCACCATGACCTTGAGGTCCTTCAGTGAATCGTCTGTATCTCCCATGGCCTCTTGACCCCCGGTCAACTGCGCGGTGACTACACTGGCCACCCGATGATGCCGACGAAGATAGCGCACCCCCATGGCACAGGCAAACGCCGGCTGGCTCAATCACTTACTCCGAATCAACGGCTTACGCGCCGGCATTAATGCCTTTCGCGCAATGCGCCATGGCCCGACCGAAGGACCCGCATACGCTACGCACCTGCGCACGATTCGCGTACGATGCTGGCCGGTCGACGCCGAGCCGGCCGGCGGCCGGATTCGACGAAATTCCACGCAATTCGCGTGCCCGGCGCCGTCGCTCCCGGCTCGTGAGGGGGCGCCGCGCCGCCGCCAGGAGTTTTCATGACCCGGCAGATCGGCTTCGTGATGGATCCCGTCGGCGGGATCACGCCGCGCAAGGACTCGACACTGGCGATGATGCTCGCCGCCCAGGCGCGCGGCTGGGGCATCCAAGAGATCCACCCGCGGGACCTGGTCTTGCGTGACGGCCGGGTCCACGCTTACATGCGCGCGCTGGCCGTCTATGACGACGCGTGGCACTGGCACCATGTGACGCACGAGGGCGACGCCCCCGTGGCGCAGCTTGACGCGCTGCTGATGCGCCGGGACCCGCCCTTCGACATGGATTACGTCTACGCCACGTACCTGCTCGAGCAGGCCGAGGCGGCCGGCACCCCGGTGTTCAACCGTCCGCGCGCGCTGCGCGATGCCAACGAGAAGCTGTTCACCGCCTGGTTCCCGCAGTGCTGCCCGCCGACCCTCGTCGCCGCGCGCCGGGACGTGCTAAGCGCCTTCATCGCGGAACAACGCGACACCATCGTCAAGCCGCTGGACGGCATGGGCGGCTCCGGGGTTTTCCGGCTGGGCGCGGACGACGCGAACATCAACGCCGCACTCGAGATGCTCACCGCCGGCTATCGCCGCCCGATCATGGCCCAGGCCTTTCTGCCCGCGATTCGCGAGGGCGACAAGCGCATCCTGCTGGTGGACGGGGTGCCGCTCGAGCACTGCCTGGCCCGGTTGCCACCAGCGGGCGAGAGCCGCGCGAACCTGGCCGTGGGCGGTGGCTACCGGACACAGCCGCTAAGCGACACCGACCGCTGGATCTGCCAGCAGGTGGCACCGCGGCTGTGTGAACACGGGCTCGTCTTCGTCGGCCTCGACGTGATCGGAGACCGCCTCACGGAAGTCAACGTCACCAGTCCGACCTGCATCCGCGAGATCCAGCGTGGCAGCGGCCTCGACGCCGCCGAGCGAGTCATGGACGCCATCGAGCGGCGCTGGGCTGCGCGCGCGTGAGCGCCGGCGAGGCGCTCGCCTCAACGCCTGACGGCCGCGGCGCTACAATGCGCGGCATGCAACCGGAGCCCGCCCCGCACCGATGAGTGCCGCCGCCGTTACAGCCGCCGACCGGCTCGGGCTCACCCTGTTCCTCGCCGCCGCGCTGCACGGCCTGATCATCCTCGGTGTCGGCTTCTCCCCGTTCGGGCCCGCGCCGGACGCGGCCAAGGCGCTCGACGTGGTACTGCTCCGCCAGAGCACGGAGAGCCGCCCGGAGAAGGCCGACCACCTGAGCAACACGGACTCGGCGGGCGGCGGCACCAAGACCGATCAGCAGCGCCCGCGCGCGCCGGTGAGCTCGCCGGAACAGGCGGCGACGGCGGGCCTCGCGCCGGCGCCCCTGGATGCCGGCGCGCCCCGCCCGGAGCCCGCCACCGAGCGCGAGGTCGTCACCAGCCGCAGCGGTGAGAGGACCACCCCCAGCGAGTCCAGATCCAGCGAACAGCCGGAGCGCAGGCGCGAACGCCAGCCGGAGCCCGTCGAACACGACGCCCGGGTCGCCCAGCTGGCCGCCGAGGTGGACAACGCCCTGAACGAATATGCCCAGCGCCCGCGCAAGGAATTCGTCACCGCGCGCACGCGCGCATCGCCGGCGGCCACCTACATGCACGATTGGGTGCGTTCGGTCGAGGCCATCGGCAACACGAATTACCCCGAGGCGGCACGCCGCCAGGACCTCACCGGCGCCCTCGTACTGGTCGTCTCGATCCGCCAGGACGGCAGCCTCCACGACATCCGCGTGCGGGCCTCGTCGGGCGAGCCCGTGCTCGACGCCGCCGCCCGGCGCATCGTACAGCTGGCCGCGCCCTTCCAGGCATTCCCCGAGTCGCTGCGCGAGGCAACCGACATCCTCTACATCACCCGCACCTGGCAGTTCAAGCGGGGCAACCGCCTGACGACGAAGCAATAGCCGCCGGCCCCTTGTCGGCGCGCAGCCGCCGGGCGCAGAGTGGACAGTGGCGGGCACGGGAGGCCTCCGATGGACCTGCGCAATCAATTCCTGCTGGCGATGCCGACCCTGGCCGATCCGAACTTCCAGCGCACGCTGACCTACGTGTGCGATCACTCGGAGCACGGGGCCATGGGCCTCGTGGTGAACCGGCCCATGGCGATCACCATCGGCGAGGTCCTCAACCACCTGGAAATCGCGCCGAGCCCGGACCTGGCGCTGCAGACACCGGTCCACTACGGCGGACCGGTCGAGTCGGAGCGCGGCTTCCTGCTGCATTCGCCACCGAGCGAATGGGACGGCTCGATCCATCTGACCGCGGAACTCGCACTGACCACCTCGCGCGATCTCCTCGAGGCCGTGGCCCGCAACGCGGGACCGCCGCGACTGCTGATGATGCTCGGCTATTCGGGCTGGGCCCCTGGCCAGCTCGAGCAGGAGGTTGCGGACAATGCCTGGCTGAGCGCCCCGGCCGCCAGCGACATCCTCTTCGAGACACCGGCCGAGGAACGCCTCGGCGCCGCGGCCGCGCGCATCGGCGTCGACCTCTCCCGGCTGAGCGCGGACAGCGGTCATGCGTGAACGGCCGCTGCGCGCCGCCGGCAACGGCGCGCGCTGAAGGCGTGAGCGGTGGCGACGACCTACCTCGGCTTCGACTTCGGGCTGCGCCGCATCGGTGTCGCCGCGGGCCAGTCCGTCACCGGCTCCGCCAGCCCGATCGCCGTCGTGCCTGCGCGCGACGGGGTGCCCGAGTGGGGCGCCATCGACTCGGTCGTCGCCGAGTGGCGCCCCGGCGGTCTCGTCGTCGGCGTGCCCGTGCTGCTCGACGGCACCGAGCAGGCGATCACCCGCGCGGCCCGCGGGTTCGTCCGCCGCCTGCGGGGGCGCTACCGACTGCCGGTGCACGAGGCCGACGAGCGCCTGTCGTCGGCAGGCGCATCCGACCTGCTGGCCGACGCCCGCCACAGCGGTGCGCGGCGCAGGACGCGCAAGGGCGATGTCGATAGAATAGCGGCCACGCTGATCCTCGAGCGCTGGCTCGCCGAACGCGCGCACGACTGAGCGCCCGCGCCGACCGGCCAGCGCCCGGCCCCGGAGCCTGCATGCCCACCGACGCCGCCACTGTCGATCGCTGGCTTGACGCCATGGCCGCCGCCATTGCCGCCGACCTCGGCGAGCGCTTGCCGCGGCTACTGGTTGTCGGCATCCACACCGGGGGCGTGCGCGTGGCGCGCGCGCTGCACGAGCGGCTCGCCCCGGAAATGCCGCTGGCGACGCTCGACATCTCGTTCTACCGCGACGACTTCAGCCGCATCGGCCTGCATCCCCAGGTGCGACGCTCCGAGCTCCCGGTGTCGATCGACGAGCGCACGGTACTGCTGGTCGACGATGTGCTCTACAGCGGGCGCACGGTGCGTGCCGCGCTCAACGAACTGTTCGACTACGGGCGCCCGGCCCGGGTTCGCCTGGCGGTGCTCGTCGAGCGCACCGGCCACGAGTTGCCGATCCGCGCGGACTACGCCGGTACCCGGATCGATCTGGCACCGGGCCAGCAGGTCCGCCTCAACCGCGAGGACCTGGGCTTGGCGATCTACGATGCCGCCGGCGGCGAGCCGATCGCATGACCGAGGCGGGACGGCTCCAGCTCGATCCGGCGGGCCGGCTGCGGCACTGCCTGACCACCGAGGGCCTGGCCCGCGAGCGCCTCACCGAGATCCTCGATCTCGCCGAGTCGTTCGCCGGGGTCAACGACAAGTCGATCAAGAAGGTGCCGCTGCTGCGTGGCCACACGGTGGTCAACCTGTTCTTCGAGACCAGCACGCGCACGCGCTCGACGTTCGAGCTCGCCGCACAACGCCTGTCGGCGGACGTGCTCAACATCGACGTCCAGCGCTCGGCGACGGCCAAGGGCGAGTCCCTGCTCGACACGATCGCCAACCTCGAGGCGATGCAGTGCGACCTGTTCGTGATCCGCCACCCCGATTCGGGGGCGCCGCACCTCGTGGCACGCCACGTGCCCGAGCACGTGCACATCATCAACGCCGGCGACGGCCTCCACGCCCATCCGACGCAGGCGCTGCTGGACGTGTTCACGATGCGCCGCTACAAGCCCGACCTCGAGCAGTGCCGGGTCGCGATCGTCGGCGACCTGCGGCACTCGCGGGTGGCGCGCTCGGAGATCCACGCGCTGCAGGCGCTCGGCGCCGGCGAGATCCGTGCGGTCGCCCCGCGCACGCTGCTGCCGGTCGGGCTCGAGGCGCTGGGCGTGCGGGTGTTCGAGGACATCGATGCCGGCCTGGCCGGTGCGGACGTGATCGTGATGCTGCGCCTGCAGCGCGAGCGCATGGAACACGCCCTGCTGCCGAGCTCGACCGAGTACTTCGCCGGCTGGGGCCTGACACCGCAGCGCCTGGCGCTGGCGCACGCGGACGCGATCGTCATGCATCCGGGCCCGACCAACCGCGGCGTCGAGATCGACCCGCGGGTCGCCGACGGGCCCCAGTCGGTCATCCTCGAGCAGGTCACCAACGGGATCGCCGTGCGCATGGCCGTGATGGCGCTGGTCGCGGGGACGGCCCCGACGCCGGAGACGACATGAGCGCGCTGCGCATCAGCGGCGGGCGGGTCGTCGACCCTGCGAGCGGCCACGACGCCCCGGGCGACGTGTGGATCGACGACGGCCGCATCGCCGCGCTCGGCGAGCCGCCCTCCGGATTCCCGGCGCACGACTCGATCGATGCGAGCGGGCAGGTCGTCTGCCCGGGCCTGGTCGACCTGTGCGCACGCCTGCGCGAGCCCGGGGCGAGCCACAAGGGCACGATCACCTCGGAGACGCGGGCGGCAGTCGCGGGCGGGGTGACCAGTGTCTGCTGCCCGCCCGACACCCAGCCGCCGGTCGACACCCCCGCGACGGTCGAGCTCGTCCGCCAGCGCAGCATCGAGGCCGACCAGGCGCGCGTGCACCCGCTCGGGGCCCTGACCAGCGGGCTCGCGGGGCAGTACCTCGCGCCCATGCGCGCGCTCGCCGCCGCCGGCTGCCCGGCGTTCGGCCAGGGCGAGCGCCCCGTCGCCGACAGCCACATCCTGCGCTCGGCCCTTGCCTATGCCGCGACCATCGGCCGCCCCGTGATCCTGCCCGCCGTCGACGCCGCGCTCGCCCAGGGCTGCGCACACGAGGGCCCGACCGCGGCGGCCCTCGGGCTGCCCGGGATTCCGGTCGCCGCGGAGACGACCGCGCTCGCCCGCATCGTCGCGCTGGTGGCCGACACGGGGGCCCGCGTGCACGTGGGCCGCCTGTCGAGCGCGGCGGCGGTGGAACTGCTCGCGCGGGCCCGCCAGGACGGGCTGCCGGTGAGCGGCGATGTCGCCGCTCACCAGCTGCACCTGACCGAGGCGGCACTGGCGGGGTTCGACACCCGCGCGCACCTGCGCCCGCCGCTGCGCACGGCCGCGGATCGCGCGGCGCTGCGAGCGGGCGTCGCCGAGGGCGTGATCGCCAGCGTGTGCTCGGATCACCGACCGCAGGACCCGGATGCGAAACAGCGCCCGTTCGCCTCCAGCGGCGTCGGCCTGTCGGGCCTGGAGACCCTGCTCGGACTGGTGCTCGACCTGGTCCGGGCGGGCGAATGCGATCTCGCGACCGCGCTCGCGCGGGTGACCGCCGGCCCGGCCGGCGCGCTCGGGCTGCAGGCCGGGACGCTGGCCCCGGGGGCGCCCGCCGACGTGTGCATCTTCGATCCCGAGGTCGCCTGGCGGGTGGAGCCCGCCGCGTTCGTCAGCCGCGGCCGCGACACCCCCCTGGCCGGGGTGACGCTCCACGGGCGCACCACCAGGGTCCTGGTCGAGGGCCGCCGGCCTGCCCGCCACGAGTGACCGCCAGGAGTCCGTCCGAGAATGCATGGACCGCCGCCGTGCGGCGGTCCATGCCATTACCCGAGCCGTAGCGAGCGCGTGGCACAGCGAAGCGATTCCTTCGATCGTGAAACGGGCATGGTAGGGACCCTGTGAGTTGAGCGATCGGCAATCGCAGCCGCTGTGGCGCGCCCGCAGTCGGCTGCGGATTCCTTGGACAGGCTCCGGGCCCGGGAAGGCGGACCGATGGCGCCGTCAAGCGCCCTCCGAGCCCACCCCGCCACCGAAGTTGATGCGCCATTCGAGATCGGTGCGCGAGTCGGCATTGTCGAGGGCGGTGTTGAGCTCCACCTCGTTGCGCTTGTAGAGGTCGAACAGCGACTGGTCGAACGTCTGCATGCCGTCGCGCACCCCCTTGCTCATGGCCTCGCGCAGCTCGTGGATGCGACCGTCGCGGATCAGCTCACTGATGTAGGCCGTGTTCAACAACACTTCGACCGCCGGCATGCGTCCCTCGTCGCGAGCCGGGATCAGGCGCTGCGACACGATCGCCTTAAGGTTCAGCGACAGGTCCATGAGGATCTGGTTCTTCGCCTCGGGCGGGAACATGTTGATCACGCGATCCAGCGCCTGGTACGCGTTCACCGCGTGCAGCGTGCTGAGGCAGAGGTGGCCGGTATCGGCGTAGGAAATGGCCGCCTCCATTGTCTTGCGGTCGCGCACCTCGCCGATCATGATCACGTCCGGCGCCTCGCGCATCGCCTCGCGCAGCGCATCGCCGTACGAGTGCGTGTCCAGGCCGACCTCGCGCTGCCCGACAATGGCCTTGCGGTGGCGGAACACGTACTCGATCGGATCCTCGATGGTGAGGATGTGCCCCGTCTTAGTGCGATTGCGATGGTCGATCATCGACGCGAGCGTGGTCGACTTGCCGGAGCCGGTCGAGCCCACGACCAGGATCAGGCCCTTCTTCGCGAGCATCAGGTCCTCGAGCACCGGGGGCAGATTGAGGTCCTCGATCTCGGGGATCTCGCTCTTGATATAGCGGATCACCAGCGAGACCTCGCCACGCTGGTAATAGACGTTCACGCGGAAACGCCCGATGTTCTCGCGCGTGAAGCCGAGGTTGAGCTCGTAATCGCGCTCGAACTCCGCGCGCTGCTCCTCCGACATCAGCCCGTACGCCAGCTTGGCCGCGACACCCTTTTCGAGCCGCTGCTTGCCGATCGGCCAGGTCTCGCCCTCGATGCGGATCTGCGGGGGTGCACCCGTGGTGAAATACAGGTCCGACGCCCCCTTCTCGGCCATTTTCTGGAGATAGGGGTCCAGCCCGGCCATTGCGTCAGCGCCTCAGCATGCCGCTGCCGGCCTGCTTGCCGCGGTCCTCGTCGCCGTCCTCGATGCCGAAATCGGCACCCTCGGTCAGGTCCTGACTCTTGGCGTCGCTGCTCTCGAGCTTGAGCTTGAGGCGCAGGTCGTTGACCGAGTCGGCGTTGCGCAGACCCTCGTCGGCAGAGATCCAGCCGTCCTCGATCAGGTCGAACAACGCGTCGTCGAAGGTCTGCATCCCCGCCTCGCGCGACTTCTTCATCAGCGCCTTCATCTCGTGGATCTCGCCCTTGAGCATCAGATCCGACATCAGCGGCGTGTTGAGCAGGATCTCCACCGCGGGATGGCGGGCGCTGCCATCCGGCCTGCGCAGCAGTCTCTGGGACACGACCGCTTTCATGTTCAGCGAGAGGTCCATCAACAGCTGGCGCCGACGCTCCTCGGGGAAGAAGTTGATGATGCGATCCATGGCCTGGTTGGTACTGTTCGCGTGCAGCGTGGCGAGACATAGGTGACCGGTCTCGGCGAACGCGATGGCATTCTCCATCGTGCCGCGATCGCGGATCTCGCCGATCAGGATCACGTCGGGCGCCTGGCGCAGCGTGTTCTTGAGGGCGATATCCCAGTTCTCGGTGTCCGTGCCCACCTCGCGCTGGCTGACGATGCAGCCCTT
Source organism: uncultured Ectothiorhodospiraceae bacterium (assembly GCA_964626335.1). GTDB lineage: Bacteria > Pseudomonadota > Gammaproteobacteria > XJ16 > Halofilaceae > Halofilum. The sequence continues at coordinate 15,204 of CAZVFN010000059.1, forward strand.
GTGGTGATGCACGAACTCGATCGGATCCTCGACCGTGATGATGTGACCGGTGGAGTTGTCATTGCGATGGTCCACCATGGCGGCGAGCGAGGTCGACTTGCCCGAGCCGGTACCGCCGACGAAGATCACGAGCCCGCGCTTGGTCATGGCGATGTCACGCAGGACCGTCGGCAGGTGCAACTCCTCGATGCTGGGGATCTCGTCGGTGATCGTGCGCACCACCATGGCCGAAGTCCCGCGCTGGACGTAGGCGTTGATGCGGAAGCGCGACAGCCCCGGCATGCTGATCGCGAAGTTGCACTCGTTCGAGGCCTCGAACTCGGAGGACTGGCGATCGTTCATGATCGCGCGCACGAGCGTCTGTGTGTGCTGCGGGGTCAGTTTCTGTCCGGCGACCTGCTGCAGCTTGCCGTGCACCTTCATGGTGGGTGGCGCGCCGGCGGCGAGATACAGGTCCGAGCCCTCGCGCGTCTTCAGCATCCGCAGCATGTCGTGCATGTACTTGATGGCCTTTTCGCGGTCCATTGACCGTATCCCTCCGGGGGCGCGGGAGGCGCCGCCCGTTGCTTTGCGATTACAGCTGGTCCGGGTTGGTCGCCTTCTTCTTGGCTTCCTGTCTGGACACCCGGTTCTTGTCGACGAGTTCCTTGAGGTTCTGGTCGAGCGTCTGCATGCCGACACCCTGCCCGGTCTGGATCGCGGAGTACATCTGCGCGATCTTGTCCTCACGGATGAGATTGCGGATCGCGGGCGTGCCGAGCATGATCTCGTGGGCCGCAAGGCGCCCCCCGCCGGTCTTCTTCATCAGCGTCTGCGCGATCACCGCGCGCAGCGATTCCGACAGCATCGAGCGCACCATGTCCTTTTCCGCCGCCGGGAAGACGTCGATGATGCGATCGATGGTCTTCGCCGCCGAGCTGGTGTGCAGCGTGCCGAACACCAGGTGACCGGTCTCGGCGGCGGTGAGTGCCAGGCGGATCGTCTCGAGATCGCGCAGCTCGCCGACCAGGATGGTATCGGGATCCTCGCGCAGTGCCGAGCGCAGCGCCTCGGTGAAGCCCATCGTGTCGCGATGGACCTCGCGCTGGTTGACCAGGCACTTCTTCGATTCGTGCACGAACTCGATCGGATCCTCGACCGTGAG
>CAZVFN010000060.1:0-16275 GCA_964626335.1 uncultured Ectothiorhodospiraceae bacterium
GGCGCCGCCAGGCCGCGCGACCGAGCCCCGCCAGCCCCAGCGCCAGGCCGCCGAGCCAGCCGAGCGCGCCCGTGCCGACACCCTCGACCGGTGCCTGTGCCGGCGCGACCTCGACGCTGACGCTATCCGTGGCCGTGGCCGCCTGATCGTCGGTGACGTCGAGCTGGAACGTGAGCACGGCGCCGGTCGACGGCGCCGTGAAAGACGGTGTCGCGCTGTTCGGGTCGGAGAGCGTAACGGCCGGCCCACCCGTCTGCGTCCAGGCGAAGCCCTCGATCGTGCCATCGGGGTCGCTGCTCGCCGTGCCATCGAGCGTCACGCTCGCCCCGGTCGTGACGGCCTGGTCCGGCCCGGCGTCCGCGGTCGGGGAGGTATTGCCCGCCACCGTGAGCAGATCGGCACGGAGCGCGCCGCCGGACTTGTCGGCATCATCCGCCTGGACCCAGGCGGAGACGCCCCCGAGGCCGTCCCCGCGGACGCCTACACCCGGGTAATCGAAGTCGTCGGTGGTCTGCAGCACGGCGCGCGCGGGCGCCTCGGCCGTTCCATCCGCCGCGAAGGCGCGCACGTAGATCCCGGGATCGGCATCGTAGAAGCCATCCGCGTAGGCGACGGCGAAGTCGCCGTCGTCATCGACGGACACGCTCGGCTCGTCCTGGCCGGCAGCGCCGCTCGGTGACACGGCGATCGTGCCCCCCTGGAGGCTGGCGTTCAAATCGACGCGCTGGGCGAGCACGGAGTCGGTGTCCCCGTTCCACCAGATGATCACCGAGTTGCCCGAGGCATCGCTGTCGATGTCGATACTGCGCTCGTTGTCCGCGGTCGCGATGACGGTGCGGTCCGAGCCGATCAGCGAGGAGCCGCTCGAGTCGAAGAACTGCAGCAGGACGTCGTTGGCGTTGCCCAGCGTGGACTCGGCGAACGCGATCGCCACTTCCCCGCTCTGCGTGAACACCGGGACCGGCTCGGCGAACGAGCCGCTGCCCTGGGCCACCGTGAACTGCCCGGTGATCGGGCTGTCCGAGGCATCGAGGATCTGCGCGAGCGCTGTGTTCGGGGTACCTTGCTCCGTCCATCCGACGACGAGCCGGCCGTCGTCGGCGAGATCGACGTGGGCCCGTGTGAAGGCCGTGGCCGGATCGGCGGTGACATTCTGCTCGCCCGTCACCGGGGCCCCCGAGCGCTGGAACCGGCGGTAGACGATGTCGTCGTCGGCAACGTAACCGTTCTGATAAGCGCTCTGCCAAGCGACGACGAAATCGCCATCGCCGTCCATGGCGACCTCCGGGAAACGCTGGTCGCCCGAGGTCGTCGTGTTGACGGCGATCTCGCCGCTGATCGCGGTGCCAGTGCTGTCGAAGGTGCGGGCGAAGATCTCGCCCCCGTACGCCTCCTTCCAGACGACGACGAAGTCGCCATCGTCGTCGATCGCCGTGCGAGGCTGGGTATCGACGCCGGTCGACAGCTGATTGGTGGACACCTCGAACGGCGACCCCGACGGCACGAGGTCGGCGGCGAGGGCCGGGTTCGCGATGCCCCAACCGGCGGCGACCGCGATGGCGAGCGGGGTCCTTCGGAATGGCAGCGGCATGACGGGGTCGTCCCTGAGGTTGAAGCGTGGCGGCGAGCCGTGAATATAGCCGCATTAGGTCCGCCCCACCAGTTCAGCGGGCCACCGATTCGCCGCCGGGATGATGCGCGCTCGTCGAGGGAACCGCGCCACGGCGCGGCCATGACGGGGATTCGCTGCCTCGGGGCGCGGCGCGAGGCCGCATGGGGATCTACCCGCTCGACTTGCCCGCGTCGGCGTCACTCGGCAGCAGCCACCAGGAGCTGTTGGGCTCGGTGACGGCCTGGCGGGCCTCGGCGCGGTCGAGGCCGATGATGTTGGGGCGCGCCAGCCCCGGCAGGAAGCGCAGGTCGAAGAGCTCGGTCGCACCCGCGGTGCATTCGAGCAGGCCCGTCATGGCGCCCGTGGCGAGGTCGACGGCGGCAACGCCACAGCGCAGCGCCTCGGGGCGTTCCTCGATGGGCATGCCGCCGAACAAGCGTTTCTCGCGGATCTTCGACAGGCCGACCAGCGCCGTGTTGCCGACGAACGCCAGGCCGCGCGCGTAGCCGGGCAGCTCGGCGACCGTGTCGGCGCGCCCGGCATCCGGGTCCACGGCGCACAGGCGCCCGCGGCCGGAGTCGAGCACGTAGAGCCGCCCGCCGTGCAACCGCGGCGAGTGCGGCATGGCGAGGCGGCGCGCGACGACCGCGCCGCTGTCGACGTCCATCACGATGCCGCCGTCGGTGCGCCGCTCGCGCCAGCCCTGGGCGCTGTCGGTCTCGGCCATGGCGGTGACGTAGCGGGGCGCGCCGTCGGCCAAGGCCAGGCCGTTGAGGTGGCAGCGGTCCTCGGGCACGAGGTCGCTGACGAACGGCGGCGCCCAGGCCGGCTCGAAGCTGTAGGCCGCGCTCGGACGCATCAGGCAGGAGTAGCGGGTGTTGACCACCCAGACGGTGTCGCCGGCGCACTGGATCTCGTGGGCCTGCACGTCGCCCGTGTGCCAGGTCACGCGCGGCAGGTAGAGGGCGTCGTACCTGCCACCGCGCTGGCGGCCGTACTCGGGCGCCAGCGACGCCGCATTGCCGAAGGCGGTGACATCGTGGCGGGTGGCGACGACGAGCCGGCGGGCGTTGCCGTCCAGACCCATGGGCTTGTCCATGCGCCGCGGCAGCACGCGGACCTGCCGGCCGTCCCAGGACACGAGCACGAGCATGCCGGCCTGGTAGGTCGAGATCGCCAGCGCGCCGCCCGCTGCCGCCAGCCAGGTGCGGAAGCCCTCGTCCGGCGCGATCGCGAGCTGTGCCGTTTGCCCGGCCATGGCGGCTCAATCGCCCCCGGGATCGACGTTCGGCCGGCGTGCCGGGGACCGCGGGGCCACTCCTGCCGCACGAGCGCTGCCCGTTCCCCGCGGCAGTCGGGGCCGGGTCCGGGGTCGATCGTCGGCCTCGGGCGATCTGGCGGGGAGGCTCTGTTCCACCAAGGCTGCGGATCCGGTTACGGGCGGGAATGCGCCCTGCGGGGCGTGGTCCTGCTGGTCGAGTCCGCAACGCACTCGAGCGCGGTACGACCGGCAACGGAGCCTATCGGACCTTGGCCCGGCAGGCCAGCCGCGTCGCGGCAGGGGCCCTGGTGGTGGTGCGGCCGACCGCGACCGCGGCCGCGGTCCCCGCGCGGAGGCTGATCGCGGGTCGCGGCGACAGCGCGATCCAACCGCCTGCACGCGCGTCCGAAGCGACCGAGCGCAACGCACCGCGGCGCGGATATCGCGCGCGCCCGAGTGGCAGGCCCGGACGCAACACATCGGCGACGCTGCACGGGGCCCGGCCCTGCACGGTCAAGCGCCGCCGCCTCGCAGCCACCGCGACCGGGGCGCGGCGAGCGCACCCCGCGGGCGCGGGGCGCGTGTCACGCGCTGGTCTCGACCACGAGCTGACCCAGCGCCCGCAGGGCGACGACCGCCGTTGCGTAATCGATGCGCGCCAGGCGCTGGATCTCGGTCATCATCTGGCGTACCTTCTCGGCGTCGAGCCGATGGTCGGTGAACCACGCGTCGACCGCGGTGTCGGGATCGGATTCCTTGCGCTGATCCAGGACGCGCACCGTCAGCGACCGGTGGCGCTCGTACAGATCGTCGCGCAGGGCACCGCGTGCATTGGCGTGCCACGCGCCGTCCACCGGCAGCGATTCGATCTGGCTGCGCAGCCACTTGAGGCCGAAGCGCTCGCCGAGCACGGCGTAGACGCGGCCGACGCGCTCCACCCTGCGTCCCTCGGCATTCGCGATGTCGACGATGTCGAGCGACGGATACAGGGCGTCGAGGACCGCGATGTGGCGGGCGAGCTTTTTCGGCACCCCGCGTTGCTCGAGGTTGGCGGCGATGTCGTCCATCGCGCCGCGCCACGTCTCGACGGCGACCTTGTCCAGGTGCGAGACCAGGGCCTGCACACCGGGGCGGAACGCCTCGACCTGCTCGGCGATATCCAGGTGGTGGCCCGGGCGGTTCAGCAGCCACCGGGTCGCGTGCCGCAGCAGCTCCCACAGGCGCAGCAGCAGGTCGGTCTGCACGCGCGTGTCGACCTTGTTGTCCAGCGCCTCGATCTGCTCCCAGAGCCTGGGGGCCTCGAACACCTCGCGGGCGATGGTGAAGGCGCGGGCGACCTCGGCGGCGGTCGCGCTCGTGTCTTCCTGCATGCGCAGCACGAACGTCGCGCCCATGCGGTTGATCACGCTGTTGGTGACCTGGGTGGCGATGATCTCGCGCCACACCCGGTGGTGCGCCATGTAGCCCCGGTACTTCTCGCGCAGCGGCGTCGGGAAGTAGTCCACGAGCTCGCGGGCCAGGTAGGGGTCCTCGGGGACGTCCGACTCGAGCAGCTCCGGATAGAGGCTGATCTTGGCATAGGACAGGAGCACGGCGACCTCGGGGCGCGTGAGGCCGACCTCGCGCGATCGCCGCTCGTCGATCTCTTCCTGGTTCGGCAGCGCCTCGAGCTGGCGGTCGAGAATGCCGCGGCCCTCGAGCCAGTTGATGAAGTGCGCCTTCGTCCCGAGGCGGCTCACGGTGAACGCCGACATCATCGAGATGGCCTGCGTCTGCAGGTAGTTGTTGCGCAACACCAGCTCGCCGACCTCGTCGGTCATGTCCGCGAGCTGCCGGCTGCGCTGGCTCTGGTTCAGCTTGCCCGCATCGACCGCCGCGTTCAGCAGGATCTTGATGTTGACCTCGTGGTCCGAGCAGTCGACGCCGCCCGAGTTGTCGATGAAGTCGGTGTTGATGCGGCCGCCGCTGAGCGCGAACTCGACGCGTCCCTTCTGCGTGCAGCCGAGGTTCGCGCCTTCGCCGACCACCCGACAGCCCAGTTCGTCGCCATTGCAGCGGATCAGCCGATTGGCGCGATCGCCGACCTCTTCCTCGCTTTCATCGCTGGCCTTGAGGTAGGTACCGATCCCACCGAGCCAAAGCAGGTCGACGCGCGCGCGCAGGATCGCCGCGACGATCGCGTACGGGGCCAGCTCGCTCGCCTCGATACCCAGCGCCGCGCGCGCCTCCTTCGGCAACTTGATGCTCTTGGCGCTGCGCTCCCAGACACCGCCGCCCGTGGAGATCTTGTCGGTGTTGTATTCGCCCCAGCCCGCGGCCTTGTCGAACAGGCGCTTGCGTTCCTTGTAGGCGCTCGCGGTGTCCGGGTCCGGATCGATGAAGATGTGCAGGTGATTGAACGCCGCGATCAGGCGCGTGTGCTTCGACAGCAGCATGCCGTTGCCGAAGACGTCGCCCGCCATGTCGCCGACGCCGACGGCGGTGTGCTCCTCCTTCTGGCAGTCGATACCGAGCTCGCGGAAGTGGCGCTTGACCGACTCCCATGCGCCCTTGGCGGTGATCCCCATGCCCTTGTGGTCGTAGCCATTGGAGCCACCCGAGGCGAACGCGTCGTCCAGCCAGAAGCCGTACTCGCGCGACAACTCGTTGGCATAGTCGGAGAACGTCGCCGTCCCCTTGTCGGCGGCCACGACCAGGTAGGGGTCGGGGTCGTCGTGGCGCACGACTGCATGGGGGTGGGCGACCTCGCCCTGCACCAGGTTGTCGGTGATGTCGAGCAGGCCGCGGATGAAGAGGCGGTAGCAGGCGATGCCTTCCTGCTGGATCGCGTTGCGATCGCCGCCGCTCGGCAGCTGCTTGGGCACGAAGCCGCCCTTGGCGCCGACCGGCACGATCATCGTGTTCTTCACCGACTGCGCCTTCATCAGCCCGAGGATCTCGGTGCGGAAGTCCTCGCGCCGATCGGACCAGCGCAGGCCGCCGCGCGCGACCTTGCCGCCGCGCAGGTGCACGCCCTCGACGCGCGGCGAGTACACGAAGACCTCGCGGAACGGGCGCGGCTTCGGCAAGTCGGGCACCTGGGCCGAGTCGAGCTTGAACGAGATGTGCGCGTGCCACTGCCCGTTCGCATCCGTCTGGAATGCGTTGGTGCGCAGCGTGGCCCTGATGAGGTCGGCGAATGCGCGCAGGATGCGGTCCTCGTCGAGGCTCGAGACCTCGTCGAGCAGGTCCTCGAGCACTTCGCGGCACGCGGCCTGCTGCGCCTCCCGATCGACCTGGCGTCGTCCCGTCGCCAGGCGCTCGATCGCACCCTCGATGACCGCCTCGGGCTCGCCCACGACCAGGGCCCCGAAGGTGGCCTGCAGCTTCTTCGCGCCACGCTCGCGATCGCGCTTCTTCTCCTGATCGCGGGCCGGCTCCAGGCGGGCCTCGAACAGCTCGACCAGCAGGCGCGCGATCAGCGGATGGTTGGTCAGCGTATCCTCCATGTACGCCTGGGAGAAGGGCACGCCGGTCTGCGTCAGGTACTTGCAGTAGGCCCGCACGAGGGCCGCCTGGCGCCAGTTCATGTGGGCCGCCAGGATCAGGCGGTTGAAGCCGTCGCTCTCGGCGCGGCCGCGCCAGACCTGTTCGAACGCCTCGGCGAACGGCTCGCGCACCTGCTCCACGTCGAGCTCGTCGGTGAAGGCGGCGACCAGGTCGAGATCCTGGATGCAGATGTGGTCGCCGTTCGCCATGACGATGTCGTACGGGCCCCATTCGGACACCGCGCGCAGCCCCATGCGATCGAGCATGGGCATGGCGTCCGACAGCGGGATCGTGTGGTCGTGCTTGAACACCTTGAAGCGCACGATATCCGTATCGCCGGCGTCCGTGGGCCGGTACAGGCTCAGGCCGATGTCGTCGGGTCCGGACAGCGTGGCGATCTTCTCGACGTCGAACGCCGCGACCCCCGGCGACACCTCGTTGCGGTAGGTGGCCGGCATCGCCTGCTCGAAGCGCTTGCCCAGGGCCATGCCCTCGCGCTCGCCGTGGCGCTCGATGAGAACCTCGCGCAACTCGTCGTACCACGAGCGCACAACGGCGGTGATCCGCTCCTCGATCTCGGCGATGTCGTAGTTGTCACTGCACTCGCCCTCGGGACGGATGATGAAGTGCACGCGCACCATGCCCGATTCGCCGAACTGCAGGGCGTGATCCTCGCGCGCACCGCCGAGGGCCTCGCGCAGGATCCGCTGCACGGCCATGCGCACGTCGGTGTTGAAGCGCTCGCGCGGGACGAACACGAGGCAGGAAAAGAACTGGGCGACGTGGTCGCGCCGCACGAACAGGCGCGTGCGGTTGCGCTCCTCCAGCTCGAGCACCCCGAGCGAGGTCTCGAGCAGTTCGTCCACGGTGCTCTGGAACAGCTCGTCGCGCGGCAGGCTCTCGAGGATGTTGGCGAGCGCCTTGCCGTCGTGGCTGTCGACGGGGATGCCGGAGCGTTCCATCACCGCGTCCGCCTTGCCGCGGATGAAAGGGATTTCCCAGGCGGAGCGGTGGTAGGTGCCCGACGTGTAGAGGCCGACGAAGCGCGATTCGCCGACGATGTGACCGTTGCTGTCGTAGTGCAGCACGCCGATGTAGTCCATGTGCCCGCGCCGGTGCACGGTCGAGCGCGCATCGGTCTTGGTGAAGATCAGCGGTACCGGCGCGCTGCCGAACTCCTGCAACCGCTCTTCCAGCGCCGACACGCTGCGCGTGCGTCCCTTCTTGCGCTCTCCGCGAAGGATCCCGAGGCCCGTTGTCGTATCGAGCTTGAGTACGCGGTCGCCGTCTGCCTTGCCGACCTTGTACTGGCGGAAGCCGAGAAACGTGAAATGGTCGTCGGCCAGCCACTCGAGGAATGCGCGCGCCTCGCGCACATCCGCCGGCGGCACCGGGCCCGACTCGTCGGCGAAATGCTCGACGAGCGCCCGGGCCCGCTCGTGCATCGGCTGGTAGTCGGCGACCGCCGCCTCGACGTCGCCCAGGGCCGTTCTGATGCCCTCGACGAGCCGGTTGGAGAGGCTTTCCGTGATGGGGCGCTCGACCCAGAACAGCATGAGGGACTCGCTGAGCCCATTGCCGGACGGCTCGCCGGCCGAGCCGTGTTCGCGCCCGCCGAGCTGCGTCACGCGCCCGCGCTGGTCGCGGTGCGCCACGAGCTGCGGATGCATCACGAGCTCGACGGCCACCCCGTTCTCCGCGAGCGCCATCTTGATGGAGTCGACCAGGAACGGGCGATCGTCCGTCGCAACGGCCACGATCGCGTACGGCATCTCCCAGCCGTCGCGCTCCTCGGTAGGCTCGATGATGCGGACCTTGGCCTCGCCCGGCTGGCGCTCGAGGTGGAAGTCGTGCGCCCACTGCAGCATCGCGGTGAGGTTGTGCGACGATTGACGGGCCAGTTCGTCGGGGATCCCGCGCGAGAAGAGGAGCCGGGCGAGGCGCTCCAGCTGCTCCACGTCGCGTTCACCGGCGTGCTCGCGCAGATACTTGACCAGTGCGCCGAACGCCCCGGCCGATTGCCTTCGATGGTGGGTACGGATGGCGGCGACTCCCTTGATGCGCTGCAGCTGCTCCGCGAACGGCGCTCGACGCGACCGCGGGCCGCTCTTGTTGATTGTGACGACACGATAGCCGAGCATCACGACCCGTGCCACCCCCGCCGGCACCGCCGCCGCGCGCTCGCTCGTCGGGCCGGCGCCATGCCGCTGCCCGGGCATCCGCCGTCGCCGGCACGGCCCCGCGTTGCTGCGTGCCGTCGGCGCCGCTCCGGGGCGTGTCGGGATGCGCCGGTCCCCAACCGCGCGGAGGGTCCGACCGTGGCTGACTGCACGCTGGATCACCTCGTCGTCGCCGCCGATGCACTCGAACGCGGTTGCGACCATGTCGAGCGCTGCCTCGGCATCCGCCCCGCGGCCGGCGGCCGCCATGAGCACCTGGGCACCCACAACGCGCTGTTGCGCCTCGGTCCGGCGACCTACATCGAGGTGATCGCGATCGATCCAGAGGCGCCCGATCCCGAGGTACCGCGCTGGTTCGGGCTGGACGACCCGGCCGTGCGGGACGCGCTGACCGAGTCTCCGCGCCTGCTGACCTGGGTGGCGCGCAGCGACGATCTGGCCGCCGCGGTCGCTGCCTGTCGCCACGACGCCGGCGCCCCGCGGCCGATGCAGCGCGGCGAGCTGCGCTGGCAGATCGCCTTCCCGCACGACGGCGGCCTCGTGCTCGGCGGGCTCGTGCCCCCGCTGATCGAGTGGGGCAAGGACGCGATCCATCCGGCGCGACACCTGCGGCAGGCCGGTGCGGGGCTCGAGGCGCTGCGCGGCACGCATCCCGCCCCCGGGCGGGTCCGGGCCTGCCTGGCCGCGGTGGGCCTGGCCCCCGCGCTGGCGCTCGAGCAGGGCGATGCGCCGGCGCTGGCCGCCGATATCCGCACCGCCACCGGCACATGGCGGCTCGAGTGAAGGCCATCGACGCCGCACCGCGCCCGGGCGAACGCGTTGCGCCGCGGCGCATCCGCCACCATGATCGGGGCAACGAATGATCGGGGCAGCGCCCCTGGAGCGGACCGCCATGCCGGTGCGGATACTGATTGTGGTCGCCATCCTCGGCCTGGCTGCGATCCTGTTGATCGGCTGGATCGGGCGCCTGCAGCGCAAGAGCCGCCAGATCGAGAAGGAAATCGACTATTCGAAGATGCGCGAGTGGAAGGACGACGACTGAGCCGGCGCGACGGCGCCGCGCGCTCCGGGCTCCTGGTTCTCGCGCTGGTGGTGATCGCCGGCTGCTCCGCGCGCGACGTCCTCAACGGCCTGGCCCCCACACAGCGCCTCATGGCCGAGCCCGCTGCCGCCTACGGCGACGGGCCGCGCCGGCGCCTGAGCGTGTTCGCGCCGCCCGGGGGCAAGGACGCCCCGGTCGTGGTGTTCTTCTACGGCGGGCGCTGGAGCGAGGGCCGGCGCGCGGACTACGCCTGGATCGGTGCCGAGCTCGCGGATCGCGGCATCGTCACCGTCGTGCCCGATTACCGGCTGTACCCGGCCGTGCGATTCCCGGCATTCGTCGAGGACGGGGCCGCGGCCGTCGAATGGACACGCGAGCACATCGAGCGCTACGGCGGTGACCCGGACCGCATCCACGTCATGGGCCACTCCGCCGGCGCCCACATCGCCATGCTGCTCACCCTCGACCGGCGCTTCCTCGCCCCGGGCGGCGGCGCTGTCGGCCTGGCGGGCGCCATCGGCCTGGCCGGGCCGTACGCTTTCCTGCCCCTGGAGGCGCCCGACCTGCAGGCCATGTTCGGGCCCCCCGAGCGCTACCCGGAATCCCAGCCGATCGAGTTCGCGCGCGGCGACGCGCCCCCGCTGCTGCTGATCCACGGCCTCGCGGACGACACCGTGTGGCCGCGCAACACGCGCAACCTTGCGCAGGCCGTGCGCGCACGCGGCGGGTGCGTGGAGACCCGTTGGCACACGCCGCTGGGCCATCTCGGGCTGCTGGCCGCGCTCGCCGACGCCCTCGACTGGCTCGCGCCCGTGCGCCACGAAGTCGTGCGATTCGTCCGGGGAACGCACTGCGACGGCGACGCGCGCGGCGCGACGTCCGCGGCGCCCGCTTGACGCCGCTCAGAACTTCTCGCTCCAGGGGCGGAGATCGAGCTCGTGGGTCCAGGCGCTGCGCGGCTGACGATGCAGGTGCCAGTAGCTCTCCGCGATCGCGTCCGGGTCGAGCACCGCGTCGGGCCCCTGCTCGGCCTGCGAGCGGCCCGCGCGGTCGGACTCGATCTGGCCGTCGATGACGGCATGGGCCACATGGATGCCCTCGGGGCCGAGCTCGCGCGCCATGCTCTGGGCCAGGGCGCGCAGCCCGAACTTGCCGACCGCGAGGTTGTGGAAACCGGCGCCGCCGCGCAGGCTCGCCGTCGCGCCCGTGAACACGATCGTGCCGAGCGAGCCATCGGCGCGCGGCCCGGCATCCTGCATCGCGCGCGCCGCCGCCTGGCCGACCAGGAAACCGCCCATGCAGCCCACGCGCCAGCAGTGCTCGAATTCGTCGGGCGGGGTCTCGGCGATGGCCCGGCGAACGAAGGTGCCGGCGTTGAACACCACCAAACGCGGCGCACCCAGTTCCTGGATCGCCTCGCGGAACGCCTCCTCGACGAATGACGGCGAGCCCACGTCGCAGGCGTAGGCGCGCGCGTCCGGGGCACCCTTGGCACGCAGGTCCGGCAGGGTGTCGTCGAGGCGCGTGACGTCACGCGCCGCGACGCCGACGACCATGCCGCCGCGCGCGCAGCGCCGGGCAATGGCGCTGCCGAGACCGGGGCCGACCCCGAAAATCAGTGCGGTTTCCATCGTTCCCCCTTTTCGCCCATCAAGATGATCGCTGTCGCTCCAGTGTAGTCGATTCGCAAGGCCCCGGCGTTCCCCGACCGCCGACCGGGAGCGCGGGCGAGCGGGCGCGGCGCACGGGACCCGGGACGGCGTCGACCGGTCCGTTGCGCCGAGGGGGCCCGGCTCCGGCGGGAGGCAGTGGGCGTCATGACGGTGGCGGCAATCGGCGGGCATTGCGCTGCTCGGCCTGGCCGTGTGCGGCTGTGCAGGGCGGCTCGTGGCCGCGTACGAGCCGAGCCCTCTACCCGAATCCCCGCGCGACGCCGGCCGTGTTCGAGTCCGCGCGCGCCCGTCACGCCGGGCATGCGCGAGCCCCGCGATCGCCTCGACGACGGCTGTGTCCGCTCTCGCCCGACCTTCCGACCCGGCGCGGGGAGCACGCACGACCATCTCCGGCTGGACGCCGAGTATCTGCGCGGCCCGGGCGCCGGACCGCGCCCGCTCGTGGTTGTCGTCCCCATTTGCGGCAACGGGGCCTACCGCTATGCCTCCGCCCGCTTCACCGAGCATGTGCGCCGCGAGGGCGAGGTCCGCTTCGATATCCTGCACGTACACGGCGACCCGCCACTGATCCGCTGGGACCACCTGGCCGGGGCCTCCACCCCCGAGGCATTTCGACGCCCGGGCGACACCATGGCCCAACGGGTCAGCCGCGCCGTCATCACGATCCGGCGGATGCACGACTGGGCGCAGCGGCGCCCCGACATCGACACCGAGGCGGTCAGTATCGTCGGCTTCAGCATGGGCGCGATCGTCGCCACCCTGGTGCTCGGCGCCGAGGATCGGCTGGCCGCCCGGGCCGTGGTCATGGGCGGCGCCCGTTTGGCTCGGATCCTCGCCCGCTGCGACCGCCGCGCCGGCCAGCTGCGCGCCACCATCACGGCGCGTTTCGGCTGGACCACGGCCGAATACCGGCAGGTGTCCACCGCGGCCTTCGCCCACGGCCAGCCCGGGCCGATGCGAGGCCGCTACGACCCGGAACACCTGCTGATGATGGACGCGGCATTCGATGACTGCATTCCGCGCAGCGCTCGCCGCAGCCTCTGGCACACGCTCGGGCGCCCCGAGCGCGTCCGCTTCCTCGCGCGTCATCGCGGCGCGTTGCTCGCTTCACACCGCTGGCGCTCGATTACGGCAGCCGCCGGATCCTTCTACTTCGTCCGGGAGCAGGTCGAGTGAACCATGCAGACCCGAACCCGCTCGGCGCAAGCACCGCACGGGCTTCCGGCCCCGAGACCGTTGTGCAGCGCGCTCGCGACCCCTCCCGCGACGACGAGCCGCCCTGCTCGCTGCACGCGGCGATGCGCCACCCCGGGCCGGGGCAAGCGCTTGCAGCCTGCCCTCGTGTACGCGCTCGGCGAGGTCTTCGCCGCGCCCGCGGCCGCACTCGATGCGCCCGCCTGCGCGGTCGAACTCATGCACGCGTACTCGCTCGTCCATGACGACCTGCCGGCGATGGACGACGACGCCCTGCGGCGCCGTGCCCCTACCTGTCATCGACAGTTCGACGCGCCAGCGGCGATCCTGGCGGGTGATGGCCTCCAGGCGCTGGCGTTCGAGGTCATTGCCAGCGGCCATGGCGAACGGCGCGATCGCCGCGGGCACGGCCGGCCTCGTCGGTGCTCAGGGGATCGACCTCGCCCTCGAGGCGCGACGCAGGGGGACCACGCTGGCGCAACTCGAGGCCATGCACCGGCGCAGGACCGGGGCGCTGCTGCAGGCGGGCGTGGTGCTCGGCGCGCTCGCGGGACAGGCGGACACGGCCACGATCGCGCGGCTCGAGGCGTATGGGCGCGCCATCGGCCTCGCCTTCCAGATCGTCGACGACGTGCTCGCCGAGACGGCGGACACGGCGACCCCGGGGGAAGACGCAGGGCGCCGATCGAGCGCGCGGCAAAGCGACCCACCCGAGCCTCGCCGGGATCGACGGGGCTCGCCGCCGGGCGGGCGAGGCGCACGCGCAGGCCACGGCCGCACCCGAGGGACTCGGCCCGGAGTTCGAGCCGTTGCGTGGCCTCGCGACGTTCATCGTGGAGCGACAATGGCGATCAATGGCGTACCGTGGGGGGCGCGCCGCAGGAAACTCGCACCGGCGAGCCCGGCCTAACGCGGGAGATGGGGTTCCGCGCACGGGCCGCGCGGCTGCATCCCCGTGGAACGCGCCGGCAACGGCGGGCAACGCTGGATGAGGCATGATGACAACGGCAATCACGGCGCTTGGCACCTACCTGCCGCAACAGCGGGTCGGCAACGCTGCGTTCGAACGCCGGCTCGATACCACGGCCGACTGGATCACGAGCCGGACCGGCATCCGCGAGCGTCGCTTCAGCAGCGACGACGAGTTGACCAGCGACCTGGCGGTGGAGGCAGTGCGCGACCTCGAGCGCAACCGGGGCACGGGGGTCGGCGACACGGACTTCGTGATTGTCGCCACTTCCTCGCCCGACCAGGTCATTCCCAGCACCGCCAGCCAGGTGCAGTACAAGCTCGATCTGGCCGGGGCCGGCGCCGTCGACGTCTCGGGCGCCTGCGCCGGTTTCACGTACGCACTCATGCTGGGGCAGGGGCTGGTGGCCGCGGGCAGCCATCGCCAGGTGCTCGTGATCGGCGCCGAGGCCATGTCGCGCGTGGTCGACTTCAACGACCGCTCGACCTGCGTCCTGTTCGGCGACGGTGCGGGCGCGGTGCTCGTCGAGCCGGCCCGCGCCGGGGCGCCGTCGTTCGTGGCCGTCAGCGGCACGGCGGGCGCGCACGGACGCGAACTCTACCTCGCGGCGAACAACGACCGCATCAACGGCGACCGGGTGCTGGCCGACGGGCGCCTCCACCAGAATGGGCGGTTCGTGTTCCGCTGGGTGGTGGAGAACGTGCCGCGCCGCGTCGAGGAATTGCTGCAGCGCAACGGCCTGGCGCTCGATCAGATCGACTGGTTCATCCCGCACAGCGCGAACATGCGCATGCTCGAGGCCATCGGCGATGAGCTCGGGCTGGGGGCCGGCCGCACGCTCGAGAGCGTACGCGAGTGCGGCAACACCTCCACGGCCTCGATCCCGCTCGCCTGGCAGCGAGGCATCGCGGATGGGCGGGTCAAGCCGGGCGACCGACTCGTGCTCATGGGGTTCGGCGGCGGCATGACCTACGCCGGCCTGGTGGTCGAGCAGGCGTTCTGAGGGCCGCGGCGGAGATACGGACCGACACGGGGGGGACGAGGCCGATGAGCGAACATGATTCGACGGACGCCGGCGTGAGCGGCATGAGCCTGTACCTGCCGCACCCGAGGGTGTCGCTCGGCGCCTGGTGCGAGTGGACGGGCAACCCGAGGGACAAGATCGAGGCAGTGGTGGGCACGGGGTTTCGCTGCCCGGACACCGACGAGGACACGTACACGATGGCGGCGACAGCGGTGCTGCGCCTGATTCGCCAGTACGACATCGACCCGTCCCGGGTCGGCTTCCTCGGCCTGGGCACGGAGTCGAGCAAGGACAACTCCGCCGGCGCCGTGATCCTGCGCGGCATGCTCGACCGCGCGCTGCGCAGCCTCGGCCTGCCCGAGCTCGCACGCGACTGCGAGGTCCCCGAGTTCAAGCACGCGTGCCTGGGCGGGGTCTACGCCCTCAAGAACGGCGTGCGCTGCGTGCGCACCGCCGGCGACGAGCGGATGGCCATCGCCGTCGCCGCCGACATCGCCGAGTACCGCCGCGGCAGCAGCGGCGAGCAGACGCAGGGCGCGGGCGCCGTCGCCATGCTGATCGAGCGCGAGGCCCGCCTGTTCGAGGTGCCGCTTGAGAACTGCGCGAGTGCGTCGCAGTACCGCGGCCCCGACTTCCGCAAGCCGTTCCGGCGCCACCTGCTCGACGGCAGCACCGGCGCCGGCCGCGAGACCCTGCACGACTACCCGGTGTTCAGCGGCCGCTACTCGACCTTCGCGTATCTCGACGAGAGCCTGGCGGCGGTGCGCGCGATGGCCCGGCGCAACGGCTCGACGGTCGCCGGTGCACTCGAATCGGTCGATGCGGTGTTCTTCCACCGCCCCTACCACCACATGCCGCTGCAGGGCCTGGCCTACCTTTGGCTGGACGCCATGGCCGGGACCGGCGATCCCGTGCTCGACGAGGTCTGCGCGGCGGCCGGGGTGGCGAGCCATCAGGTTGCCGCCGAACTGGCCGCGGCGCCGGATCTGTTCGACCAGCTCTGCGCCGACGGCGAGCCGCGTGATCTCTACCCCGCGGCGACCGCGGCAGCGGCCAAGCTGCGGCGCTCGGACGGCTTCCGGGCCTACGTCGCCGAGCGCATGTCGCTCGGCACGGAGACCGCGCGCGAGTTCGGCAACCTGTACAGCCCGTCGCTGCCGGCCTGGCTGGCGGCCGGCCTCGAGCAGGCCCTGGCCGACGGCCGCGACCTCGGCGGTGCGCGGCTGCTCGCCGTCGGCTACGGCAGCGGCGATGCCGCCGAGGCCATGCCGTTGCGCGTCGTGGCCGGCTGGGAGAGCGCCGCGAGGCGGATCGACCTGGCGACGGCCATGGCCGGCGCGATCGACCTGACGCGGGCGCAGTACGAGGCGTTGCACGACGGTGACACGACCCGCCCGTTCGAGCGCCCGCGCCGCGACACCTTCGCCATCGCGGGCGTCGGCGACACCCACGACGCCGATTTCCAGGATCTCGGCGTCGACTACTACGAGTTCGTCCCCCCGGGGGCGGAGGACGTGGCGGTCGACACCGGCGCAACCCGCGCCGCGAGCGTCCGGGTGTCCGCCTCGGGCTAGTGTCCTTTAACGAAAGTTCTCCGATCTTTCTCGGCGAGGCATCGTGGTGACTGGCAAGGCGCGCCGACGAGCCATGGCGCACCCCATGGTGAGGAGGCGCAACGCCGCCAGGCGCCGCGAGGGCCGGCGAAAAGACGGCGAACTTCCGTTAAAGGGCACTAGTGGGCCATGCGGGAAGTTGGGTCATGCTCTGAGCGCACAGGACGGTTCAGCACAA
>CAZVFN010000061.1:0-16218 GCA_964626335.1 uncultured Ectothiorhodospiraceae bacterium
CCGGCGCACGGCGAAGCGCCCGGCGTGCTCGCGCAGCCCGGTCGCCTCGGCCTGCCCGCGCAGCTTCTCCCGCACGCCGGGCACGCGCCCGCCGAGCCGGGCCAGGGGAATCAGGCGGTCGGGGCCGACGCGGAATGGCGGGTCGAACGCGAGCATCACGGCCGAGGCCGCAGGTATGACCGTCGACGGCATCGACGCGCGTGCACCAGCCGCCGATGACGGCGCCCCCGTGAGGGTGCCGCCCATGTCGGACACGATGGCGTCGGGCTCGCCGGCGCGGTGGCGCGCACCGACGAGGCTGGCCGCCGGACCGGACAGGATCGTCTCGACGGGGGCCTGCAGCGCCAGCTCCGCCGTGACCAGCGAGCCGTCGCCGCGCACCACCATCAGGGGGGGCATCGATCGAGAGCCGGGCGAGCCGCCCGCGGACGGCCGCGACCAGGTCGGTCAGCAGCGGGATCAGGCGGGCATTGAGCAGGGCCGTCAGCGCGCGCCGCCCCGCCCTTCGTGGCCGCCGGCGATGAACGCCGCGCGGTCGCGGCCGAGCGCCTCGACCAGGCCACCGCGCCCGGGCCCGGCGCGGTCCGCACCGATCCGCAGCAGGGCGACGCGTTGACCCTGGCCCTCGACCACGGCGTTGGTGGCGAGGGTCGTCGACACCGAAACCCGTTCGATTGAATCGCCGACGCCATCGAGCGCGACCGCCTCGCCGATGCCGCGGCTGAGGCTGTCGTGCGTCGTCGGGCCTTCGCCGTCGCACGGACCACGCCGCCCGGCCCGACCAGCACGGCATCCGTGTAGATCCCCCGGGATCGCTACCGAGCGTGAGCCCCGTTGTCCCTCCCGGGCGATCGCGAGCGCGGCACGCTCCTCGAAGCGGGGCACCGGCAAAAGCCCCTGGTGCAGCGCGTCGCGCCGCTGCTCAGCCGCCGCCGGGCGGCCGCGGCTCCACCCCGGGCGGAGGGAAGTCGATGCGCACGCGGTAGTTGCCGTCGGCGTCCGGGTTGGGGATGTTCGACAGCCCCTCGTACCGCAGCAACGCCCCGGTCTCGGCGTGATACGCCACATCGATCGGGTCGGCGAGCCAGCGGATGAACATGTTGGCCGGCTCCATGCGGATCACCACGGCGGGCTCGCCGAGGACTCGGCGCCGTTCGACGCGGCGCAGCCGGAACGCGACCACATCGAGCTGGCTCGGGGCGGCGAAGGGAAAGCGCAACGTCTCGCCGGCCTTCAGCCGCTCGATCTGGCGGTAGATCAGGATGTCGAAGCCGGCGTCGGCGACCGTCTTCGGGGGCGGATCGAGGCGCGCAGACCGCATCTCGGCCTCGCCGTTCGTGCGGACGAACAGCTCGACGCCGTCGTCGAGCCGTCGCAGGCCCTCGATGTAGCCCGTGCGCGTGTCCTCGAGGCGGAATGTCGGCACCAGCGGTTGCGGTGCGAACCGCACGCGCTTGTGCGCGAACGCGTCGCCGTCGGCATCGACGTACGTGACCCGGTCGCCGACGAGGCGCCCGTCCTCGACCCGCGGCTCGTGGATCTCGCGGTAGACGAAGCGGCCCGTGTCCAGCGTGAAGGCATGACCCACGCGCCGTTCGAGGGCAGCCTGGGGCACTTCGCCCGCGCCGGCCATGGCCGGCAGCAGGATCAGCGCGAGCATTGCGGCCAAGCGCCAGCGGTCGAATCCGCACCGAACGAGCCGGCGAAGGTGACACACAATATCGGGGCCGCCGGGTACAACCGGACGATCGATGGGGTCAGACGACGGAGATGGCTTTTGCAATTCCACAGCGATCCTCCTGCAGCGATCCATCGCGCCTGCCGACGACGCCTCGCAAATCGATCAATTCGCCCGCAATGGAGAATGTGCTCGCGCACCGCCTGGGTCAAGCGGCAGGGCTGCGACGCCTCCGTGACCACGGCCCGCGCGCTCGGTCGCGCTCGAAGAACGGATTTGACGGCATTCCGACCCCGGACTAAAATCGATCAAAACGGTCAGATTGTGTCCGGGATCATGAAGTCCGTGCTGTCTCCGAAGGAACTCGGCACCGCCATCGGCGTGAGCGAGTCATCGCTCAAGCGCTGGGCCGACAGCGGGTGCCTCAGCGTGGCCCGCACGGCGGGCGGGCACCGGCGCATCCGGGTACAGGAGGCGATCCGCTTCGTCCGCGAGCAGGGGTTCGCGCTGCAGCGCCCGGCGCTGCTCGGTCTCGAAGAGCTCGACAGCCGGGCCGCCGCGCCGGCACAGGATGATCCCTTCTCGGCCGTGCACGACGCGCTGGTCGCCGGCGACGAGGCACGGGCCCGCTCGGTCGCATTGACGGCGTTCCTCGAGGGCATGCCGCTGTCGCTCGTGGTCGATCGCCTCCTGTCGCCGGCGCTGCGCGCCGTGGGCGAGCGCTGGCAGGACAGCGACGAGGGCATCATGATCGAGCACCGGGCGGCCGATATCTGTGCGCAGATCCTCTGGCGAATCCGCGACCTCGGGATCACCGATGAGCACTCGCCGGTCGCCGTGGGCGGGGCCCCGGAAGACGACCCCTATAGCCTGCCATCGCTCATGGCCGCCTCGGTGCTCGCCAGCGAGGGCTGGAGCGAAACCAACCTCTCGGCGCACACGCCGATGCGGGTGATCGCTCAGGCGGCGGCGGGTGCCGGCGCTCGTCTCGTCTGGGTGGCCTTCTCCAGCGAGCGCGGGCGCGCCGAGACCCGCGAGGCCCTGGAGGCACTCCAGGCGGGGCTGGCCGCGCACCGCCTCGCGCCGGCCATCGTCGCCGGCGGCCCGGCCCTCACCAATGGCCCGCCGCTGGGCATCGAAGGCGTATACCATGCCCACTCGATGACGGAGCTCGCGGCCTTCGCCCAGGGGCTGCGCTCGCACAGGGCCCACGCCTACCCCACGGTCTGACCGGGAGAGCGCAAGCACATGCAGGATTCCGACGCCCGCGCCGGTATCGGCGCGTTCTGGCGCTGGCTGACCAGCGACGGGCCGACCGCGGCCCTCGACGCCCCGACCGACGACCGCATCGACTGGATCCGCGCGATCCCGTTCTTCGCCCTGCACGCCGCGTGCCTCGGCGTCCTCTGGGTCGGCTTCTCCTGGGCCGCGCTGCTGGCGTGCCTCGCACTCTACGCGCTGCGGATGTTCTTCATTACCGGTTTCTATCACCGCTACTTCTCGCACCGCGCCTACCGGACGTCGCGCGCGTTCCAGTTCATCATGGGCGTGCTCGGCTGTACCGCCGGCCAGCGCGGCCCGCTGTGGTGGGCGGGGCACCACCGTCACCACCACGGCCACGCCGACGAGCACGATGACGCCCACTCGCCCGACCGCCACGGCCTGGTCTGGGCCCACACGGGCTGGTTCCTCACGCGCGGCAACTACGCCACCCGCTGGCGCTACGTGCGCGACTGGGCCCGGTATCCCGAGTTGCGCTGGCTCAACCGCCTCGACTGGCTGCCCCTGGCGGCGTTCGCGGGCCTCACGTGGGCGCTGGGCACGTGGCTCGCCGCCGCCGCGCCGGGCCTGGGGACCAATGGACCGCAGATGCTGGTGTGGGGCTTCTTCGTTTCGACCGTGCTGCTCTACCACGGGACGTACACGATCAACTCGCTCGCGCACCGCTTCGGGCGGCGCCGCTTCCGCACGAGCGACTCCAGTCGCAACAACTTCTGGCTGTCACTGCTCACGCTCGGCGAGGGCTGGCACAATAACCATCACCATTACCCGGCGACGGTGCGCCAGGGATTCTACTGGTGGGAGATCGATCCGACCTGGTACGGGCTCGTGGCGCTGTCCTGGACGCGCCTGATCCGCGATCTGCGCGGTGTGCCATGGGCGGTCCTGGCACACCGCCGGGACGGCAACGCAACCGGCTGAGGCCTTGACCCCCACCAAGCGCCAGCGCGTCGCGGTCGTCGGCGGCGGTGTCTCCGGCCTGGTCTGCGCCTGGCTGCTGGACGCCGGCCACGATGTCACCCTGTACGAGGCGGACACGCGCATCGGCGGCCACACCCACACCCACGAGGTCGACGATCCGAACGGCCCCCTCGCCGTCGACTCCGGCTTCATCGTCTACAACGAACACAACTACCCGCTGTTCTCCCGCCTGCTCGAGCGCCTGGGGATCGCGTCGCAGCCGACGTCCATGAGCTTCTCCGTCTCGGACCGGCGCAGCGGGCTCGAATGGGCCGGCTCGCCATCGCTGAACACGGTCTTCGGCCAGCGGCGCAACCTCGCGAGCCCGCATTTCTGGGGCATGCTGCGCGACATCGTGCGCTTCGGGCGCGAGGCGCCCGCTGTGCTCCGCGATCCCGACGACAGCCGCACGGTCGCCGAGTTCGCCCGCGAGCGCGGCTACGGCCACGCGTTCGTCGAGCACTACCTGCTGCCGCTCGGCGCGTCGCTGTGGTCCTGCCCCGACCGCCGCTTCGCGGGTTTTCCCATCCGCTTCGTGGCCGAGTTCCTGCAGCACCACCGCATGCTCGGCCTCGGCGGGCGGCCCCAGTGGCGCACGGTCACCGGCGGCTCGTGCCGCTACGTCGACGCGCTGCTGGCACGCCTCGCTGCCACCGTTCACGCGGGCACGCCCGTGCGCGCCGTGCGGCGCACCGCGAGGGGCGTGAACGTCGTCACCGACGCGGTCGATGCCGCTTACGACGAGGTCGTGCTGGCATGCCACGCGGACCAGGCCCTGGCCCTGCTGGGCGAGGAAGCCACCGCGACCGAGCACGAGGTGCTGGGCGCCTTCCCGTACCAGCCCAATGACGCGGTCCTGCACAGCGATGTGCGCGTACTGCCGCGCACACGACGCTGCTGGGCCGCCTGGAACCATCGGGTCGCGGGCGATGACGGGCAGGTCGCGATCAGCTACAACATGAACATCCTGCAACGCCTGCCGGCCCGCGAGACCTGGTGCGTGACGCTCAATGACGACGGCCGCATCGACCCGGACCGCGTCGTCGCGCGCACCCGCTACGATCACCCGCTGTACACACCCGCGCGCGCCACCGCGCAGGGCCGTCACGGGGAGCTCTTGCGCGCGCACCGGACCTCGTTCTGCGGCGCCTACTGGGGCTACGGCTTCCACGAGGACGGCGTGCGCAGCGCCGCGCGCGTCGCCGCCGCCTTCGGCGAGCACGGGCCGTGACGGCACTCGCGAGCGCGCTCTACACCGGCACGGTGCGCCACCGGCGGTTCACGCCGCGCGCGCACGCGTTCCGCTACCGCGTGTTCATGCTCTACCTCGACCTCGGCGAGCTCGACCGGGTGTTCCGCGGCCGCTGGCTCTGGTCGACGACGCGGCCGAACCTGGCGCGCTTCGATCGCCGCGATCATCTCGGGCCCGCCGATCGGCCGCTCGATGCGTGCGTGCGCGACCGGGTGGCCGAGCGCACCGAGCGCCGTCCGAACGGCCCGATCCGCCTGCTCACGCACCCGCGCTACTTCGGTCTCTGCTTCAACCCGGTCAGTTTCTACTACTGCTTCGACGCCGACGACACCGCGCTCGAGACGATCGTCGCCGAGGTCCACAACACCCCCTGGGGCGAGCGCCATTGCTACGTGCTGCCGATCACCGGCAGCGCGGCCCACCATCGCTTCCGCTTCCGCAAGGCCTTCCACGTCTCGCCGTTCCTCGACATGGACTACGACTACGACTGGCGCTTCACCCCGCCCGGCGAGCGCATCGGCGTGCACATGCGCAACGAGCGCGACGGCGCGCGCGACTTCGACGCCTCGCTCAGCCTCGAGCGCCGCCCGCTCGACGGGCCGACCATGGCCCGCGCGCTCGCGAGCCACCCGTTCATGACGGGCAAGGTCGTCGGCGCCATCTACTGGCAGGCCTTGCGGCTCTGGCTCAAGGGCGTACCCGTCCAGCCGCACCCGGACAAGCGCGCCAGCCGCTCCGGCTCGGGCTGATATTCGGCGACGCAGCGCAGCTCCCCGGGGTCGGGCTCTCGCCACGGCGCCCGGCGCGCCGAAGAACGCCACGCGATGATAGCGCCAGAAGCCCCGCGGGGACCGACGTGACACCGGACGGGTGCGTTGGGTCCAGCGCGTCGCCCGGGATGGAGCGAAGCGCAGTCCCGGCATTCAGGCGATGCGCAAGCCAGCGGCGTTGCACTGATGACCCATGCCGGGTGTCGCTTCGCCCACCCCCGCCCCCTATGCGCCGTATTGTGTCAAGGCCATCGTGGGGTCGTTCACATCGCGCCTCCGTTGGCCGAGTGGGCGGCCCTGCGGGCGAGCGGGGCGAGCCAGCCTCGAGGCCTCGGTGATCTCGCGTGGGGCCCAGCGGGCGCGCGACGACCTCCGATCCGTGTCGGCTCGAGGGCCGATCACCCAATGCCGCATGCGCCGTCGGCTGTCGCCGATGAGGGCCGCGCCCCATCGACACGGATCGGTCGAGGGTCTTCGACCGGGCTGGGTTACGGGCGCGGCCCAACCGCGTTGTTCGTCAGTCCTGCAGGAGGCGGCGCTACGCTTGCTCCTCGCGTCTTGCGCCAGGCATGCACAGCGCGGCAGAGGATCACGGAACTTTCCGGATGGCCTCTCCCGATTCAGGACGGAGCGGTGAGCTCACGCAGGCGCTCAACGAGGGTATAGAACTCCCGCTCCAGCTCCGGGTTCCAGTACTCGCGCCAGGCAGCCGTGGATGCGACCACGAGGCCGGCTTGCGGATCCACGTACAGGAACTGCCCGTTGATCCCGAGGGCAGTAAAGGCGTCGCTCGGCTCGGGAAACGTCCACCACTGGTACTGATAGCCCAGCGGATAGTCTTCGTACAGTTCGCCGGGCTGAACCTGGGGACGCGAGGGCTCGGTCGCGCGTGCAATCCAGTCCGCGGGTATCACTTGGCGTCCGTTCATGCGGCCATTCTGCGCAAAAAGCAAGCCCAGCCGTGCCCAGTCGCGCAGGCGCGCGTTCATGCAGCAATAGCCGATCTCGTGGGCCCGAGATCCCTCGCCGTCGAGCCCCCATGTCGCGTAACCACCCATGCCGGCGGGCTGCCAGATCGTCTCGCTGAGGTATGTCGACAGATCGCGCCCGGTAACTGACGCCACGAGCCAGGCGAGCGCCTGGGTATCGACGGGCGTGTAGTTGAAGGTCTCGAAAGGCGGTCGCCGCGACTCCATCCGCACAAGGTAGTCCGGGGCCGAGACGGTACGCTCGGCCACCACCGCCTCCCACATGCGCGCCGTGTCCGAGCCGGATGAACCGTATTCTTCGTCGAAATCGATACCCGACGACATCTGCAGCGCCGCCTCGATGGGCACCCCGGCATAGCCGCTTTGCGCCAGTTCGGGGACGTAGCGGTCCAGCGGATCGGAGAGCGAATCGATGTGGCCCTCGTGGAGTGCCAGACCGACGAGGGTCGAGACCACGGACTTCGTAATCGACCAGCCGGTCAACCGTGACGAGGCGGTCGCGCCGTGGGCATAGCGTTCCAGGCGCACCTCGCCGTCGCGGATCACCAGCAGGCCCGTCATCCGCGCGTCGTCGATGTAGTCTTCGAGACTCCGCGAGCGACCATCGAAGCGATACTCGACCTTGCCGAGCGCTTCGCCCCGGGGCAGCGCAGTGCTGTCCGGGCCGGCACGGACAGCGCGCACGGGATAGATCTCCCCCCAGTTGCGGTAGGAACCGACGCGATACCGATCCTGCCACATGGTATCGGTATCACCGACCGGCCAGCCGTCTGCGGAGCCGCCCTCTCCGGGGGTACTGCTGCAGGCTGCAAGGAGCATCAGGCCCGACATGGCAGTGGCATGCTTGATCAACGGCCGCATTCTCCCCCCCCGGCCCGCTTCCCCGAGGCGGGCCACGAGCGACACTCCTCCCTGGATCGCGTATAGACGAGGCCAGCCTCGTCCGCCACCCATCGGTTGCACGGCCACCGCACGTTTGCCGCGCCCCCTACCGTCGAGCCGAGCGCAGTGCGTGCGGTGCCGCTGCCGTTCTGCGGCGTGACCGGGGTGCGGGCAAGCCCCGTGGATGTGACAGAATGGTGAGCCTGCGGCGTCGGCCGCGGAGCGGAGCTGGGACATGAGGACGTTTGCCTGCGTCTGCGGCAATCGGCTGTATTTCGACAACACGCGCTGCCTCGCCTGTGAGCGCCACGTGGGCTGGTGCCCCCGCTGCGCGGCGGTGCGTGCGCTGGAGTCGGCCGGCGGGGACCGCTGGCGCTGCACCGCGACCGACTGCGGTGCGACGCTGGTGCCATGCCACAACAACGCGGTCGCGGGCGTGTGCAACCGCTTGGTGGCCATCGGTTCCGCGCCCGGCGGGGCCACCCTCTGCAACGGCTGCCGCTTCAACCGCACCGTTCCCGATACGTCCGTCGTCGGCAATTGCGAGAAATGGGCCCGGATCGAGGCCGCCAAGCGCCGGCTGCTGTATACCCTCGACCGGATCGGATTGCCGTATGGCACCGAGGAGGAAGGCTTCGATCCGCCCCTGGGCTTCGATTTCAAGGCGGAGCTCGTGCGCGACAAGGAACAGTGGCACGAGCTGGGGCCCGTGGAGCCGGTGTATACGGGGCATGCCTCGGGGCGCATCACGATCAACCTCGACGAGGCCGACGACGCCGAGCGCGAGCGGCGCCGCGTCGAGATGAACGAGGCCCAGCGGACCCTGATCGGCCACTTCCGCCACGAGATCGCCCACTATTTCTGGGACCTGCTGGTGCGCGATCGGTGCGAAGACCGCTTCGTCGAGCGCTTCGGCGACCACCGGGATCCGCCCTACCGCGAGGCCCAGAAGCGCTACTACGCGAACGGGGCGCCGGCGGACTGGCGGCGCGCGTACGTCTCCGCCTACGCCAGCATGCATCCCTGGGAGGACTTCGCCGAGACGTTCGCGCTGTTCCTCAACATGGTGGCCGTGCTGGAGACGGCCGGGCACTGGGAGCTGCACCCGCCGACGAGCCCGCACGACGATCTCGCCGGGATCATCCGCGCGTACCAGGGCCTCGGCCTCGCGCTCAACGAGATCAACCGCGAGATGGGGCTGCTCGATCTCGTGCCCGAGGTGTTCGTGCCCCCCGTGATCGACAAGCTGCATTTCGTGCACGCTCTCGTGCGGACACACGGGCGCGACGGCGCCCGGCTGGATCACGGCGAGGAGGCGCGCGCATGAGCGACGCCGCCGCCGCCGGGGGCCTGCTCGCCGACTACGACGCGGGCGGGCGCTATTGCGAGCTGTTCGCCACGCCGGAGCGCCCCGCGCCCCATACCGCCGCCCTGCGGCGCAACCTGCAGCGCCTGTCGCTGGGGGAGCTGCGCCAGCGCTCGCACGACGCCGAGCTTGAGCTCTACAACTTCGGCATCACGTTCACCGTCTACACGCACAAGGACGCGATCGACCGGATCCTGCCGTTCGACGCCATCCCGCGGCCGATCGCCGCCGACGAATGGGCCACCCTCGAACGCGGCGTGCAGCAGCGCGTCACCGCGCTCAACCGCTTCCTGCGCGACATCTACCACGAGCGCCACATCCTCAACGACGGCATCGTGCCGCCGGATGTCGTGTTCTCCAATCCGAACTACCGCCCCGAAATGGAGGGGCTGACCGTCCCCCACGACACCTATGTCCACATCGACGGCTCCGACCTGGTCCGGGACGACGACGGCACCTTCTACGTGCTCGAGGACAATGCCCGCTGCCCCTCCGGCGTATCCTACATGGTGGAGAATCGCCACCTGATGCTGCGCACGTTCCCCGACCTGATCGACGACCAGGCGGTGCAGGGCGTCTCCGACTACGGCCAGCGCCTGCGCAAGGCCCTGGGGGAAACCGCACCGGGCGGTGTCGACGACCCCGCGGTCGTGCTGCTGTCGCCGGGGACCTACAACTCCGCCTATTTCGAGCACATCTTCCTGGCGCGCGAGATGGGCGTGCCCCTGGTCGAGGGGCGGGACCTGCTGGTCGACAACGACCGCGTCTTCGTCAAGACCATCCGCGGACTGCGCCCGGTCGACGTGATCTACCGGCGCATCAACGACGACTTCCTCGACCCGCGCGCCTTCAACCCGGAAAGCCTGCTGGGCGTGCCGGGGCTGTTCCAGGCCTACCGCAAGGGCAACGTCGCGCTCGCCAACGCGGTCGGCACGGGCATCGCCGATGACAAGGCGCTGTACGCGTACATGCCGCGGATCATCCGCTACTACCTGGGCGAGGATCCGATCCTGCCCAATGTCGAGACCCACCTGTGCCGCGAGCGCGACGGCCTGCAGTACACGCTCGATCACCTGGACGAGCTGGTGGTCAAGCCCGTCGGCGAGGCGGGCGGCTACGGCATCACCGTGGGCCCGCACGCGACCCGCGACGAGCTCGAGCAGTGCCGCCGGCAACTGCTCGATCGCCCGCACAACTTCGTCAGCCAGGCGATGATCAGCCTGTCGGTGACGCCGACGCTGGTGGACGGCGGCATCGAGCCGCGCCACGTCGATCTGCGCACGTTCGCGGTGACCGGCCGCGACACCTGGGTCGCGCCCGGCGGCCTGTCACGCGTGGCGCTGCGCAAGGGCTCGCTGATCGTCAATTCGTCGCAGGGCGGCGGCTCGAAGGACACGTGGGTATTCGAGGCATGAGCAGCGGCGCTCGCCGGCCACCCCCGGTCCATGCGGCCCCGCCGCCGCAACCACCGCGCATGGGAATCGCCCTGCGATGCAGGCGCCGCCGCACGGGGCCCGGGAGCGGCCGCGCCGGGGGACTGCAGCCATGAGCAACCTGCTGTCGCGCTATGCCGACGCGATCTTCTGGATGGCCCGTTACGTCGAGCGCGCCGAGGACGTCGCGCGCGTGCTCGACGTGACCGAGACGTTCGCGCGCGACTCGCGGGGCGAGCAGAACTGGCGCTCGGTGGTGGACCTGTACGACGCGGGCCCGACCTTCTCGCGCGAGCACGCCGAGGCGACGGCGGAGGCCGTGATCCGCTTCTTCACGCTCGACGACCGCAATCCGTCGTCGATCGCCTCCAGCCTGCGCAAGGCCCGCGAGAACGCGCGCACGCTGAGGCCGCTCATCTCCACCGAGATGTGGACCCAGCTCAACATCTTCTACAACCGGCTGCGCGCGCTGGGTCCGGAGGAGATCGCCGAGCCCCGTCTCGCCCGCTTCTGCGCCATGATCAAGGAGAACTGCCAGACGCACACCGGCATCACGGAGGGCACCTTCTACCGCGACGAGGGCTGGTGCTTCTATCAGCTGGGCAAGCAGATCGAGCGCGCCGACCAGACGACTCGCCTGCTGGACACCAAGTACCACCTGTTGCTGCCCTCGCCGGAGCAGGTCGGCTCGCACATGGATGTCAGCCGCTGGAATGCCCTGCTGCGTGCCGCAGCGGGGTATCATGCCTTCCGCCAGGTCCACCCGCGCGGCATGAAACCGGCCGACGTCGCCGCCTTCATGCTCTTCCACGAGCCGTTCCCGCGCTCCGTTGCCGCCTGCATCGACGAGGTCGGCGAGCGCCTGACGCAGCTGCGCTCGGGCTACAACGTGCCGGGGGCGACGCAGGCGGTCGGGCGCCTGGACGACCTGCGGACGCTGCTCGGCGACGGCGACATCGAGGCGGTGATCGAGCACGGACTGCACGAGTACCTCGACCGGGTCCAGCAGCACCTCAACGCCCTGTCCGACGAGATCGGGCGCGACCTGCTGGGCCACGCCCCGATCGCGGCGCGCCCGTGACGCATCCGCGCCCGTCGCGCGAGCGAACGCGCCGCGACGCTATCTGGAGAGAGCGGAGTCCGACCCCGTTGAACACGACCACCCGGTCCCGTCCCCGGCCTGCCGGCGCCATCGATCGTTGGGCCCGCTCGCTGCTGCTGCGCCGCCTGCGCGACGCGCGCGGTGGTCGGCTCGAGCTGGCCGATGCAGAGGGCGTGCACACCCACGGTGCGGCCTCGGGACCGGTGGCGCGCATCGCCGTGCACGCGCCGCGGTTCTACCGGCGGCTGGCGGTCGGCGGCGCCCTCGGGGCCGCCGCCAGTTACCTCGACGGCGACTGGGACTGCGACGACCTCGCCGGGCTGTTCCGTGTGCTGCTGCGCAGCCGCGCGAGCACCGGTCGCTTCGACCGCGGCGGCGCCGCCGGCGCCGCGACCGCCCTCGCCCGCCTCGGCCAGCGCCTGCGGGCGAACACCCCGCGCGGCAGCCGGCGCAACATCCGCGATCACTACGACCTCGGCAACGCCCTCTTCCGCCTGTTCCTCGACGAATCGATGACCTACTCGGCCGCGATCTTCGAGGCCCCCGAGGCGAGCCTGGAGCAGGCGCAGGCGGCGAAGCTGGACCGCATCTGCTGCAAGCTGGGTCTCGAGCCCGGCCACCGGGTGCTCGAGATCGGCACCGGCTGGGGCAGCTTCGCGCTGCACGCGGCGGCTCGCTACGGCTGCCGAGTGACGACGACCACCCTCTCGGCGGAGCAGCACGCGCTCGCGAGCGAACGCGTCCGGGCCGCCGGGCTCGAGGACCGGGTCACCGTGCTGCAACAGGACTACCGCGACCTGTCCGGGGATTTCGACCGCCTGGTCTCGATCGAGATGATCGAGGCGGTCGGCGCCGATTACCTCGCGACGTTCTTCCGCAACTGCAGCGAGCGCCTGCGCGGCGACGGCGCCATGCTGCTGCAGGTCATCACGACCAGCGAGGCGGAGTACCCGCGCTACCGCCGCTCGGTCGATTTCATCCAGCGCTACGTGTTCCCGGGCAGCCACTGCCCGGCGCCGAGCGCCCTGTTCGCGGCCATCGGCGCGGCCGGCGACCTGCGGCCCGTGCACCTCGAGGACATCGGCGAGGACTACGGCGAGACGCTGCGCCGGTGGCGCCAGCGCTTCCACGCGAGCGCCGAGCAGGTGCGCGCACTCGGCTACCCGGAGCGTTTCCTGCGCCTGTGGGACTATTACCTGCAATACTGCGAGGCCGGCTTCGACGAGCACCACATCGGCGACCTGCAGCTCTACCTCGCGAAGCCCGATCACCCGACGCCGCTGACGAACGCCCCCATGGGGAGGCCCGCATGAACAGTGCGAAGCCGTCACTGCCGTTCATGCTCTGGAACATCGTGTCGATCAGAATGGGCTGGGTCGCCTGCGTGCTGGGCGCAGCGAATGGTTACACCTGGCTGGGCCCGCTGGTGGTCGCGGTCCTCGTGGCGATCCACCTCGAGCTCGTGCCGGCGGGGCAGCGCGAGCTCGCCACGCTGGCGGCGGCCGCCGTCTTCGGCTACGCCGTGCACTCGACCATGGGGCTGGCGGGCGTATTCGAGTTCCTACCGCAGGCCCGGTTGGGCGCGCCGTCGACCGTGTGGACGGTGGCGCTGTGGATCAATTTCGCCACCGCCCTCAACGCGGCCCTGTACTGGCTGCAGCACAGATACCCGATCGCCGTCCTGCTCGGGGCCCTCGGCGGGCCCGTGGCCTACCTGGGCGGTGTCGAGTTCGGCGGGCTGCTGGCGCCGGCCGGCCTGCCCGTGCTGATCGTCGCCGTCGCCGTCGCCGTGCAGTGGGCGCTCGCCACGCCCCTGGTGGTGGCGGCCGCGGCGCGCATCGGGCGCTGGGTCGGGCAGCCGGTGGCGGCCGAGGCCGCGGAGGCCGAGGCGTGAGCGGGCTGTCACCGTGGCCCCCGCTCGGACTCGGCTGGGCGGCCACGGCGGTCGCCATGGCGCTGCTGTGGCGCATGCCGCTGCGCACCCGCCACGCCGGTTGCGTCGATGTCGGCCGGGCCGTCGGCGAGCCCCGGCAACGGGCCCGCATCGTCGGCTGCGCCGGCGTTTGGGGCCTGACCCCGGGCGGTGACCGCGTGCGACGCGTGACCGGCCACGCCGTCGCCGGCCGGAGTGAGGCCTGGCGTGCGTCCGAGCGCACGACGAATGCCTTGCTCCCGCCGCCCCCGCCGCCCCGGCCGAAGGCGATGGTCCGATGAGCCCGCTCGGCGCCGGCACCGCGCTGGAGACCGCGATCGACTGGATGGAACGCGGGCGCGTGCCGGACGCCGCGGTGCGCGCGGGGATCCGCCGGCTGTGCGCGCAGCGCCGTGCGCGCGCGACCGCCGGCGGCTGCGAGGAGCGCCTCGAGCGTCAGCAGGCCTTCATCCGCGACATGGACGCGGGGCCGATCGCCCCGGTACCGGACAAGGCGAACGAGCAGCACTACGAACTGCCGGCCCCGTTCTTCCGCCAGGTGCTCGGGCACCGGCTCAAGTACAGCGGCTGCCGCTTCGATGGCGCGAGCCACGATCTCGACGCGGCCGAGGATGCCGCGCTCGCGGCGACCTGTCGCCACGCGGGCCTCGCCGACGGCCAGCGCGTGCTCGAGCTCGGCTGCGGCTGGGGCTCGCTGACGCTGTGGATGGCCGCGGCGTACCCGTCCAGCCGCATCACCGCCGTATCCAACTCCGCGCCGCAGCGCGCCTTCATCGAGGCGCGCGCGGCCGAGCGCGGCCTCGGCAACGTGCGCGTGGTCACCGCCGACATGAACGACTACGCGCCCGACGACGGCCCGTTCGATCGCGCCGTGTCGATCGAGATGTTCGAGCACATGCGCAACTGGCGGCGGCTGCTCGAGCGCATCGCCGGGTGGCTGCGCCCGGGCGGGCGGCTGCTCGTGCACGTCTTCTGCCATCGCGACTCCACCTACGCCTTCCAGCCCGAGGGCGCCGCCAACTGGATGGGCCGACACTTCTTCACCGGCGGCATCATGCCGGCGGACGGCCTCATGCTCGAGTTCCAGGATCACCTGCGGCATCGCGGCCAGTGGCGCTGGAACGGGTGCCACTACATGCAAACCGCCAACGCCTGGCTCGCCAACCTGGACGCGCGCGCCGCCACGGTCATGCCGGTACTCGAGGACACCTACGGCCGCGATGCCGAGCGCTGGCACCAGCGCTGGCGCGTGTTCTTCATGGCCTGCGCCGAGCTGTTCGGGCTGCGCGGCGGCGACGAGTGGTGGGTCGTCCACCACTTGATGGAAAAGCCGGATGGCACGTGAAACCGCCATGCCGGGACGCGTCCTGCCGCTGCTCGCGGCGATCGTGGCGCTCGCGCTGGTCATCGGGCTTGTCGCCGCGCTGGCGAGCGGCGACCTCGCCGCCGAGGGCCGCCGGATCGCCGACCTCGCCTGGGGCCGCCTGCTGCTGATCGACGTCTACGCGGGCATGGCCCTGTTCGCCGCCTGGATCGCCTGGCGCGAGCGCGTGGTCGCGGCGATCGCATGGATCGCGGCGCTGCTCGCGATCGGCAACCTGGTGGCCTGCATCTACCTGGCCACGGCCTGGGTCCGCGCCGGCGGCGACGGTGCCCGCTTCTGGCACGGGCGCCGGGCGACGAACGCCAGGGCGTCGCGCTAGTGCCCGGGCACTCCGATCCGGCGCGGCCGCACAGGGCTTGCGGGCGCAACGAGGCGGAGACAGCCGTGGACCATCCCGACCCGTCACCGGCCAATCGCCGGGCCGCTCATCGCGGCGGTATCGGCCGCTGCGCGCGGGAATACTCGGCTTCCGCCTGCGCCCCGGCGATGCGCCCGACGCGGCCGCGAGCGGCCGGTGCGAAGGCTCGATCGACCCGGCCGACGCCTTCGATCGCAACCGGGGCGGCATCACCGAACAAGGCATGCGTCCGGCACCGACCCACCGCAGCAGGTGCAATCTCCGCGCGGCCGCCCTTGCGCGGCACCTTTGCCTGTTGCCCGCCGAGCCATTGACTTTCGCGCGGGGCGCCCTCATCACGCCATAGCGGTCACATCAATCCGGGACCGGAATGGCGCCACTGATCCGTTTTCGGCCCATGGCAATGCCGCGCCGGCGCCCCGGGCAGTGACCGTCCTCGGACGCCGTCCGCTGACGAACCGAGCCGCCCGGTTCGGGCTCTCCCATGCCCGGAACGGGATGGGTCGGTGCAGTCGTGGCGAGCCGGCACCGCCTCCCGCGGGGCCCGGAGGAACCGGGACCCGCAATCCGCGAGCAGCCCCCGAACCAGGAGCAGACCATGAACGGCAATATCAGCATCGACGTGGCCAAGGCCTACATCGGCGCCCACGCAATCGTGGCCATGATGATCGTGGCGCTGGCGCTTTGACGGCCCCGATCCACCCGTAGTCCCCGGTTCCGTCCACGCGGAACCGGGTTTCCCCGAAGGCCACCGCCGCCCGCACGATCACCCCGACAGCGGCAAAAAGAAATCCCCTTCCTGCGCTTGCCGCGAAGCCGATTGCTCCTAG
>CAZVFN010000062.1:0-15910 GCA_964626335.1 uncultured Ectothiorhodospiraceae bacterium
CGATGGCGCGGGTGCGGGCGGGGTGGCCGCGGACACCGCCGCTGGCGCAGGCGCCGCACCGACGCCGCCCGACGATCCCCTGGGCGACTGGGAGCGCACGGTGGCGGCGCTCGGGCTGCGCGGCCTCGCCGGCGAGCTCGCGGCGAACACGGCCCCGCTCGACTGGCACGATGGGCGGCTGCGCCTCGCGCTGGCGAGCGAGCACGCCCATCTCGGTGGCGAGCGCTACCGCCAGCGTCTGGAGGGTGCGCTGGGCGAGCAGCTGGGCACGTCGGTGCGGATCGAGGTCGTGCGCGACGCGACCGCGCGCGCGCAAACCCCCGTGGAGGCCGAGCAGCGCCGATCGGAGACGCGCCGGGCTTCGGCGGAGGAGTCGATCCACGGCGACCCCGTGGTCCAGGCCTTCCAGGAACAGTTCGGTGCGCGGGTCGAGACCGGCAGCGTGCGGCCGCTGCCCGACCCGGGAACCGGTTCGAACGATGAGTAACGGGAGCGAGCGATGAAGGGCGAACTCGGCAAGCTGATGCAGCAGGCCCAGAAGATGCAGGAGCAGATGCAGCAGGCGCAGGAGGAGATGGCCAACCTCGAGGTGGAGGGCGCCGCGGGCGGCGGCATGGTCAAGGTGACCATGACCGGCAAGCACGAGGTCCGGCGCGTCGCGATCGACGACAGCCTGATGGGCGATGATCGCGACATGCTCGAGGACCTGATCGCCGCGGCGATGAACGACGCGGTGCAGAAGGTCGAGGCGGAGCAGCAGGAGCGTTTCTCCGGCATGACCTCCGGCCTCGGCTTGCCGGAAGGCTTCAAGATGCCGTTCTGATGATCGGGGCGGACATCAACAGTGCGCCCGTCGGCCTTCCGGTCCGGACCCGATGATCGGCTCGCCGCTGCTGCGCGAGCTGGTCGAGGCCCTGCGCTGCATGCCCGGCGTGGGGCCGCGCTCGGCGCAGCGGATCGCGTTCCACCTGCTCGAACGCGACCGCTCGGGCGGGCTGCACCTGGCGGATCGGCTGCGGGCGGCCATGGAGGGCATCGGTCGCTGCGCCGACTGCCGCACCTTCACCGAGGCCGAGCGCTGCGAGCTTTGCGCCGGCAGCGCGCGCGACCGCTCGCTGCTGTGCGTGGTGGAGACACCGGCGGACATCGCCGCGGTGGAACAGTCGACCGCCTACAACGGGCTCTACTTCGTGCTCATGGGCCACCTGTCGCCGCTCGACGGCATCGGCCCGCAAGAGCTCGGCCTGGACCGCCTGGAGGCCCGTTTCGCCGCGGGCGAGGTCGCCGAGGTGATCCTCGCGACCAACCCAACGGTGGAGGGCGAGGCGACCGCGCAGTACGTCAGCGAGCGCGCGAAGGCGCACGGGCTGCGCGTTACGCGCATCGCCCACGGCGTGCCGCTCGGCGGCGAGCTCGAGTACGTCGACGGCGGTACCCTGTCCCACGCCTTCACGGGCCGCCTCGAGGTGTGATGGATCCCGGGCGTGCGTTCGGGTCCTCGCCAAGGCGCGAAGTGCGCCCGGGGACGCAAAGAGAATTCAGCCTCCCGCAGAGTCGCGGGGGACGCGGAAAAGAGCCGAACACGCGTTCATTCGTTGTCTGTATGAGGGGCGGCAACCGCTGCGGGCATCGTGAAGAATGGCGCCGGCGACGTATTCGAATGAACCCTTCGTGGATTTCCATTCCCGCCGTCGCGACTCTCTGCGCTCGCGCCGAATCCGCGAGAATCCTTCAATGCTTTGCGTTCCTTGGCGCCCTTGGCGTCTTGGCGAGAACAAGCATCCGACACATCAGGAATCCGCAGGGGGTGGAAGATGCCCCGCCCGGAATCCGTGAGCCGATGGAGGCCCCATGACCGAGACCACGCTGTTCACCAAGATCCGCGATCGCGAGATCCCGTCCGACATCGTCTACGAGGACGACGAGCTGCTCGCGTTCCGCGACGTCGAGCCCCAGGCGCCGACCCATATCCTGGTGGTGCCGAAGACGGTGATCCCGACGGTCAACGACCTGGCCGACGACGACGCACCGCTGATCGGCCGGATGGTGCTGGTTGCGCGCAAGCTGGCCCGCGACGAGGGCATCGACGCGTCCGGCTACCGCCTCGTCATGAACACCAACGCGCAGGGCGGCCAGTCCGTGTTCCACATCCACCTCCACCTGCTCGGCGGGCGTACAATGCAGTGGCCCCCGGGCTGACGGGCGCGGTTGCCTCCACCCGCGCCTGCGCAGCGAAGGGCGGATACACGGTTTGGGGCGGAGGTGTGCATCCCATGATCGAACGCGAGATCAGTGCGGAGGGTTCGCTGGGGCGCTACGTGCTGCGCCCGCACCGCTCCGCGACCTGGAACGACAACCTGTGGCTCGTGGCCTGTGTCGCCCTGATGGCAGTGCCGATCGCGCTGGGGTGGGCCGTGGCCGGTTTCTGGCCCATCCTGCCCCTCTGCGGTCTCGAGCTCGGCGTGTTCACGTTCGGCCTGTACCTCGTGAACCACTCTCTTCTGGCTCAGGAAGTCGTCACGATCGACGAGGATCGGATCGTGATCGAGGCCGGAAAGCGCCAGATCGAGCGCCGATTCGATCTTGGCCGGGCCTGGGCCCAGGTGCGATTGCTGCCGGGGCGCCGCCGCTCCGAGCGCTCGCGGCTGATCGTGCGCTCGCACGGCCGTGCCGTGGAGCTCGGGCGCTTCCTGACCGACGCGGAGCGCGACGAGCTTGCCGGCGACCTGCGTACCCTGCTCGCGAGGCCGTCGATCCAACGCTCGGCCGGATAACCCCGTGTTCTTATGCTATGAGAAAGCGGCCTTACTCGCCGAGTGTTCCGTGTTGATATACTGATGCGGTTATACGGGGGACGACCGTGGCCCCCTGAGCGACACGAGACTGGCTTGGGAGACTGAACGATGGGTCTGAGAATCGGCGACATGGCGCCCGACTTCGTGCAGGAGTCGAGTGAAGGGACGATCAACTTCCACGAGTGGGCGGGTGACAGCTGGGTGGTACTGTTCTCGCACCCGGCGGATTTCACGCCGGTGTGCACCACGGAACTCGGTGTCACCGCGAACCTGGCGAGCGAGTTCGCCAGGCGCGGCGCCAAGGCCGTGGCCGTCAGCGTGGACCCCGTGGCTACGCACAACGGGTGGATCGACGACATCAACGAGACGCAGAACGCGTCGGTGGAATTCCCGCTGCTCGCGGATCAGGACCGGACCGTGTCGGAGCTGTACGACATGATCCACCCGAACGAGGATGACGCCTCGACGGTACGCTCGGTGTTCGTCATCGACCCGAACAAGAAGATCCGGGCGATGATCACGTATCCGAAGAGCACGGGCCGCAACTTCAACGAGGTCCTGCGGGTCATCGACTCGTTGCAGCTCACCGACAACTACAGCGTTGCCACCCCGGCGAACTGGAACGCGGGCGACGACGTCATCATCCTGCCCTCGATCACGGATCCGGACGTGATCCGCGAGAAGTTCCCGCAGGGCTACACCGAGCTGCGCCCCTACCTGCGCGTCACGCCCCAGCCCGATCGCTGAGGCGGACGCGCCGCGGCGCCGCGGACGCAGCGACCACGAAGCCGGCACGGTCCGCCCTGCCGGCTTTTCCTTCGCATGGATGGGGTTTTTTCGCAACCGCGAATGGGCGCGAATGCGCGCGCATGGCCCCGCTGCGCCGGAGGCGCTGCGCGCTTGCCGGCACCCCACGCGTCCCCCCGCGCCTTCGAACCACGGAGGAACACGGATCAATACGGATGGGACCCATTGAATCGCGGCGGCAGTGGCGTCGTCGCCGCAGGCGGACGCGCGCGCATCGGCACGATGCACGCCCCGCCCGGCGGGCGAGGCGGGATCCGGAGCCCTCGGTCCGGGCCGATCCGTGTTGATCCGTGGTCCCGGGTCCCGCCGTCACCACGGTCACCCCGCGGTTGCAATGGCCTGCCGTGGCCGCGGGGCCGCCGGGGCGGCATTCCGATTCATTCGTGCCCCGCATCAGCCGTGCTCCCCGGGGCCGCGGTCGGCGAGGCGGTGGGCCAGGGGGTGGGCCGCGAGGCCGATGAGGAAGGCGATGCCGGGGGAGAAGAAGGCGATCGCGGTGAGGCCGGCGAGCAATGCGCGGTCGAGTGGGACGAGGCGCAACGGCCGGACGATGCGCACGAGGTCGATCGCCGGGATCAGCAGCAGCGCACCCAGTGCCGCATCCGGGATCGCGGCCATCGCGCGCGTCGCCGGGCCGGCGGCGAACACGCCGAGCGCGAGCAGCACGGCGCCGAGCAAGGCCGGCGCCAGCCAGGTGCGCGCGCCGAAGCGATAGTGGGCGGCCAGCCCGCCGGCGCCGTGACACATCGGGAGCGCACCGAACGGTGCGGTGACCAGGTTCATGATGCCGGTGGTCAGCGCGAGGTGACGCACATCGAGGCGCGCCGCGTGCGGGAAGTACTCGCGGCCGGCCGAGGCCGTCACCACGACGGCGTTGGTGAGCGTCAGCGGCAACTGCGGCAGGGCGATCAGCAGTACGCCCGCGACCACCGCATCGAGGCCGGGGATCACGGGCGCGGCCAGGCCCGTGGTGGCGACCGCGGTCCCGCTCGGGGCGGAGCCGAGCCAGGGCGCGAGCAGGGCCGCCACGGCCAGGACGATCACCGCGGCCGGCCACCGCGGGCGCAGTACCACCAGCGCCGCCGTCAGCGCCATGAAGCCGAATGCCGCGCCCGGGCTGTGCGCGAGCAGGCGCGCCGCGCTCCAGCCGATGCCGAGCCCGAGCCCTGCCTGGAGCGCGCCGACGACGGTGCCGGGCACCGCCCGGGCGAGGCGCTGCATGAGTCCGCTCGAGCCCAGCAGCAGGAAGGCGGCGCCGAGCGCCAGGCCGGCGCCCACGACCACGTCCGTGGCGGGCGCGGTCGTCACGAGGACCGCACCCGCGACCTTCATCGGCTGGACCGGGACCGGGGCGCGGAAGACCGCCGCGGTCAGGGCGTAGGCGATGCCGAAGCCGGCGAGCACGCTGCCGGCCGGCAGGCCGCCGACCAGGATCGCCCCGATCGTCAGTGGCAGGAACGTGCCCAGGTCGCCGCAAGCGCCCGCGATCTCGCGCACGGGCTCGATGCGCGCCGCTCGCGCCGTCATCGGGCCCCTGACCGAGCGGCGGCGATGCGCTCGGCGACGGCCGCGTGGAACGCGCTGCCGACGACGAGCGTGCGGTCGTTGTGGCCCCCGCCCAGGCGCACGAACGTTGTGGCCTCGGGCCGGATGTCGGCGAGGGTCCGGGCATGCGTGTAGGGCACGATCTCGTCGTCGCGGGCGTGGGCGAGCAGTAGCGGGCAGCGCGTGCGTGCGAGCGCGCCCGCCGTGTCGAAATCGAGGCGCGTCAGGTGGCGCGCCGGCAGCCAGGGGTAGAGATCGGCGGCCAGTGCCGGCAGCGAGGTGAATGCGGACTCCAGCACCAGGGCCGCGGGGTCGTGCTCGGCGGCCAGGCTCGCCGCGAGCGCGGCACCGAGCGAACGCCCCTGCACGATGATCCGCTGCGATCCGTAGCCCGCCTCGCGGACGAGCCAGTGCCAGGCGGCGCGGGCGTCATGCTCGAGGCCCGCCTCGGATGGTTGCCCCCCGCTCTCGCCGTAACCGCGGTAGTCGATGATCAGGACAGCCGCCCCGAGGCGATGCAGGGCGGCGATCCGATCGAGGCGGTGGCTCATGTCGCCGGCGTTGCCGTGGAGGAAGAGCACGGCCGGGGCGTCGGCGCTCGGGCCCTCGATGTACCACGCGGCCAGTTCCACCCCGTCGCCCGTCTCCAGGCGCAAGTCCCGCCAGGGCAGATCGAGGGCGTCGGGGGTCGCGTCGTACTCGCCGGTCGTGGGGAAGAACACGAACCGGGCCTGCAGGCCCCACAAGAGCCCGACGACGGCGGCATAGCTCGCGAGCGCGAGGCCGGCGACGAACGCCAGGGGGCGGATCGGGCGCTTGCGGGGAGCGGACGGGGCCATCGCGGTTCGCCGGCACGCCGGATCGGGCCGTCGGCGCACCGCGGGGGCCGCCGGCTCTCCCGGCGGGCGCCCGCGCGCGCCGCGGCATTACTCGAGGTCGCCGCGCGGCAAAGTGTACAGATCGCCCTTGACGCTGGCGTAATAGGCGGCGAGATCGCGCATGTCCTGCTGCGACAGGTTCGAGACCATGCCGGCCATGACGGCGTTGTCGCGTGCCCCGGACTTGTACTGCGTCAGCGCATGGTAGAGATAGTCCCGGTGCTGGCCGGCCAGCTTCGGGTACATCGAGTTGCTGGAGTTGCCTTTCTCGCCGTGGCAAGAGGCGCAGGTCTGCGATTTCTCCTTGCCCGCGGACGGATCGCCGGCGGCATGTGCGCCCGCGGTGGCGGCAAGCGCCAGCGCGGCGGTCGCGAGAAGAGCGGGGATTGGCTGCATGACGGGTTCCTCGAGGACGGTCGTCTTATCGGGAGCGCTCGATCGACGCGAAGTACGCCGCGATGTCCTGGATCTCCTGCTCGGTCAGGGCGCTCGCCTGAGCCTGCATCGTCGCGTGCTCGCGCTTGCCCGCGCGATACGCCTCGAGCGCGGAAACGATGTACTCGGCGTGCTGGCCGCCGATCTTGGGTACCTTGTAGGACGGGTACACGTTCGAGTAGTCGGGCACGCCGTGGCAACCGAGGCAGGTCTGCGCCGCGTACCGGCCGCGCTCGGGATCGCCCTCGGCGTGGACGCCGGCGGCGAACAGCAGGCCGCCGATCAGGGCGGCGGCCGGGATCGCGCGTCGTCTTGTCATTGATCCGCTTCTCCGCGTCTGCATGCACCATGGCCGGGATTCGCCTCCCCCCGGTGCCCCGGCCCGCGCACGGCCGGAGGCCGAAGGGGTCGTAGTATACACGCTCGTCCCCGGCCCGCGAGCGCCGCCCTTCGGGCGCGCACAGAACAGCCCATCACGGCGTTGCGCCTGCCTCACGCAGGACGCGCTACGCGCGCTCGGCGCGCCTTGTGCTGAACCGTCCCGTGCGCTCAGAGCATGACCCAACTTCCCGCATGGCCCACTAGTCCAGCAGGGCGTCGATCTTGGCCGCGCAGATGAAGTCGTTACGCGACAGCCCGCCGATCGAGTGGGTGGAGAAATTCACCAGGCAACGGTTGTAGCCGACCTCGAGATCGGGGTGGTGATCCTCGCGATTGGCGATCCACGCAAGCGCGTTCACGAACGCGATCGTGTGGTAGTAGTTCTTGAACTTGAAGGTGCGCGAGATCGTGCTGCCGTCTTCCGAGATCGACCAGTCGTCGTGGACCTCGGCCAGGTAACGTTCGGCTTGGGCGCGCTCGAGCGGCGGGACGCCGCCTTCGCAGGCCT
Organism: uncultured Ectothiorhodospiraceae bacterium; assembly: GCA_964626335.1. Taxonomy (GTDB): domain Bacteria; phylum Pseudomonadota; class Gammaproteobacteria; order XJ16; family Halofilaceae; genus Halofilum. The sequence goes on from CAZVFN010000062.1 coordinate 7,350, forward strand.
CGCACTTCTGCTCGGTCAGGCGCTCTTCGGTCATGATGTCTTCCTCGCTCGATCGGGTGGGAGACGGGCAATGGGGCTACGCGCATCGCGACTTCGGGCGCTCGTCGCGAGCGGATGCGACCCGATTGTACGGCGTGGTGGCTCGCGCCCTCAAACCGCGGCCGGGTGCCGCGAGCGCAGGTGGGCGATGCGTTCGGCCGCCGGCGGGTGCGAGTCGTAGAAGGCCGACCACAGCGGGTCCGGGGTCAGCGTGCTCGCGTTCTCGCGGTAGAGGTCCACCAGCGCGGCCACGAGGTGATCGGCGCGCGCGTGGGCCGCGGCGAAGGCGTCCGCCTCGAACTCGTGGCGGCGCGACAGGCGCGCGAACAGGGGCTGGAGGAAGAAGGTCAGCACCGGCAGCACGAGCACGAACAGCGCGAGCGCGCCGTGGACCGAGGGCGTTGTCAGCCCGAGCGCCGAGTAGAACCAGGCCTGCTCGACGAGCCAGCCCAGCAGCCCGAGGCCCGCGAGGCTGGCCAGGGCCATCAGGCCGATGCTCTTGGCGATGTGGCGATGGCGGAAGTGGCCGAGCTCGTGGGCCAGCACGGCCTCGACCTCGTCGGCGTTGAGTTGATCGAGCAGCGTGTCGAAGAACACGATGCGCTTGTTGCGCCCGAACCCGCTGAAGTAGGCGTTGCCGTGGCCCGAGCGCCGCGAGCCATCCATCACGTAGACGCCCCCGCTGGCGAAGCCGCAGCGCTCCAGGAGGCGGTCGATCCGGTCGCGTAGCGCCCGGTCCTCGAGCGGTGTGAAGCGGTTGAACAGGGGTGCGATCAGCGCCGGCCAGGCCCAGACGAGGAACAGGTTGAACCCGAGCCAGACCGCCCAGGCGCCGATCCACCAGAACGGGCCGGCGCTGTGCATCAGCCAGACGATCGCGCCGGCGAGCGGCGCGCCGAGCACGAGCAGCAGCAGGGCGGCGCGCAGCTGATCGAGCACGAACAGGCGCGGCGTCGTCCGGTTGAAGCCGAAGCGCTGTTCGACACCGAACGTCCGCCAGACCCGCAGCGGCAGATCGACCGCGGCCGCGACGACCGCGATCGTAGCGAGGACGCCGACGCCGGTCGCCACGGGCCCGAGCCCGGCGGCCCGCCAAGCGCTGTCGACCGCCTCGAGCCCGCCGCCGAGCGTCCACGCGAGCAGGAGTCCGCCCTCGAGCAGCGTGTCCAGCGCGCCCAGGCGCGTGCGGGCGACGGCATAGTCGGCCGCGCGCCGATGGGTCTCGCTGGGGATGACGCCCGCGAAGGCGTCGGGTACGCGGTCGCGGTGGCGCCGCACGGACGCGGCCTGGCGGCGGGCGAGCCACAGCCGCAGGCCGAGCCACGCGGCCACTGCGACGAGGAAGACGAGCGTGAACGGATGCATGCGGCGATCGCGTGGCAGTGCGCCTGAGTTGCTAGAATACCAAGCCCGACCGCGCGCAGGAAACGACATGACCGATGCGGCGCAACGCCTGATCTGGATCGATCTCGAGATGACCGGGCTCGATACCCGTAACGACGCGATCATCGAGATCGCCACCATCGTCACGGACAGCGAGCTCGCGATCCTGGCCGAGGGGCCGGTCCTGGCGATCCATCAGCCGGATTCGGTCATGGAGGCCATGGACGACTGGAACACGCGCCAGCACGGCCAATCGGGGCTGACGCAACGGGTTCGGGCGTCGGATCTCGATTACGCGGCGGCGCAGGCACGCACGCTGGCCTTCCTGCGCGAGTGGGTGCCCGGCGGACACTCCCCGATGTGCGGCAACAGTATCTGCCAGGACCGGCGCTTCCTCGCGCGCCTGATGCCGCAGCTGGAAGCGTTCTTCCATTACCGCAATCTCGACGTCAGCACGATCAAGGAGCTGGTCCAGCGCTGGTCGCCGTCATTGCTCGAAGGCATCCGCAAGGAGGGCAGCCACCTTGCGATGGACGACATCCGCGATTCGATCGCCGAACTGCGCTACTACCGCGAGCACGTGTTCCGCATCTGAACGCGGGCGCGGGCCGCCAGTGCGCCGCTGCGCCGCCGTGTCCGCCCACCACCGGGAGATCGCATGCAGCACCTGATGACCACCCGCGAGGTGGCCGAGTACCTGCGGCTGAAGGAACGCAAGATCTACGAGCTCGTGCGCACGGGTGCCATACCGTGCACGCGTGTGACCGGCAAGTGGCTGTTCCCGCGCGCGCTGATCGACCGCTGGCTGCTCGAACACGGCGAGGGCGCGGCGGCCCGGATGCGGATCGAGCCGGCCGCGGTGATTGCGGGCAGCCACGACCCGCTGCTGGAATGGGCGGTCCAGGCCGCGGGGTGCGGACTCGCGCTGCTGTTCGGCGGCAGTCTCGACGGCCTCGCCCGGTTCGCGCGTGGCGAAGCCGTGGCCGCCGGTCTGCACGTGCCCGATCCCGGAGGCGGCGAGGACAATGTCGCCAGCGTGCGCTCGGCGGAGTTCGGGCACGACCCGGTGCTGATCGAGTGGGCGTATCGCCGCCAGGGGCTCATCCTGGCACCGGGCAATCCGCTCGGAATCCGCGCGCTCCGCGACATCGAGCGCCTCGAGGCCCGCCTGATCGACCGCCAGCCCGGCGCCGGCAGCCGTCTGCGCCTCGATCGCCTCCTCGACGAGGCGGGGCTGTGCCGCGAGCATCTCAACGTCATCGACGAGCCCGCCGTCAACGAGAACGACGTCGCGCGCGAGGTCCACGCGGGGCATGCCGATACCGGCCTCGGCATCGAGGCGGCCGCACGCGAGGCCGGCCTCGACTTCCTGCCGCTCGCCGACGAGCGCTTCGACCTGGTCGTCGGCCGCCGCGATTACTTCGAGCCGCCGTTGCAGGCCCTGCTGGCGCTCACGCGCACGCCGCGTTTCGCCGAACGCGCGGAGACCCTGGGCGGCTACGCCATAGCCGGGACCGGCTCGGTGCGCTACAACGCACCTTGACCGGTCCGCGAACCGCTCCGTGGCGGGCCCTCGCGGCAGGCCGGATGCCATCCGGATCGGTGTCGTCATGATCGAGGCCGATGCGCCGGCGTTGCCTCGCTCGGAACGCGGGATGCGAAGCCTGGTCGGCCGGCGCGTGCCGGGCAGCGTGGGCCTGGTGGAGGCGGCGTCGTCGCCGGTCCGTCGGTCGGGCTGATCCGCCGGGCGCTGCGACGCGGGCCGTGCCCGGCCGGGGAAAGTCGCTGACACCCGGATGCCTCACGCGGGCGACGCCCCGAGGGGATCCGGCTCGGCCTGCTCGCATCCGACGCCAGCCGCACGTCGATCGCTTGCGGGGCCCTCGGCCCTGAAGGGGTGCTGCACGCGAGCGGCGGGATGGCTCGCCGCGATCGCCCTTTCACGGCCCGGGCCGGGTGGACGTCAGGCGGTCACGGCCGTCAACAATTCGCCGGCGATGAACCGCTCTGCTTCCGCGCTGGCCGGGCGCTCGAAGAAGTCCGCGGTCCGGGCGTGCTCGCGGATGCGCCCGCAATGCATGAACACGACCTCGTCGGCCAGGCGCCGGGCCTGGGCGAGGTCGTGGGTGCACAAGACGATGCGGGTGCCGGTGGCGCGCACGCGGGCGACGGTCCGCTCGATCGCCGCCGCCGACGCCGGATCGAGGTGGGCCGTGGGTTCGTCCAGGAGCAGCGCCTCGGGTCCCTGGGCCCAGGCGCGTGCGATGGCCAGGCGCTGACGCTCGCCGCCGGAGAGGTTGTGCGCGCCGGTGCGCGCGAGCGCCTCGAGGCGCACGTCGCCCAGCACCTCGCCGATCCGGGTGCGGCGCTGTCCGGGGGCGATGCCCGCCAGCTGGAGCGCGTAGGCGACGTTGGCGCGCACCGAGCGGCGCAGCATCACCGGATTCTGCGGCACGTAGCCGATGCGGACGCCGAGCGCGCGTGGGCGGTGCACACCCCAGCGGACGGTGCCGCCCGCGGGCTCGACGAGACCCCGGCAGACGCGCATGAGGAGGGTCTTGCCGGCCCCGTTCGGGCCGAGCACGGCGGTGACCGGTGCGTGCGCGAACACCGCGGAGACGTCGTCGAGCAGCGCCCGGCCGCCGGCTTCCAGGCGGATGCGGTCGAGGCGGACCGGGAACAGGCTGTCGGTCGAATCGCTCATGCGGCAGACTCCGTGCGCCCCAGGCGCGAGACGGCGAGTGCGAGCGCGTTGATCCCGATCGTCAGTCCGACCAGCACCGCGCCGAGGCCGAGTGCGAGGCCGAGGTTGCCCTTGCTGGTCTCGAGCGTGATCGCGGTGGTCATCACGCGCGTGACGCCGGCGATGTTGCCGCCGACGATGATCACCGCGCCGACCTCGGCGATGGCGCGGCCGAAACCGGCCAGCACTGCGGTCAGCAGGCTGAAGCGCCCCTCCCAGACCAGCGTCGGCAGCATGCGCAGCCGGCCCGAGCCGAGTGCCGCCAGGCTCTCGCGGTACTCGCCGGCGAGGTCCTCGACGGTCTGGCGCGCGAGCGCGGCGACCAATGGCAGTACCAGGATCGTCTGGGCGAAGACCATCGCGCCCGGGGTGAACAGCAGCCCGAGTTCGCCCAGCGGCCCCGCGCGCGATAGCAGCAGGTAGACCGCCAGGCCGACGACGACGGGCGGCAGCCCCATCAGCGCGTTGAGTACCGCCACGGGGACGGCCCGCCCCGGGAAGCGGGCGATCCCGAGCGCGGCGCCGATCGGGATCGCCCCCGCTGCCGCGATCAGCACGGCGCTGAGGCTGACCCACAGGGACAGGCCGACGATGCCGAGCAATTGCGGATCGAGTGCCACCAGCAGGCGCACTGCGTCGACGAAGGCCTGCCCGAATTCCCCCATGCCGACTCCGGCGCCAATGAGTGTCAGTCTGCCTGCGACGCCGGTAATGCGCAATCACCGCGCTGATGTGGGAAAATCGCTTATGGGTGCAGGTTTGTGCGCTCTGGGGTGGGACCTACTCGACGGGGGTGTCGCCGCGGTTGCCCCAGTCGGACCAGGAGCCGGGATAACCCGCGACCCGTGGATAGCCGAGGAGGCGCAACAGCGCGTAGCTGAACGCGGAACGGTGGTGGGTGTGGCAGTAGGTGACGACCTCGCGGTCGGGCGTCACGCCGAGCGACTCGAGCTCGGCGCGGACGGCGTCGAGCGGGCGCAGGCGCAGATTGCGCGCCGGATCCATGGCCTCGGTCCACTCGTAGTGGGCGGCCCCCGGAATGTGGCCCCCGCGGGCCGCCCGGACCATGGAGCCCTGGTACTCGCCCGCCGAGCGCGCGTCGAGGCAGACGAAGTCGGGCTCGCCGAGGCGGGCCATGATGCCCTCGGCCTCGCGCAGGGCCGCGTCCCGGCGCGCCGGCTCGAGGTCGCCGCGGGGCGGGCGCGTGCCGGGCCCCTGTTCCACCGGGAAGCCCTCGCGAACCCAGGCCCGCAGGCCGCCGTCGAGCAGTGCGCATCGGTCGTGGCCGACGACGTCGAGGGTCCACATCAGGCGCCCGGCGGCGCCGCCGCCCTCCGCGTCCATGGCGACCACGTCGACGCCCGGACCGATGCCGGCCGCGCGCAACACGTCCAGGAGCGTGTCCGGGTCGGGCAGCAGGCCGCCGACGGGCGGCCGCGAGCGGACGAGCTCGGTGTAGGGCAGGTGGACGGCGCCCGGCACGTGGTGCTCGCGGAAGACCTCGCCGGGGCCCAGGTCGACGACCCGCACCGCCGGGTCCGTGAGGATGTCGGCGAGCGCGGCCGGCTCGAGCAGCCGCGGGGGGTTGGTCTGCGTCATCGGTCAGGCGCTCCCCAGTTGCCATGCGGGGTCCCCGGCGCGCCCGGACGGTGTCAGCACGGTCGGGCCGCCGCTCGCGGCGGGCTGCGGATGGTCGATCGTGAAATGCAGACCGCGACTCTCGCGCCGCGCGGCCGCGCTGCGGATGATGAGGTCGGCGACCAGCGCCAGGTTGCGCAGTTCCAGGAGATCGTTGGTGACGCGGAAATTGCCGTAGTACTCGTGGATCTCCGACTGCAGCAGGTCGATCCGGTTGCGCGCGCGCTGCAGGCGCTTTTCGCTGCGCACGATGCCCACGTAGTCCCACATGAAGCGCCGCAGCTCGTCCCAGTTGTGCGCGACCACCACCTCCTCGTCGGAGTCGGTGACCCGGCTCTCGTCCCACACGGGCAGGGCGGACGCGGTGCCGAGCTGGTCGTGGCGCGCGGCGATGTCGGTGGCGGCGGCGCGCGCGAATACGAGGCACTCCAGCAACGAGTTGCTCGCCATCCGGTTGGCGCCGTGCAGCCCCGTGCAGGCGGTCTCGCCGACCGCGTAGAGCCCGCGCAGGTCGGTGTGGCCGGCGCGGTCGGTCAGCACGCCGCCGCAGGTGTAGTGCGCCGCGGGCACGACCGGGATCGGCTCGCGGCGCATGTCGATGCCGAACTCGAGGCAGCTGGCGAGGATGTTGGGGAAGTGCTGCTCGATGAAGGCGGCGTCGCGATGGCTGATGTCGAGGTAGAGACAATCCGCCCCGAGGCGCTTCATCTCGTGGTCGATCGCCCGCGCCACGATGTCGCGCGGGGCGAGCTCGCCGCGCGCGTCGAAACGCTCCATGAAGCGCGATCCGTCGGGCAGCAGCAGGTGCCCGCCCTCGCCGCGCACGGCCTCGGAGATGAGGGCCGATTTCGCGCGCGGGTGATAGAGACACGTCGGGTGGAATTGCATGAATTCCATGTTCGCCACCCGGCAACCGCTGCGCCAGGCCATCGCGACGCCGTCGCCGGTCGCCCCGTCCGGGTTGCTGGTGTAGAGGTAGACCTTGCTGGCGCCGCCGGTCGCCAGGACAACGGCCCGCGCGCGCACGGTGTCGATGCGCCCGGTGCGGGTATCGAGTACGTACGCGCCGACGCAGCGCCGTCCGTCGGGAACGGGCTCGGTGATCAGGTCGACCGCGTTGCGGTGCGGCAGCAGGGACACGTTGGCGTCGCCCTGGGCGCGCTCGAGCAGCTGGCTTTCGACCGCCCGGCCGGTGGCATCGTCGGCATGGATGACCCGGCGGTGCGCATGGCCGCCCTCGCGCGTGAGGTGATAGGGCGAGTCCGGCCCGGTCGGCTCGCGCGTGAAGTCGACGCCGAGCGACTCGAGCCAGGCGATGCACTCGGGACCGTGCTCCACCGTGAAGCGCACCACATCGGGGTCGCAGAGGCCGGCACCGGCCTCGAGGGTGTCCCTGATGTGGGATTCGAAGCTGTCGCCGCCGTCGAGCACGGCGGAGATCCCGCCCTGCGCGTACCAGGTGTTGCCCTCGGGCAGGGCCCCCTTGGCGAGCACCGTGACACGCGCATGGGGTGCGGCATGCAGGGCGCAGGTCAGGCCCGCGGCACCGCTGCCGAGGATGAGTACGTCGGTGTCGATCGCGTCAGGCATCGCTTGTCCGCTCTCCCAGGGCTCTGTATTTTGGCACGTCAGATGCCCGGTGTCTCAGGCCGGAGCCGGCCCGATCGCGACCGCGCCAGGGCACCGCAGCGCGTGCCGCCGGCCCACTCGACAACCGGACTGCGCGACCCGATGAATGCCGAACCCGCCGACTGGGCCGAGCCCCAACGGGGTGGCCGGGCGTCGTCGCCGGGAACCTTCCTCGATCACCCCTTGTCCGAACGGCCCAGGGTGGATGGAGCGCACCGCGCGCCGGGGATCGCGCGCCGGTGAGCGAGCGCGCCATCGATCTGGAACTGGTGCAGCGCGTCCAGGGCGGTGACCCGCGGGCGTTCGATCTGCTGGTGCGCAAGTACCAGCACCGGATCGCTCACGTAATCGCGCGCTACGTTGCGGATCCGTCGGCGGTCGATGACGTCGCGCAGGAGACCTTCATCAAGGCGTACCGCAGCCTGGCCAGCTTCCGCGGCGAGAGCGCCTTCTACACCTGGCTCTACCGCATCGCGATCAACACGGCCAAGAATCACCTGGTATCGGCCGCTCGCCGTGTGCCGAGCCAGGGCGTGGATGCGACGGATGCCGAACAATACGACGACGGGGCGCTGCTGCGGGACATGGATACGCCCGAGCGCGAGCTGTTGACGAGCGAGATGCAGCGAACGATCGACCGGACCATCGAGTCGCTGCCCGCGGACTTGCGCGACGCCGTCACGCTGCGCGAGCTGGAGGGGCTGTCGTATACGGACATCGCGACGGCGATGGGCTGCCCGATCGGCACCGTGCGTTCGCGCATCTTCCGCGCGCGCGCGGCGATCGAGGAGGCCATCGCGCCGTTGCTGGACGAGCGGGGGAAGCGCAATGGAACCTGATCGCAACCACGAGCGCATGTGCGAGCAACTCTCGGCGCTGACCGACGGCGAGGTCGACCCGGCCGAGTGCCGGCGCCTGGTCGATCGCCTGCTCGCCGACCACGAGCTGCGCGCAAACTGGGAACGCTATCATGTCGCGCGGGCGTGCCTGCAGGGCGCGTCCGGTGCCGCGGTGGCGCCGGGATTCAGCGCCCGCGTGAGCGCCGCCGTCGCTTCGGAGCCCGTGTTGGCGGCGCCGCCGCGCGGGCGACGGGCATGGCCATGATCTGGGTGCCCTATGGCTATCATCG
>CAZVFN010000063.1:0-15747 GCA_964626335.1 uncultured Ectothiorhodospiraceae bacterium
CACGTGGCCTGGGGTGGCCTCGCCGCCGAGGCGGGCGCGGCCCTCCCCGACGCGGCGGAGGTTGCTGCCGGCGAGCCCGCCGCGCTCGCGCGCCGCCGGGCGGTGCTGCCGCAGGCGCCCGCGCTCGACTTCCCGCTGAGCGCGGGCGAGGTGGTCGCCCTCGGGCGCAGCCCCTGGGCCGGCACGCGCGACGCCGCGCGCGATCGCCCCATCGTGGCCGAGGCCCTGGCCGAGTGCGACATCACGCACCTCGGGCAACGCCCGTACACGCGCCTGTCCGGCGGCGAGCGCCAGCGCGTGCAGCTCGCCCGCGTGCTCGCGCAGGTCGGCCCGACCCGGCCGACGATCGCGGCTGCACGCGCTACCTGCTGCTCGACGAGCCGACCAACAATCTGGATCTCGCCCACCAGCAGCGCATCGCCGCCACGGCGCGGCGCTTCGCGCGCCGGGGCCACGGGGTGCTGGCCGTGCTGCACGACCCGAACCTGGCGGCGCAGTATGCCGATCGCATCGTGGTGCTCGTGGACGGCCGCGTATTCGCCGAGGGCCCGCCGGAGGACATCGTCACCGCGGCGACGATGTCGGCGGCCTTCGGTGTGCGTACCCTGTGCCGCGAGCACCCGGTCACGGGGCGACCCTACATGCTGCCGCTGCCGGGGGAGGCCGATCCGTCCGCCGATGCCGGGGCTACCGGCCGGGTCGCCTGAGAGGCCGGCCGTGCGGCCCCCGCATCGTTTCGTTCAACCCAAGGAAGCCACCCGAAGGAGCTGCACCCATGTTCATCGCCATGAATCGATTCAAGATCCGGCCCGGCCACGAGGAGGAATTCGAGCGCATCTGGCGCGAGCGCGACTCGCACCTGCGCGAGGTCGAGGGGTTCATCGAGTTCCACCTGCTGCGCGGCCCCGAGGCCGACGACCACACGCTGTACTCGTCGCACGCGGTCTGGACCTCGCGCGAGGCGTTCGAGGCCTGGACGCATTCCGAGGCGTTCAAGGCCGCCCATCGCAACGCGGGCGATCATCGCCACGTCTATCTCGAGGGCCCCCGGTTCGAGGGCTTCGACGTGGTCCAGCGCATGGGCCCCGAATCCGCCGTCACCGACTCCGCGTGAGTGCGCGCCGCGCGCACGGTCGCCGTTCGCGGTGGCCGGCGTCGCTGCGGCCCGCACCGGTCGGGGTCGAGGCGCGCCGGCGGGATCCGGGCGACTGACTGCGGCCATCCGGGGCCCGGTGCGGGCGGCGTCCCGGGGCGCCTGCAGGCAGCGGGCGTATCGGGCCCGGGCGGGCGCGCGGACGACCCAATGGCCGGTCCGGTCGCGTTGCCGCGGGAGCGTAGGGGGCCGCGGCGGATCCCGATCCCGGCCAGTGCTCAGCAGGTGGAATGGAACAGGCCGCCCACGGGCTCGCCCGCGGCGGCCAGCTCGTTGTAGCAGTCCGCTGCGGCCCGGGTCTCGAGGACACGGCCGTCGACACCGCGCTCGGCGAGCCAGTCGAGCGTGTCCCGCGGCGTCTGCAGCGCGCACCACATCCCGCGGCTGAGCACGAGCGTACGCGCGCCCGCGTCGATGAGCTCGTGGCAGTCCGCGCGCTGGATGCCGGGGACGTGGCGGGTGCCCGTCTCGTTCCAGTCCCAGGCACGGCCCCCGCCGGGCCACAGCTTGAAGTCCTTGCCGTGGCCCAGGCCCTCGATCTGCATGTGCCCCCACTCGATCGCCTCGATCCGCGGTGATCCGGGCCGTGTGTCCGTCATGGCGTTGCACCCCCGTTGCGATTGTCGCAGGCCGCGATGGGTCAACGGCCGATGCCGCGTGTCGCGGCGCTCGCCCCAGCCTACGATCCAACCCCGCCCGCCGCGAGTGGGCCAGCGGCGGTGGTCCTCCGGCCGCGGGCGCATCGCGTCGGCGGATCCCGCGGGCCGCGCGATGTACGCCGGCACGGATCGACCGGTCGCTGCCGGGTGTTGCGGCGCGCAACCCGGCCTGCGAGTCGAACCAGCCTGGCACGACTGGCTGCGCGGAGCGGCGGATTGCGCCACCCCGTTGCGGCGGGACTGGCGGGTGGACGCTGGCACGCCGGCATGGTTGGTGGGAGGATCGTGTCTCCGCGATCGAGGGATGGCCCCATGTGCGCACAACCGGACCGACGCGCCGGCGCCCGCGGCGATCGCTCGCTGGGGACGATCGCGTGGACTCGGTGACCCAGGCCGCACTCGGGGCCGCCGTGGGCGGCGCCGTCATGGGCCGCTGCGCGGGCTGGCGCGCGTTCGCCGTTGGCGCCGGGGTCGGCACGCTGCCCGACCTCGACAGCTTCGTCCCGCTCGGCGGGCCGGTCGCGGACTTCGTCTGGCACCGCGGCTATACCCACGCGCTGTTCCTGCAGACCCTGGCGGCGCCGCTCATTGCGTGGCCGATCCAGCGCCTGCGGCGCGCGCACGGCGACCCGCCATGGCGCTGGTTGCTGGCCGTCTGGCTGGTGCTGGTCACGCACGCGCTGCTCGATGCGACGACCGTCTACGGTACGCGCCTGTGGCTGCCGTTCGCGGACGAGGCCGTCGGCCTCGGCAGCATCTTCATCATCGACCCGTTGTACACGCTGGCCCTGCTGGCCGGCGTCGGCGGGACGCTCGCGCTCGCGCCTCGCCGCGGTTGCCGCCGCGCCCGGGTCTGGAACGCGGCGGGCCTGGCCCTGTCGACCCTCTACCTGGCCTGGACGATCGTCGCACAGCAGTGGGTGGAGGCGCGCGCGACCGATGCGCTCGCCGCCGCCGGCATCCCGGCCGAGCGTGTGCTGGCGACGCCGAGCCCGTTCAACAGCGTGCTGTGGCGGATCGTGGCGGTCGGCGAGACCGCGCACTGGGAGGGTTTCCACACACTCGGCTCGGCGCGTGCGATCCATTTCCGGCGCTACCCGAACCGCCGCGGTCTGCTCGACGGCATCCGCGCCACGCGGCCCGTGCGCCAGCTGGCCGCGTTCACCGACGGTTTCTACGCAGTGACCGCGCGTGACGGCGTGGTCGTCGTCACCGACCTGCGCATGGGCCAGGCGGGTTTCTATGCGTTCGCCTTTCGCGTCGGGGCACGGCGGGATGGCGAGACGGTCGCCGCGGCGGTCACTCGCTTCGACTACCCGCGCCCGCCGCTGGATGTCGCCGTGGGCGAGCTCTACGCCTGCGCACTCGGTCGGCCGACGCGGGTGATCGCCTGCGGAGTGGATGAGCGGGAATCGTCGGTGCCGGTTGCGCCACCACCGGGATAGTCACGGGTGGCCGCGTTCGCGACGGCGCACGGATGGGGCGTCGCCGGGGCGCGCCTCCCTCAACAACCGACCGATTCGTCGCACTCCGCCTTGGCCGTTGCGTCGTCGCTGCGCACCTGCTCGATCCTTGCCCGCTCGCGGCGTTCGTAGCGCATCGCCGCGCCCGCGGCGCCGCCGCTGTCGCCGGTCGCCAGCCAGCGCTTGATGCGACCGGCGTCACCGATGGGCGTGCGCGTGCCGAACGAGTTCAGCAGGACCATGGCAATGGTGCGCCCGTCGAGCTGCGCGACCATCGCAAGGCAGCGTCCCGCCTCGTTCAGGTAGCCGGTCTTGCTCAGTTGCACGTCCCAGTGGTTGCGGTAGACGAGCACGTTGGTGTTGCCGTAGTACAGATTGTAGCGGGGCTTGCGGAAGCGCGCCGTGAAGCGCCGGGACCGGGTGTACTGGCGGATGCGGTCGTAGCGGTGGGCCGCGCGCACCAGCTCGAGCATGTCGGTCGCGCTCGAACGATTGCCCGTGGCCAGGCCGCTCGGCCCCTCGAAGTGCGTGTCGCCCATGCCGAGCGCCGCGGCCTTGGCGTTCATCGCCTCGACGAAGGCGTCCACGCCGCCCGGGTAGTGGCGCGCGAGGAGGTAGGCGGCGTGGTTCTCCGACGCCATCAACGCCAGGCGCAGCAGGTCGCGTCGCGGCAGCTCGGAGCCGACCCGCATGCGGGTCCATGCATTGTTCGGTGCGGCCTCGTCGCGCTCGACCACGGGCAACCATTGATCCATCGACGCATCCGAATCGAGCACGACCATGGCGGTCATGAGCTTGGTGAGGGAGGCGATCGGCACGCTGCGGTCGTCGAGCTTGCGGTAGATCACGCGGTCGGCGTCGAGATCGGCGACGGCGGCGTGCACCGAAGCCAGGCGTATGCTCTCGGGATCGGATCCGGCGGGCGCCGCGTCGGCGGCGGAGGCACTCGCGCAGGCGAGCGCGAGCAGCAGGCCGCAGAGGCGGGCGGCGCGCTTTCGGGGCATGGCCGGGCGATCCGGGCGGCAAATGGCGCTGAAAGCTAGCACGCCGCGAGCGGCGACGCGACCCGCGCGCTCATGTGCCCGGCCCGGGCTCGACGAGGTCGCGGTAGGCGTGCCAGCTGGCGTGGCCGAGCACCGGCATGATCAGCACCAGCCCGATGAACCAGCTCAGCACGCCGACGACGAACAGCACGGCGATCAGCAGCGCCCAAAGAAACAGGGAGAAGGAATTCTTGCCGACACTGCGCAGGCTGGTGATCAGCGCCGTGACCGGGTCGATGGGGCGGTCGAGCATCAGCGGGATCGTGACCACGCTCGCGGCGAAGACGACGGCTGCGGCGACCGCGCCGACCAGGCCGTAGAGCGCGAAGAAGGCCGGGTCTTCCCCGAGCAGGAAGATCCAGCCGCTGGGGTCGTCCACCGCCGGGATGTCGCGGCCGTGGAAAAGGGCGAACATGATCGCCGACAGCCGCTCCCAGAAAATGAAGGCAAAACCGAGGAAGGCGGCGAACAGGCCGATCGAACCGTAATTCACCCGCCAGGCGGTCATCGAGTCGATCAGGCCGGGGCGCTCGCCGCGCTCGAGGCGCTGGCTGATCCGGTACAGGCCGATGGCGAGGAACGGGGCCAGCAGCAGGAACCCCGAGAGCATGGCGGTGACCAGATAGGCGAACTGCCCGAGCACGCCGATCGCGAGGTAGCCGGCGGCGGCGAAAACGACCCCGTAGAACAGGCTCGGCGCCGGTGCCCGCGCCAGGTCGCGCACACCTTGCGCCAGCCAGGCGAGCGGACGCCCCGAATGGATGCCGCGAACCCCGGGCGCCTCCTCGATGGACGGTTGGTTGTAGATGTCTTCCATGCGGCCCCCGCAATGCCTGCGGCGCGGCGGCCGCGAGGGTGCATGTGTAGCGCAATGCGCCGCGCTACTCAAGTCCGGCGACGTCGCCGGAGCGCGATGATAGGCTCGGCACCGCGGCGGCGGCGTGCCGCCGGAGCGACGGTGTGGTGGGCCGCTATGGATCGATCGGCGTGGACGCGATCATTGGCGAGCGCGCTGGCGACGCTGGCGCTGGCGGGATGCGCAGCCCTGGAGTCCGAGCTGGAACGGCGCCGGCCGAGCGCGGAGATCGCCGACGTGCGCCTCGCCGGGCTCGACTTCGACGGCGCGCGCCTCGAGGCCGACGTGCGCATCGACAACCCGAACCCGGTCGCGATCGGCCTCGATGGCCTCGACTACGCCCTTGCCGTCGAGGGCCAGCGCGTGCTGTCCGGCAAGCGCGAGCAGGGCTTGTCCGTGCCGGGCGAGGGGCGCCGCACGCTGGCCGTGCCGATCGACCTCGCCTTCGCCGAGCTCGCGCGCCTGCCGGGCGATCTCGCCGCGCGCGACAGCGTGGCCTACGCCGTCGAGCTCGGTCTGGCGCTGGACAGCCCGGTTCTCGGCCGCGAGCGCCTGCCGCTGCGGGCCGAGGGGCGGCTGCCCGTCGCCCGCGCGCCCGCGATTCGGCTGGCCGACCTGCGGGTGGAGGAGCTCGGCTGGCGCGGGGCCCGGCTCGTGCTCGACCTCGGCGTCGACAACCCCAACGCCTTCGGGGTCGAGCTCGACGCGCTGCGTTACGAGCTGCACGTGGACGGCGAGCGCTGGGCGAGCACCGGCGCCGAGTCCGGCACGGCGGTGCCGGCGAACGGGCGCGCCACCGTGTCGCTGCCGTTCCGCCTCGACTTCGGCGCAGTCGGCCGCGAGGCCTATCGCCTGCTGACCGGGGGCGGCCCCCTCGACTATGCGCTCGAGGGCACGGCCCGTGGCCGGGCCGGCGAGCGCGCCCTCGGTCGCTTCGAGCATGCCTTCAGCCGCACCGGGCGCTTGCGGCTGAACGGCGAATGACCCGGAGGGCCCGGGTGCACCGGGGCGGCGGCACGTCAGCCGGCGAGCAGGAGCCCGGCCCAGAGCGAGGCCAGCCCTGCCAAAGCAGTCAGCCCGTGCAGCGCGATCATGAACCCGGGCGGCGTGTCGCCCTGCAGGCGGAACAGCAGCAGGAAGCCGCCGCCGAGCAGGGCGATCGCGACCAGCAGCAACGCGGCGTTGACGGCGCCCGGCTGGCCGCCGCCGAACACGGCCGTCGCCAGGAGCACGAGCCCGGCCGTGGCGACCGCCGCGTGGGCGAGGCCCAGGGCGAGCTTGACGCCGCGGCCGCGCGCGTGGCGTTGACCGAGCACGGCGCCGCCGCCCACGGCGACGGTCAGGACGATGGCGGCGAGCATGGCGAGCGTCATTCGGGCAACCCCCGGTGGCTGGCGGCATTGTGGAGTGCGGTTCGAACGGAGCGCGCCTTGCGTGAGTGATGCGCTACGCCGCATTGCGGCCCGCAGACCCCGCTCGGGTTACCGGCGGACGCCGTGCCGACGGCGCTGCTGCAGCCGCTGTCGGGCTCCGGGGCCGACGGCATCGTTGCCTCGCCCATCCACTCCCCCTCGATGGGCCCGACCGCTAGTGCCCTTTAACGGGAGTTCCTCGATCTTTCTCGGCGAGGCATCGTGGTGACTGGCAAGGCGCGCCGACGAGCCATGGCGCACCCCATGGTGAGGAGGCGCAACGCCGCCAGGCGCCGCGAGGGCCGGCGAAAAGACGGCGAACTTTCGTTGAAGGGCACTGGGAGCCTGTCCGGGCAATCCGTGCCGTCGCGAGCGCGTGGGACCGCGAGCAGGTCTTGGCGATCGTGAAACGAGCATGGTGGTTCCCATGTGAGTGGAGCGCTTGCCAAACGATGCCGCCGTGGCACGCGCGCAGTCGGTACAGGGTTGCCCGGACAGGCTCCGAGTGTCCCGTGACGGCGGTTCGCCGATGTTGCTGGGCGAGGGCCGGTGAAAAGCCGGCGAACTTTCGTCAAAGGGCACCAGGGGCCTGTCCGAGACCGGCTACCGCGTCAGCACGTTGCAGGCATCGACCGGGACGACGTCCTGCGTGCGCGCCGTCCATTACGGCGCGGTCGCTATCCGGCGCATGCGCCCCGCCCCGCCGAGCGCGCTCGCGGCCGACGTGCCGGCATCGCCGCGGCCGTTGCCCTCGGCTCGCTGCTGTACGGCGCAGGCGGCTGAGTCCCCCGGCCCGCGCTCAGGCGCTGGCGCGCTCGCCCGCGGCCGGCCGCAGCAGGCCGGGGTGTGCGGCATCGCCGAGCAGCCGATAGGGGCCGACCCGGGCGGCGCGCACGCCCGCCACCGTGCGCCCGGCGACGGCGTGACCCGTGAGCGCGCGGCGCTGCTCGATGGCCGCCAGGGTGCGGTGGCCCACTGGCTCGGCGACGATCGCGACGACCGTGTAGGTACGCAGCGGCGCCTCGAGCCGCCCGGGGTGCGTGAGCACGAGGGCGCGCTCGCGGCCACCGTCCAGCAGATGCACCGACCAAGCCGGGCGATCGTCCAGCATGGTGGCGACGGCGACCGCGGTGGCCTCGTCGCTGCCCGTGCGCATCACGGTGAAGCGCTCGCCCACGCCATCCATCAGCCAGCGTCGTCGCACCCCCTCGAAGGCGACGATCCGCTCGATGGCCCGTGGTCCCGGCAGGCCGTCGGCGCGCAGCGCCTCGACCGTCGCACGACCGAGGCCGAGGCGCATGGCCCAGGGCGCGAGGGGACGATCGACGAGGATCTGCTGCAGGCGACGCGCAACGGACATGGATGCATCCGGCCGCGCGGTGGCGCGGCGCACGCGAAGCGTTTCGCACGAGCGACGCGCGCGGATCCGGTACCCGCATGCGGCCAGCGTTCGGCGCGGCCGGCGGCGAAGCGTTCGACCCATCGAATCGCGGCTGAGTCACGGCTCACCGGCCTGCCCGGTTCGCGGCGGAGCGCCGCGCTCCGCCCGAAAGCCAGCGCCGGGCGACCCTCGCGCCCGCAGCGCAGGCCTCGTGCCCGGGCCCGGGCCCGGGGTTTCAGGCGGCCGCGAGGGGCTCGATCTGCAGGCGCTCGTACACGAGCAGCAGGAACGCATGGCGGAACGCGATCTCCTCGAGGTGATGGAAGCGCCCGGCCGCGCCGCCGTGTCCGGCGCTCATGTTCGTGCGCAGCAGCAGCAGGTGGTCGTCGGTCTTGAGCGCTCGCAGGCGCGCCACCCACTTGGCGGGTTCCCAGTAGGTCACGCGTGGGTCGGACACCCCCGCCGTGACCAGCAGGTGCGGGTAGTCCCGGGCCCGGACATTGTCGTACGGCGAATACGCGAGCAGTGTTCGGTAGGCCGGCTCGTCCTCGATCGGATTGCCCCACTCGGGCCACTCGGGCGGCGTCAGCGGGAGGTCGGGATCGAGCATCGTGTTGAGCACGTCCACGAACGGCACATCGGCGACGGCCGCATGGAACAGCTCCGGGCGCCGGTTGGTGACCGCGCCCACCAGCATGCCGCCGGCGCTGCCGCCGTGCAGCGCGATGCGCCCGGTGCCGGTCCAGCCGTCGGTGATCAGGGCCTCGGCGGCGGCGATGCAATCGCCGAACGTGTTCTCCTTGTGCTCCCGCTTGCCCGCGCGGTACCAGGCGTCGCCCTTCTCCTTGCCGCCGCGGACGTGCGCCGTGGCGTGGACGAAGCCGCGGTTGACCAGGCTCAGCCGGTGCGGCGAGAAGGCCGGCAGCTCCGACAGGCCGTAGGCCCCGTAGGCGTGGAGCACGAGCGGCGTCTCGGCGTCGGGCGCCACCGAGCGGTGATGGAACAGCGAGATCGGCACCGTCTCGCCGTCGGGCGCGGTCGCGTGCAGGCGCCGCACGACGTAGTTCGCCGGGTCGTGGCCGCTCGGGATGTCCTGCGTCTTGCGCAGCGCGCGCTCGCCCGTGGCCATGTCGTAGTCGTGCACCTGGTCGGGCGTGGCCGGCGAGCTGTAGCCAAAGCGCAGGGTGGTCGTGGCGTACTCGTAGCCGGGCACGAGGTCGAGGTCGTGCGCCGGCTCGTCGAAGCCGATGGTGTGCTCGGCGCCGTCCGACCAGCGCCGCACGACGATCCGGGGCAGGGCGTCCGCGATCTCCAGGCGCACCAGGTGATCGCGGAACACGAGCACGTCCTGGAGCAGGACGCCGGGGCGATGGGCGATCAGCTCCGCCCACTGCTGCGGCGCCGGGTCGTCGAGGGGCGCGCTCACGACGCGGTAGTCGTCGGCGCCGTCGCGGTTGCTCAGGATCACCCAGCGATCGCCGTGGTCGGTGGCGCTGTATTCGACGCCGGGCTCGCGCGCCACCAGGCAGCGGGGCGGCTGGTCCGGCCGGTCCGCGGGTATGACGCGCGTCTCGGTCGTCTCCGGATCGCGGCTCTCGATGAGGACGAAGCGACCACTCTCGGTGTCGTCGACGCCGACGAAGAACCCCGGGTCGGTCTCCTCGTACACGCTCGTGTCGGCGCCGTCCGCGAGATCCCGGCGCAGCACCCAGCGCGGGCGGTGCTCGGGATCGAGCACGGTGTAGAACAGGCGGTCGCTGTCGGCCGACCAGACGAGGTCGCCCTGCGCGTCCTCGATCGCGGTCGCCAGCCACTCGCCGCGCTCGAGATCGCGCACGCGCACGCTGCAGCGCTCGGCGCCCGTGGTGTCGAAGGCGCAGGCCAGCAGGCGATGATCGGGGGAATGCACGGCCGCGACCAGGCGGAAGTAATCGCGGCCCTCGGCCTCGGCATCGCCGTCGAGCAGGATCGTCTCTTCGACGCCGGGCCGGGCGTCGCGCGGCTGCCGACAGACAAGCGGGTGCTGCCCGCCCTCGCGGTAGCGCGCGAAGTACTGCCACGGACCGTGCGGCAGCGGCACGCCGCGGTCATCTTCGCGGATGCGTCCGCGCAGCTCGTGATAGAGCCGATCGCGCAGCGCCTGCGCCGGTGCCAGGGCCGCCTCCGCCCAGGCGTTCTCCGCCTCGAGGTACGCGCGGATCGCGTCCGGCAGCTGCGCGGGATCGCTCATGGCCTCGCGCCAGTTGTCCGCGCGCAGCCATGCATAAGGATCGGTGCGTCGATGGCCGTGGTGGACCGATTCGACCGGTTCGACGGGGGCGACGGGTGGCTGATCGGGCGTGGTCAAGGCGTTGCGCTCCGCGGCCGGGAAACGACGGTCAAACTGACAGCCCCGCGGACGCACGTCCAGTGAGCGCACCCGTCACGGGCGAGCTCGACCGCCGGCAACGGCGCTGCGGTGTCCATGGCCGCCCCCCGGTACACGTATGCGCACACGCTCGAAACCGGCTTAGACGTCGCGCGCGAGTTCTGGGAAGATTGCCGCCCCCCGTTCCACCCACCCGCGGAGCGAGCCAGCGATGTCCGGTGCCCGGCGTTACGTGACGCTCGACGAACCGTTGCCGATGTATCGGGGCGGTCACCTGTCGTCGGTGACGATCGCCTACGAGACCTGGGGCGAGCTCGCCGGGGCCGGTGACAATGCGCTGCTGCTGTTCACCGGCCTCTCGCCGAGCGCGCATGCGGCATCCTCGCCCGAAGACCCGGACCCCGGCTGGTGGGAGTTCATGATCGGCCCGGGCAAGCCGATCGACACGGATCGGTTCTTCGTCATCTGCATCAACTCGCTCGGCAGCTGCTTCGGCTCGACCGGCCCGGCCTCGATCGATCCGGCGACCGGCGCGCCGTACCGCATCGATTTTCCGCTGTTGTCGGTGGAGGACATCGCCGCCTCCGCGCGCGCGGCCTGCCGGGCCCTCGGCATCGAGCAGGTGCACACGGTCGCCGGCTGCTCCCTCGGCGGCATGGACGTGCTCGCCTACGCGGCCATGTATCCGGGCACCTATCGCGACCTCGTCAGCATCTCCGCGGCGGTCGCTGCGAATCCGCTCGCGATCGCCGTACGCTCGCTGCAGCGCGACATCATCCGGACCGACCCGGCCTGGAACGGTGGCCGCTACGGCGAGTGGGCGGGCCCCGCCGAGGGCATGCGCCTCGCGCGCAAGCTCGGCATGATGTCGTATCGTTCCGGCGTCGAGTGGTTCGAGCGCTTCGGCCGCCAGCGCATCGATCCGGCCGAGCGCGGTGATGAGCCCCACGGCCCGGACTTCGAGATCGAGCGCTATCTCGACCACAACGCACGGCGCTTCATCGATACGTTCGACGCCAACTGCTACCTGTACCTGTCGCACGCGATGGACCTGTTCGACGTCGCCGAGCACGGCGACGGCCGTGTTGCCGACGCGATGCAGGGCATCGACGCCCGCCGGGCGCTCATCGCCGGCGTGCAGACCGACTGGCTGTTCCCGCTCGACCAGCAGCGCGAGATCGCACGCCATCTCGCGGGCGCCGGCGTGGACGTGTCCCTGCACGAGCTCGCCTCGATCCAGGGCCACGATTCCTTCCTCATCGACAGCGATCGCTTCGCCCCGATGGTGCGTCAATTCCTCGACGAGTCCGGGGTGTGAGCCGGGGTGAGGCGACGTGGTTGACTGGTTATCGCGGGGTCGCCGAGTGCGCCAGGCGGACCAAGAAAGGGGAT
Source organism: uncultured Ectothiorhodospiraceae bacterium (assembly GCA_964626335.1). Lineage (GTDB taxonomy): Bacteria > Pseudomonadota > Gammaproteobacteria > XJ16 > Halofilaceae > Halofilum. The sequence continues at coordinate 11,728 of CAZVFN010000063.1, forward strand.
CGCCGGTAGCCGAAGCGAGCGGCGTCAGCTGGATTGAGCCAAGCGAAACCCGGCTTGATCAGGTCCCGGAAGGGCAGGTGATGGGACTGCCCGCGCTCAGCCCTCTGGGCCTGCGCGCGGCGCAGTCCGCATCGGCTGCCGCCGGGTCGGCACGCTTCGCTGATTCCAGCCTGGTTGTACGCTTCGACCATGAGCGGAACCCGCCCATTCTCGACCTCTTTGCGTCCTCCGCGACCGGCGACAGGCCCCATTGCACTGGCGAGCATGAACCGCATGCGGTCATGGCAGATGTCGACCGGGATGGAGCCGAGCGGGGGCTCGGCAACCGGGACCACATCGCTGCTGGGTATCGCTTCGCTCAACGCAGCCTGCAACGGCACTCCGCGTCCGCGGCGAGTCTGCGAGAGGCAGCACTGCACTGCCCAGGACGCAGCATCTCGCCGCGCGCAGCCCGGGCGCGTTTCGGCCCCGGGCCTTCCTTGCCTGCGCGTCCCCGGGCGCTCCTGGCGCCCTGGCGAGAACCGATGTGGCGCACTTCGCGCGCCCCGATGGCATCGCGCCGGTCCCGCTGAGCCGCTGGCAGGAATCCGCCCATGGACCTCGCACTGACGCTGCCGCAATGGCTGGCCGCCGCCGCGGTGGTGTTCGGGGGTACCGTGGTCCAGGGCTCGCTCGGCTTCGGTGTGGCGCTCGTCGGTGCGCCGTTGCTCCACCTGATCGACCCGGTCCTGGTGCCGGCGCCGATGATCGTGGTCGGGCTCGCGGTGTCGGCGCTGGTCGCCTGGCGCGAGCGCGCCGGCGTGGTGACCCGGGAGGTCGCGCGGGTGCTGCCCGGCCTCGCGCTCGGCATCGCCGCGGCCGGCGCGCTCATGCGCGTGCTGTCCGCGGACGCGCTGGGGCTGCTGTTCGGCACCCTGGTGCTGCTCGCGGTCGGGCTCAGCGCGTGGCGGCCGCCGCCCGTGCCGGGCCGCCGGTTACTGCTCGCGGCGGGCGGCCTCTCGGGCTTCATGGGCACGGCCACCGCCATCGGCGGACCGCCGCTCGCGCTGGTGCTCCAGGCCTACGGGGGTACCCGCCTGCGCGGGACCCTCTCGGCCTGCTTCGCGCCGAGTGCCGCCCTGTCGCTGGTCGCGCTGGCCTGGGCGGGTCACATGGGCACGCGCGAGGCGCAGCTCGGCGCGTCGATGCTGCCGCCGGTGGCGCTCGGTTTCGCGCTATCGGCGCGCACGGCGCGGTGGCTCGACCGTCGCTGGCTGCGCTGGGGCGTGCTCGCGATCTCCGCGCTCGCCGGCGTCCTCGCGATCGAGCGCGCCCTGGTGTGAAGTCTCGGCCGGCGCGCGCGGCTCAGGGCAGGGGCCGCTCGGCGTGGGCTTCGACCTCCGCCGCGTCACCCTCGGCGGCTGCCGACGCCGCGGCGTCCTCGTGCCAGTACGGGCTCCACTCGGGGATCTGTGGCGATGCCGGCAGCGTGTGGAACTGCTCCTGCTGCGACGGCCGCGGCTCGGGGCGTCGCAGCAGGCGCCAGGCGACGAAGCCCGCGAACAGGCCGGCGGTGGCGATGAAGAACACCCAGATGCCGGCGGGGCCGAGCAGCCGCATGGCGCCGGTGGCGATCATCGGACCGACCGTGCTGCCGGTGGCCCAGACCACGAGCACGGTCGAGGAGACGACCACGTAGTTGCCGGCGCGCGTGCGGTCGTTGGCGTGGGCCGTGGACACGGCGTAGATCGATTCGGCCAGGCCGCCCCAGAGGCCGAACAGGAGCACCAGCAGGACGAGCCCGGCGTTGCCTGCGGCGAGAACGGCGATCGAGACCGCCATGACCGCGACCGCCGCACCGCCGATGACATAGCGCCGGTCGAGCCGGTCGGAGAGCCAGCCCAGCGGCCACTGGATCGCGAGGTTGCCGCCCTGGAGTGCGGCCATCGTCAGCGCGATGTCCTGCGCGCTGAGGCCGATCGCGGTGCCGTACATCGGGCCCACGCCCATCATGGTCATGCCGAGCGAGCCCGACGCGTAGGCGCCGACGAGTCCCACCGGCGAGATCCGGTAGACCTCGCGCAGGTGTACCGCGATGCGCTCGGGCGCCGGCGGCGTCTCCAGCTTGGTCAGCGCCACCGGGATCACGGCCCCCGCGTACAGCCCCGCGTGGATCAGGAACGGTGCCGTGGTGTCGGCGGCGATGCGGTTCATGATCAGGGCGCCCAGCCCGAGGGAGACGGTGTAGCTCAGGTAGAACAACGCCATCACGCGCCCGCGGTACCCGCTTTCGCTGACCTCGTTGAGCCACGACTGGGCGGCGATGAACATCGCTGTGGTGCAGAAGCCGCCGATGACGCGCAGCACCAGCCACGGCGCGGCGTCGATCCAGCTGCTCATCAGCAACGTGGCGATGGTGCCGGCCGCGGCGAAGGCGGCGTAGGCGCGGATGTGGCCGACGGCACGCAGTACCGGCCCCGACAGAACGCAACCGAGCAGCATGCCGACGGCGTAGGCCGTCACGACCAGGCCGACGGCATCGGGGCCGATGCCCGCGATGTCGAGGCGCACCGGCACGAACGTCGCCATCATGCCGTTGCCGGCCGCCGTCAACGCGGCGGCGAGGATGACCGTGGCGATGGCGAGATAACCGCGCACCCGCAGCTCCGGGCGAATCGGGGCGCGCCGAGGCTAACCGCTTTCACGCCGGGATTACAGGGTGGCGGATTGGCGAGCATCCACAAGCCACGCGTTCACTGACCGCAGGGCGTCACGTCAGCCGTGGGCGCATTTTTGCGCCGCAGAGGCGCGCACGCTGCGCACCGGGTCCGGGGGGGTGAGGTCGGGCCCGTTGCGCGCGTCGGTCTTCGACAGAAAAACGCCCACGCGTGTCCTTCGATGGTCGCGCGCGGCAATACCGGCATTCGGCTGCCCGGTGGCCGGCCTGCATGGTTCGCTCGCTCTACGTGCTCCGCGACGCTGCGTGAGGCCGACATGCACTGCGCGGGCGCGCGGGCCCGGCATCACGTCAGTCCCCCGCGGCGTCGGTCCAGTGCGGGTAGTCGCTGCGCAGCTTGCGCATGGCGAAGTGCGCCTCCACCCAGGCGATCAGCGCCGGCGACAGGTTCAGATCGCGCGGGTGCTGCGGATCGGACAGGTCGAAGGTATGGCTGGGGTCGCCGCCCGGTGCCGTCAGCGTGACCTCGCGGGGCAGGCCCATGGCGGCGAAGTCGGCGGCGCCGGCGCCGTAGTGGCTCGAATAGCGCGCGCCGCGTTGCGTGGCGTAGACGACGTTGTAGGTGTCGGCCATCGCCTGCGCGGCTTCCACCGTCGCCCGCCAGCCGTCGGGATGGCGCCAGCGGATGGGCACGTCGAGACGCCATTCGTCGTTCAGCCGGTCGAGCTTCGCGCTGCGGCGCTCGACCTGCGCGGCCGTGTCGGCCCGGCTCAGGATGAATGCGCCGTAGATGAGGTAGCCGCGCTCGCGGCTGCGCACCGTCGAGAAGACCCAGGCGTCGGCGCCCTGGGCGCGGAGCTGCTCCAGCAGCAGGCGGATGCGCCCGGCGAAATCGCTCCCGCCGGCGCGCTCGAGTGCGGCCAGCATCGCCTCCTGCTCGTCGGGGTTGCGGTAGCGTGCCGTCCAGCGCGGGCCCAGGGCTGCGCCGTCGCGCGCGGGCTCGAGGTCGGCCGGCCGCGGCGGGCGATGCACGGCCAGCCGCCCGCCGCGCTCGCCGTAGCGGCGCGGCTTGCCGTCGAAGACGTCGTCCGGGTGCAGCAGCACGCCAACGGCGCGGGCCCGCCCGGAGGGCAGGTAGATCGGGCGGCCCTGCAGGTGGTCCGCCGTGGCGAGATCGTCCAGCAGGTACAGGAAGTCGGCGAGGTCCACGGGCCGGCCCAGGCGTTCGCGCACGGCCCGCACCAGTGGCTCGGCGGCCGGCGCCGCTGCCAGCTCGGCGAGCGTGTCGCTGTCGAAGGGGACGCCGGCCAGTTGCAGCGGCCGCTCGCCGAGCGCGTCGGCGGCCGCGCCGAGCGTGCCGCGGC
>CAZVFN010000064.1:0-15614 GCA_964626335.1 uncultured Ectothiorhodospiraceae bacterium
TCAACGAAAGTTCGCCGTCTTTTCGCCGGCCCTCGCGGCGCCTGGCGGCGTTGCGGCTCCTCACCATGGGGTGCGCCATGGCTCGTCGGCGCGCCTTGCCAGTCACCACGGTGCCTCGCCGAGAAAGATCGAAGAACTTCCGTTAAAGGACACTAGGGGGACGTCGCCCGCCGCAGGCGGATGCGGCTCTCGCGGCCGGGGTCGAACTTGCCGGTGACGACCGCGATCGTCGCGTCGTCCGTCGCATCACCCGTCGCGTCGAGCTTCGCCATCAACAGGCCCTGGGTACTGCCGTTGACCTCCGGCTCCCCGATGCCCGGGACCACGACGGGCTCGCTGAACCGCTCCCCGCCATCGACGGAACGCACGATCCCCAGCGCCTTCGAGGGCTCTCGGGCGTCACCCGTGAAGAGCTCGAACACGATATGGACGGCGCCATCGCCCGCGACCGCCAGGTACGGATAGCCGGCCCCCGGGTATCGCCCGGGCGGGGGCAGAGACACGGCGCGAGGCGGTGCGAAACGGTCCCGCCCCGGACGTGTCCGGGTGTGGTAGACCGCGTAACGCGCCAGCGGTCCTGCCGCGCTGACGGCATAGGCGAGATGCAGCCGGCCGCGGTCGTCGAGCTCGATCTTCGGTGCATCCGCGTGGCCCGGACCCGGCGCGATGCGGCGGTCCGCGCCGAAGCTCAGGCCGCCGTCGCCGGGCCCGCGGTGCGGCGAACCGGCTCCGACCGCCACTGCCGCGACCGCGATGCGGCTGGCCCTCGGGGCGGCGGCCGGGCCCGTGCGCGCAGGCGGCCGCAATGATAGGTTCGCGCGAAGCCGTGCAGCGTCGCCGGCGGCGCCGCTGTCCATCGGGTGGCCCTTGCCCGCCGCCCCGGCGGGCCGCGGGCACGGGCCGGGGCTGTTCGCATGGGCGCAGACGACGACGCGAACGCGACCGCGTTCACCGACAAGGACAGCGCGCGCGGGTACGTGTGGGCCGAGCTCGCCGCGCGCAAGGCCGCGGCGTTCCCGTTCCCCGTGCGCGGACGCATTCCCAACTTCGTCGGCGCGCCGCGGGCCGCGCGCCGCCTGCTGGATCACCCGCGGATCACCGCAGCGCGGCGCCTCAAGGTCAACCCGGACACGCCGCAGCGCCCGTTCCGCGAGGCGGCGCTGCGCCGCGGCATCGAGCTGATCCTGCCGACCCCGCGGCTCGCGGGCGGCTTTCGCCGCCTCGACCCCGCGCGCATCCCCGAAGACACGATCCGCGCGGCCGCGACCATCGACGGTGCCGAGCGCTGGGGCGAGCCGGTGGCGGTCCGCGACCTCCCGCCGGTCGATGCCGTCGTCAACGGCAGCGTCGCGGTCACGCGCCGCGGGCGGCGCTGCGGCAAGGGCCACGGCTACGGCGACATCGAGTACGCGCTCCTGCGCCACATCGGCCACCCGGCGGTGCCGGTGCTCACGAGCGTCCACGCGATCCAGGTCGTCGCCGACTTCCCGGTCGATGCGCACGATCTGCCGGTATCCGTGATCGTCACGCCCGACGCGACCATCGAGGTCCCGGAGCCGCCGCCGGGGCCGCCCGGTGTCGACTGGAACGCCCTGAGCGACGCCGATCTCGACGCCATGCCGGTGCTGCGCGAGCTGCGGGGACGGTGATGGACTCGCGCGCCGCTCTGCGGACCCGCAGCCCGGTCACCACCGCGCGCGCCCGGAGCCGCTGCAGCCCGTGACCCCGAATCCGCTCCAGCGTGCCGGGCAGGCGCTGATCGTGGCCCGGGCCCGGTTCGCGGGGCGCTGCGCGCCCCCGCGCGAACCCATGTCCGTGTCTGTCGCCGTTCGTGCGCCAGCAGGCCCGCGGCTTCGCATTCACCGCGGCCGGGCGCTGGTGGCCCTGGGCAGCCTGCTCGGCGCGGCCTGCACCCACACCGTGGTGCCGCCGAGCGATCCGCAGCGCCCGACGGCCGCGTTCCTGCTCGATCACGGCCGCCACGCAAGCCTGGTCCTCGAGCGCGAAGCGGGCCTGGTCCGCTATACCTACGGAGACTGGAGCTACTACGCGCGCAATCGCACCGGTACGCTGCGCGCCTCCGGGACGCTGTTCGGCTCGAACCGCGCGGCGCTCGGGCGCAAGGCGGTGCCGGGCGAGGCGGATGTCGAGGCGGTCAAACGCCGCGTGCTGGTCCCTGTCGAGGCCGCCTGGCACGTCGAGGTCGCCCGTGCCCGGGCGCTGGCCCTGGGCCACCGGCTCGACGCGATCTTCCGGGAGGGGGCAGCGGGGCTGACGTACAACCCGCTCTACGACCTGGAGTTCGTCCCCCATCCCGAGGCGTACCATGTCGGTCACAACTCCAACCACGTGACCGGGGAATGGTTGCGCGCCCTGGGTTGCCGGGTGCGGCTGCGGGGGCCCTTCTCCGACTGGCGCGTTGCGGGCACGGGGCCGTCCGGCGCCGCTTCGAGCCCGAGCGCCGACGCGGCGAGCCCGGCGGCGGGGCATTAGACCGGCGCCGGCCCGGCCGCGAGGCCCGTACCTTGCTCGCGCCCAACCGCCGAAGCGTGCACGGACGGTTCGACGCGTGAACCCGCAACCGGCTGCCCGTTCCGGCGCCCGATGCCGAACGTCTGCTGCACGCTGATCCTCTCGGCCACGGTCATCGGCGGCCATGGCAGCCGGGCGCCCGACGCGCGGATGGCGTGCCAATCCCCGTCAGCGGTTCAGAGCGCGCTGAAACGGTAGCCCAGCTCGACCATGACGACATTGAGCCCGGGATTCTCGTCCTCGATCCCCGCGTTGGACACGTGCTGCAGGCGCACGCCGGCCTGCCAGCGCTGGCGTTCCCCGAGCCGGGTGCCGAGCGTGACGTGCGAAGTGAACTGGAAATGGCCGCCGATGTCCCGGTCGGCCAGCGCGTCCTCGCTCATCAGCGTGGGTGCGGTCCCGATCTCGACGACCAGCGGAGCGATGGCGTCCGGTTCGTAGTGCCAGGTCGGGCCGAAGTGCACGGTGAAGACGTCGTCGCTATCCCTGGATGCCTCGCGCCACCCCGAAAAAGCGAGCGCGTAGTGCACGTCCTCGCCGAGCCAGGTGAGCCATCCCGGGGCGTCGCTCGGTTCGAGGATCGCGGCGATGCTCGCCCCCTCGGGCTCGGCCTCCTCGATGACCTGGCCCAAGCGCAAACGGGTCTGGGCGAGTTCGGCCCCGTGCGCCGCGCCCGCGGCGGCGACGATGGGTGCGGCCGTTGCGGCCGCGACCAGCCACGGCGCAAGGTCTCGCGGGTTGCCTTGGAGCATGCGCTTGTTCTCCTTGTTGCGGGTTGGGGGTCACATCGCCGCTGAAGCGGGCGCGAGCGGGCCTTTCGGCGGGCAGCGGGATCGGGCCCCGCAGCCCTCGAAGCCGAGCCGCCCGACGTCGCTCGCGGCGACTCCGGTCCGGCAACCGGCATCGCTCTTGCCGTTGCTATCGAACGCCGGCGGCCTCGGGGCGTTCGAGCACGGGGCGAATGAACGCATCGATCACGGAGCGCGCCCGGGCGATGCGCGAGCGCACGGTCCCGATCGGACACTCCATCGCCGTCGCGATCTCGTCGTAGGTCAGTCCATCCATTTCGCGCAGGCTGATCGCACGCCGCAGGCTGTCGGGCAGCGACGCGAGCGCCTGCTCGATGGCCTGCGTGACCTCGCCCATCGCCGCGGTGTTTTCGGGCGTGTCGGGGTCCTGCAGCAAGGCGCCGTCCTCGAATTCCTCCGCGTCGGCGGGGTCCGCGCCGCGCGACGTCGGGCGGCGACCGGCCGAGACCTGGTGATTCGTGGCGGTGTTGACCGCGATGCGGTACAGCCAGGTATAGAAGGCGCTGTCGCCGCGGAAGCGATCGAGTCCTCGATAGGCCCGCAGGAAGGTCTCCTGCGCGACGTCCTCGCGCTCCGAGGGGTCCGCGATGTAGCGCCCCAGCAGGGCGGCCACGCGATGCTGGTACTTGCTCACCAGCAGGTCGAACGCCGCCGTTTCTCCCCGCTGGGCACGTTGCACGAGCTCGAGGTCCACCGCTTTCGTCGCCGGGTCGGCGTCGGGTGTCCGGGCGTTGCCACTGCGCGCGCGGGCTGCGTCGGCGGGCATGCCGGCCTTCGACCGCCGGCTGCGCCCCGACGCGGGTAGCTGGCGCGAACGCTCCATGACCGGCGAGTCGCCGTGACTGTCGGGGGTTGTCGTTTGCATCTCGCTGTCCTCGTCGTTGCGGCCTGGCCCGTGTACGTTCGGCACCTTGGCAGTTGCCCCGCTGGGCGGAAATTCGTGATTCCACGTAGGCGCGCGCGGGCCGCGGCGCCGGCACGGCGATGCCGGCGAAGTGGCGGGCCCAGCGCGCACAGCGCCGGACGGGTCGGCGTTGGGGGGTGCGGGGCGACCGCCGGCTGCCGCGGTGCCCGGCTTCAGGCCGATGCGGGTCGGAGGAGGTGGGCGGAGCGCCCGGGGCGGGCGCCGAATTCCGGGATGCGCGTTACGCCGGTGTGCTTGCCGTGCGCGGACCCGGCCGTTGCCGCGGTGGCAGGCTCGGGGCAGCGGCGGCCACGGCAGCGCGCCACCGGCGCGAACCCCTGCGCCGGCGAGCGCCTGTCAAGGACGCCCGCGGGCGATGATCGGGACCGCGGCGATCGCAACGGCCCGGGGGGAAGCCGGATTCGCCCGGATGGCGGTCACCGCCGCGCGGACGCGCGCAGGTTGCGCACGCCCACCAGCTCGGCCGCGCGGGCGGCGGCAACTGCCGATCGCCCGTGGGCGTGGCGAGCGGCGGGGGATTCAGAACCGGTAGCCGATGCCGATGTTGGTCACCCAGGGGTCGATCTCCACGTCGACATCGGTGGTGCCGGTCGCCGTCGAGACCTCGGCGGTGGTGTCGATGTCGATATAGCGGATGCCGGCATTGATCAGCCAGCCGTTGCCGAGCTCGTAATCGACGCCCGCCTGCACCGCTCCGCCGGTCGAATTGTCGAGGTCGAGATCGGTCACGCCCGCGGCCGCCGCGTCGCCGGCGACGTCCTCGTCCGTGAAGATGGTGTAGTTCAAGCCGGCCCCGACGTACGGCCTGAACGCCGTGCCCGTGTCGAAGTGATACTGCACACTCAGTGTCGGTGGCAGGTGCTTGATCGATCCGAGATCGGCGCCGTCCAGGGCACCGCCGTCGATCGACAGATCGTGCTCGAACTCCGACGAGGCGAGCAGCTCGACGGCGATGTTGCCGGTCATGAAAAAGGCGCCGGTGACGCCGAGCGCGGTTTGCGATTCGACATCCACCTCGGCCCCGGCCAGGGCACCCGAGAGCGGGCCGCTGACGTTGCCCGTGTCGTCGTTGGGCGAAACGTTCGCGATACTGCCGCGAACGATCCAGTCACCGGCGCTGGCCGCCGGCAGCGAGCTGGAGGTCACCATCGCGCCGAGAGCCGCGAGCGCCGCCAGCGAAATGCGGTGTTGCCGTGTGGATGCCATCAACCGTTGCCCCTTCGTTGCGCCTGACGGACGGCGACCATACGGATCCGTGGTGGCCTTCGCTTGATCGCGGTCAATTCATGAACAGGTACCCCGGCACGACCGCGGTCCCCGGCCCCATGCCTTGACGCGGAACAGCGCCATTGCCACGGGTGTCGCCCGCGGGCGGCGCTTGACGCCCGCCCCGCTCGCGTGCCGGAGCCCGGCCCGCGTGCAGGAAGCGGTCATGGGCGACGCCGATCCAGTCGTCGCGGGTCGATCGCGTGGCGATCCAGGTCGGACCACGGCGTCGGTTCCCCGCGCTCGAACAAGCCGCCGGTGTCGTAGCGTTGCGGCCCGAGATCCGGATCGTCGAGCTCGTCGACGTGGATCGGCGCGGCCACCGGCGCGCCGGGTCGGGCCCGCACGGAGCCGGGCGCGACGGCGGTCTGGCCGTAGGCATTGCGCAGGATGTCGAGGTAGAGCCGGCCCCGACGGCGGCGGCGGTAGTGTTCCGTGGTGAGGCGCTCCGGGTGGTGCCGGGCGAGGTGCTCCGCCAGGCGCCGCGCGATCGCGCGCACCGCGTCGAAACCGAGCGTCGGGCGCACGGGTACGACCACGTGCAGACCGCGGGACCCGGTGGTCATGACCGCCGGGCATCCGCCATTGTGCTGCACGAGGTCGACGATGCGACGCGCGGCGTCGCGCACCGGCTCGAAGTCGGCATCGGGCGGATCGAGGTCGAAGATCAGTCGATCCGGGCATTCGGCCCCGGGCAGTCGCGCCGGCCAGCGGTGGAATTCGATCGTGGCGAGATCGACCAGGTAGACGAGCGTCGCCGCATCGTCGCATACGATATGGCGCACCACGCTCGCGCTGCCGGCCCGGGGCAGGGGGGCCACCCTCACCCAGTCGGGAAAATGCTCGGGCGCGTTCTGCTGGTAGAACCCTTCGCGGTCGATGCCCTCGGGGAATCGGTGCAGCGTGACCGGTCGGTCGGCGAGGTAGCGCAGCAGGCGCGGCGCGATCCCCTCGTAGTAGTCCGCCAGCGCCCGCTTGGTGAGGCCGTTGTCCGGAAAGAGGGTCTTGTCCGGGTGGTGCAGTGTGTTCTTGCGTGGATCGACGCCCATGGCCCGGCCTCGCTCGTGTGGGCGCGACGACGGCGGATCGTGCGCGCGGCCGGGCGCCCGGGGGCCCGGCCGCGCATGCGCGATCACTCGTTGAGCACGAATGTGACCTTCAGATCCACGCGATACCCGGTGATCGCCCCGTTCTCGATATGAACCTTCTGCTGGGCCACCCACGCACCCTTGACATTCTCGACACTGCGCTCGGCACGCTCGATGCCCTGGCGGATGGCGTCCTCGAAGCTCACGGGGGACTCCGCGCTGATCTCGATGACCTTGGCGACACTCATTGGATCGACTCCTGTTGCGACCACGCGGTCACCATGACCCATCGCTCGAACGACCGGTTTGATGCGCATCAAATGCTTGGCATGCTCGCTGCGCGGGGATGGCCAGCCCGAACGCTGCCGGCGTGCCCGCGATGAGCCCTTGGTGGCATCCGCGCTTGCCCGGGACGCCTTCTCGCGCAAGGCGTTACCGGTGAGCCCAGCGCCTCGTCCCCCGGATCGCGGGCCCGGGTCAACCATCCGCCCGGACCGCCGCGCTGCGCGCTTCGGACCGGCGCGCTAGCATGACGGGGTGCGCCTCGCCGTTGACGCGGTGAGCGATCGCCCGGGGACTCGTACCATGGAAACCTTCGAGGCCGTCACCGCGACCATCGCCGTCACCCTGGGTGTCGGCTGGGCCAGCGGGATCAATCTGTACGCCGCGATGCTCGGCCTCGGGCTGATGCAGCGGCTCGGCTACGCGACCCTGCCGTCCGGCCTGGAGATCCTGGCCGATCCGCTGGTGATCGCGGCCGCCGCGCTGATGTACGCGGTCGAGTTCGTCGCCGACAAGACGCCCGGTGCGGACACGGGCTGGGACGCGATCCACACGTTCGTGCGCCTGCCGGCCGGCGCACTGCTGGCGGCCGCCGCGGTGGGCGACGTCGCCCCGGCCGCGGAGCTGGCGGCGGCGATCGTCGGCGGCGGCATGGCGGCCGGAAGCCATTCACTGAAGGCCGGCAGCCGGGCGCTGATCAACGCATCGCCGGAGCCGTTCTCCAACTGGACCGCCTCGATCGCCGAGGACGTGGCGGTCATTGGCGGATTGTGGGCCGCACTGAACTACCCCTGGGTGTTCCTGGGGCTGCTGGTCGTGTTCGTCGCCGTCCTGATCTGGTTGCTGCCGCGCATCCTCCGCGGCCTGCGCGCGGTGGCTCGGCGGATCGGGCGTTTCCTCGGGCGTCGTCCACCACCCGACGGCGACCCGCTCGGGCAGTTGCCGGCGAAGGATCCGCCAGGCGAACCACGGGGTCACGAGTAGGCGCGGAGGGCGCCCCGGATCCGCGGAGATCGGGCGACCGGGCGGGGAGGGGTCGCGAGCGCGGCGGGCGCCTGTCGGCTTCCAGGCAGGCGACGGGTGCCCCGGGGTGCGAACGGTTCGAGACGGGGAGGGTGGGCAGCGATCCGTGCGGACCCCCACGAAGGCGATCCCGGAGAGCCCAGCAACCGGGAGTACCGGATTGAGGGAGTGCCCCGCGCTCGCCCGGACCCCCTCAGCGAAGCTGCGCTCCGCCCCGTGGCTCCGGGGCCGGGGTCGGTCCGGGGTGGGCAGCGCCATTTCGGCCCGATATCGTATCGGCTTCGGCATGGGCCGCGAAGAAGGAGACGCCCCGTGTGTCGCATGGCGGCCTACATCGGCGAGCCCATCCGGCTCCACGATTTCCTGTGCGCGCCCGCGCACAGCCTGATCCGGCAGGCGCACGCGCCGGCCGAGACCCGATCCGCGACGGTCAACGCCGACGGCATCGGCATCGGCTGGTACGCCGATGACGGCCGCCCGGCCCTGTATCGCTCGCCGCTGCCCGCCTGGGCCGACCCCAACCTCGACGGCCTGTGCCGTTCGCTCGCGCGCCCCGTCTGGTTGGCGAACGTGCGCAGCGCCACCGACCCGCTTTCGAATGGCACGGCCAACACGCAGCCATTCCCCGACGCGCGCCTGCTGTTCCTGCACAACGGCTTCATCGAGGACTTCGCGCGATCCGTGCGGGGCCCCTTGCGCGCCGCGCTGGCATCCGAGTACGAGGCCGGGATCAGCGGTACCACCGACTCGGAATACCTGTTCGCGCTGCTGCGCCAGAACGGCGACCGCCAAGCCGGTCCGGTCGCCGCCCTGCGGGCGACTCTGCAGCAGGTGCACGCATGGCTCGACGGGTCGGGCCGGGGCGCCCTTTGCAACATCATTCTCGCCGATGGTGACCGCCTGGTCGCGGTGCGCCATGCGTACGGGCAGACCCCTCCCAGTCTCTACGTGCATGCGCGCCATCCCGCATTCGCCGACGGCGCGCTCGTCGCGTCGGAGCCGCTGGACGAACACGCGGACTGGGTTCCCGTCCCCGTCGATCACATCGTCACCCTGGAGGCCGGTGGCCATGTCGACACCGTCGCATTGTAGCGATCCGACGGCGCGCGCCAGGCGTTCGCCGCTCGCGGCGCTGGCTCAGCACCAGGCCCGTGCTCGCGGCCTGGCCGAAGCCCTGCCCGAGGTCGCGCTATGGCAGCAATACCACCCGGAGCTCAGCCCGATCGCCTGGCATCTCGGGCACTGCGCCCTTGTCGAGCGCTACTGGCTGGCGGAAACTCTCCTCGGGGAAGCGCCGGATGAGGCGGCCCACGCCGTCTACTTCCCCGAGAATACGGCCAAGGCGGAACGCCCGGCGCAGCTGCCCGATCGCGACAGCCTCCTGGCGTGGACCACGGGCATCCACGCGCGAACGCTGACCCTGCTGGCCGACCCGCCGCAGCGGCTGGCGTCCCATCCCTTGATGGCCGATGACTATCTGCTGCATTTCCTCGAGCAGCATTTCGCCCAGCACCACGAGACCCTGCGCTACTGTCTCGCCGCGCGCGTCCGGGCGCTGGCGACGGGCGAGGCGCTCGTGCCGATGTCCAAGGCCGTCCTGCCGGACCCGACGCAGTCGAGCGCGGTGGCGGTCGCGGCCGGCCCCAGGTCGGTCGGCAGCGACCACGTGCGCGCTTTCGACAACGAGCAGCCGAGCCATGCCGTGACGCTCGCGGGTGCGCGCATCGCCGAACATCCGGTCACCAACGCGCAGTGGCTGGCCTTCATGGGCGCCGGGGGTTACAGCGAGCCGGCATACTGGTCGGGCGACGGCTGGCACTGGCGCCGCGCGAATGACGTCGATCGACCGTGGCCGTGGCACCTGGATGCCGGCGGCCGCTATACGTGGGCCGGGCCGGGGGGCTGGACGGCGCTCGACGAAACGGCCCCCGTCAGCGGGATCAGCCTGTACGAGGCCGAGGCCTTTGCGGCCTGGGCCGGTGCCCGGTTGCCCCACGAGCATGAGTGGGAGGCAGCGGCGCGCGAGCGACTCCTGCGCGGAAGCGGTTGCGTCTGGGAATGGTGTGCCAATGCACTCGCCCCGTACCCGGGATTCAAGGGGTTCCCCTACGAGGGCTATTCGGTGCCGTGGTTCGACGGCGGCCACCGCGTGCTCCGGGGCGGCAGCCGCGAGACCGACCCGGGCCTCAAGCGACCGTCCTTTCGCAATTTCTTCGAGCCGCACGTTCGCCACCAGTTCGCGGGCCTGCGTCTCGCCTGGGATCGGCGGTAGTCGGTCCCGGCGTGGCGCGGGTACCCGGAGGCGCCAGCCGGTGCCGCGGCGAGCACGCGGTGGCCCTCGCGGCTGCGCGGATGCCGACGGCCAGGCCTTGCGCGGATCCGGATTCGGTGCATGTTTCGCAGCGAAGCCCCGACGGGCGGGAGCGCGTTCCCTGCGGCTCATCGGCGTGATCGTTCGGCCCCGGGGCACCGTCGCGTTGCGCGCGGCGACCGCGTGGGCCTCCGGCGGCCGCGGCGCCTGGCGGCCGTGATGCACCGCCGGCGGCGGCAACGCCCGGCGCGCGCGTCCGGTGACGCCGGGATGGGCCTGCGGACCGATTCCTGACCGGCGGTTGCCCGGCGGGCCGGTCCCGGAGGGGCCGCCCGAGTCCGTGCCCCTGCCCCTGGCGGGTCCGGTGGCCGAAGTGCCGGGCGGACCCGGGCCGGGGCGCGCTCACCCCGTGGTTTCGAGCTTGTCCGCGGTGCGATGCTCGAAATCGCTCGCGTCGTGTCTCTCGGGCAGCTGCCTTGCGGGCTCGCCCCAGACCCGGTTGACCATGCGCCCGCGCCGGACCGCGGGGCGCTCGCTGATCTCTCGCGCCCAGCGCTGGACGTTCTCGTAGGCATCGACCTGGAGGAACTCCGCGGCGTCGTAGAGCCGCCCCAGGGCGAGGGCGCCATACCAGGGCCAGTTGGCGATGTCGGCGATGGTGTACGCGTCGCCGGCGAGGTAGCGCGTCTCGGCCAGGCGGCGGTCGAGCACGTCGAGCAGGCGCTTGACCTCCATGGTGTAGCGATCGATCGGGTATTGCATGGGCTCGGGCGCGTACGTGTAGAAGTGGCCGAAGCCGCCGCCGAGGAATGGCGCGCTGCCCATGTTCCAGAAAAGCCAGTTCAACGTTTCCGTGCGCGTCGCCGCATCGGTGGGCAGGAACGCGTCGAATTTCTCCGCCAGGTGCAGCAGGATCGTGCCGGATTCAAAGACGCGCACGGGCTCGGCGCCGCTGTAGTCCATCAGCGCCGGGATCTTGGAGTTCGGATTGATCGCGACGAAGCCGCTGGAGAATTGCTCGCCGTCGAAGATCCGGACGGGCCAGGCGTCGTACTCGGCATCGTCGTGCCCGCGCTCCAGCAGTTCCTCGAACAGGGCCGTCACCTTCACCCCGTTCGGCGTCGCGAGCGAGTAGAGCTGGAACGGATGGCGCCCGACCGGCAGCTCCGCCGCGTACCGGGCACCGGCGAACGGGCGGTTGATGCCGGCGAACTGGCCGCCGCTCTCCGCCTCCCAGGTCCAGACGCGCGGGGGGGTGTAGCGGGCTTCGTCGTTCATGGTGATCGGCTCCGCAGTGATCAGTGGGCCATCGGACCCGGGTGCCCGGTGGATGTTCCGCTCGCCCAGGACCCCGCGGGTCCCGCGCTGAAAGCCTCGCACCCCGGGGTGGCCGGATCCCGCACGCAGCAGCTGCCCGCGAGCCCGGGGCGTCCGGCGCTCGGCGACGCGCTGCCGGGAAGGCCGAGCGGCCGGACAGGATACGCGGTCCCGCCGGCGGGACGAAAAGGCCCTGCGCTATCGAGCGCGACGGCCCCGGGCCGGCACTGCGGGTTGCTCGGCGCCAGGCGTGGCGAGCCACCACCCGGCCCCGGATCCGCGCGAGCGCGCTCGCGCACCGTCGTCGAACCCCGGTTGGCGCGCTTCATGCGAGACCGGGCTTGCTCGCGAGCGCCGCTTGCGACGCCGTTGGATCGATCTGCCGGTGCGGATCCCGGATCGCCCGCCAGGGTTGGCTGGGCCGCGGGAACCGGCGCTTGCCTCTCCAAGTGTCGACCACCCGCCGCCACCCGCATGGCGGGCGCGTTGCCCGGCCGGCTGCGCCGCGAAGGACCCGGAAACGACGCAGATACCCGGATGACGCGAGGGTCGGCGGGGCGTGTCCGGGCCGGATCGCGCACCCGCGTTACAATCGCAGCCCGACCCCGCCCCGGGAGCGCACGCCGTGGCCGCCAGACGCTGGATCAAATGGATCGCGATCGCCCTCGTGGCGATCGTGCTGCTGTTCTTCGCGGTGGTGGCGACCGCGCTGGCACTGGTCGACACGCGGGCTCTGCGCGGCGTGATCGAGGAGCGCGTCGAGACCACCACCGGCCGCGAGCTGCGCATCGAGGGCTCACTGGACATCGCCCTGTTCCCCTGGCTCGGCTTCGAGCTGGGTCGCACCCGCCTCGCCAATGCCCAGGGCTTCGGCGACGCCCCGTTCGCGGCGCTCGAGCAGGTTCAACTGCGGGTTCGGCTGTTGCCCCTGATCCAGGGCGACATCGCGCTCGATCGGATCGTGCTCAACGGCCTCGAGCTGAACCTCGCCCGCGACGCCAACGGCCAGAGCAACTGGGACGACCTGGTGGCCGAGGCGCCCGGCGACGGCCGGGCCGAGGGGAAGCCGGACGCCGAGGGGACGGGCGCCGCGCCGGCGGCCGGCTGGTCGCTGAGCGTCGACGGCGTCGAGGTCCGCGACGCCCGCGCGACCTGGCGCGACGCGGGCCGCGGCCAGCAGGTCACCGTCCGCGAACTCGAGGTGCTCGCGGGGCGCCTCGAGCCGGGCGTGGCGACGCCGGTCGAGCTGTCGTTCACCGCCGCGGCCAGCGGCGCGCCCGAGCTCGAGCTGGCCGCGGATGGCCAGCTCACCTATCGGCTGGACGGGCCCGGCGCCCGGGTCGCGGGACTCGAGGTCGAACTCGACGCGCGCGGTGAAGCGCTGCCGGGCGGCCGGGTCACGGCCGGTCTCGCCGGCGACCTCGCGGTCGACGCGGGCGCGGGCCGCGCGACGCTGGACAACGTCGTCATCACCGCGCTCGATCGGCTGCGCGCGACGGGGCGGATCGAGAGCGGCTTCGCCGGTGCCGAGACCTCGATCGCCGGCCGGCTGGCGATCGAGGAATTCAACCCGCGCAAGCTGGCGTCGGCGTTGGCCGTCGAGCTGCCGCCGACAGCCGACGGCAACGCCCTGACCCGCGCCGAGCTGGAGCTCTCGCTGGCCGGGAGACCCGCGGCGATGCGGCTCGAGCGGATCGAGGGCCACATCGACGCAACGCGGATCAGCGGCAGCGCCACTGCGGCGTTGGCCGACGTGCCGCGCTTGCGCGCGGACCTCGAGGCCGATCGCATCGACCTCGACCGCTACATGCCGCCCTCGGGTGGCAGTGCCGGCGGCGGCAGCAGCGGCGCGGGTTCGGACTCCGGCAGCGGCGACGCCGCGGCCGATCCGGTGGCGAACCTGCCGGTGGAGGCGCTGCGCGGCGTCTTCGCCGAGCTCCATGCGGGCATCGGCGAGGCGCTGTACCGGGACCTCGCGATGAGCGACGTCCGCCTCGACGCGCGCATCGAGGACGGCATCCTCCATCTCGACCATGCCGGTCTCGCCACGGCCGGCGGCCGGATCGAGGCCAGCGGCCGGCTGGACGGGCGCAGCGACGCGCCGGCGCTGAGCCTGGATGCGGGCATCCGCGCTGTGCAGGCCGAGCCGCTGCTCGTGGCGTTCGCGGGGGCGGCACCGATCGTCGGCAAGCTCGACACCGGTCTCTCGGGCAAGACGCGCGGCGGGACGCTCGAGGCCTGGATCCGCGCCCTCGACGGGCGTTTCGACGCGACGTTCCTCGACGGCGCGGTGCGCGGCCTGAATGTAGCGCAGCGGATCCGGGTGCTCGGGGCGCGGCTGTCCGGCGGCGATGTCGAGACGGCCAAGGCCGAGCGCAAGACGGATTTCTCCATGCTGCGGATGAGCGGGCGCATCCGCGACGGCGTGCTCAGTTCGGATCAGCTCGACCTGCGCTCGCCGCTGCTGCGGCTCAGCGGCGCCGGCGAGGCGGATCTCGGCAAGCGCACGGTCGATTACACCGCCCGCGTGCTGATCACCTCGACGCTGGCGGGCCAGGGGGGCGGTTCCGCCACGGAGCTCGCGGGCCTCGAGGTCCCCATGCGAATCAAGGGGGCGTGGGCGTCGCCCGGCATCGACATCAAGCTCGAGAAAGCGCTCGAGAGGCGCGCCAGGGCCGAGGCCGAGGCCGAGATCGAAGAGAAGAAGGAGGCGGCCGAGGCCGAGGCCGGGCGCGAGGAGCAAAAGCAGAGGAAGAAGCTGGACAAGAAGGAGGAGGAGGCCGAGGAAGAGCTCAAGGAGGAGGTCGAAGGGCTGTTCGACTGAAGACGGCGCCACTCGCGGGGCGCGTGCCGGGATCTCCGATCGAGCCGCCCTCGCGGCAGGTGCGCCGCGCTCATGGCGCGAGGCAGTGCTCGCGGGCCGCGGATCGCGACCCAGGGCCGAGGCAACGAACCGAACGCGAAGGCGTGGCGGCGCGGGCTTCCCGGTCCGCGGACGCCCGACCCGGGCGAGAGGCGATCTACTGGGACACCGATGCTGAGATTCTACGGGGCGCCCGATACCGGTGTGATCGCGCCGCAGAGGGTGGGCGCGGAACCCGGGATCGCCTCCGGGCGGATCCCGCTCGACACGGGTGCGGGCGAGCATACCCGTGGCGGCGTATCTGCAGGCCAACCCCGCCGGCCAGGTGCCGGCGATGATCCTCGACGGCGGTAGCGTCGTCACCGAGTCGGGCGCATGGTGCTGCTGCTCGGCGAGCGCGAATCCGCGAGCGCGCTCGTGCCTTCCCCGGGGGATCCGGAGCGCGCGGTGTTGCTGCGCTGGCGGCTGTTCTTCGCGACCCGCGTCTACGGTGCCTTCAGCGGCGTCCATCACGGCGATCGGTTCGCCGCGGAGCCCGCCCGCGAGCCGCACGTGTCAGCGGCTTGGCGGCAACGGCTGGATCGGTATTTCGCGATCCTCGATGCTGCGATCGCGGGCGATCCAGGGTTCCTGCAGGGCGAACCGGGAGCGCTCGACATCGACCTGGCGACGCGCGCGGACCTGCACGCACCCGGAAGCAGCCCGGACCCGCGCTCCGAACCCGGTACGGCGCCGCCGGTGCGACGCCGTCGAGCAGGGCGATGCCTTCGCCCGCGTGATGCAACGCCACCGGGGCTGACGGGACCGGCCACGCTGGCCCGGGGCCGCGTGCATTGCGACGCGATCGCGTTCGGGTCTCGCGGTGCCCGTACCGGGGCAGGCCCCGATTGCCACCGTCCTGAATCGCGGCTTTGGGGCGCCGCGACCGATCAGCCTGCTGCGGCGGCGGGCGCGAGGCCGTGGCCGCTAGGAGCCTGTCCGAGGAATTGGCGCCGTCGCGAGCGCGTGGTACAGCGTGCAGATTTTGGCGATTGTGAAACGAGCATGGTGGTTGCCATGGGAGTTGAGCAATCGCCAAAAGATGCCGCTGTGGGACGCGCGCAGTAGGCGACGAGTTTCTTGGACAGGCTCCTAGTGTCCTTCAACGGAAGTTCTTCGATCTTTCTCGGCGAGGCATGGTGGTGACTGGCAAGGCGCG
>CAZVFN010000065.1:0-15516 GCA_964626335.1 uncultured Ectothiorhodospiraceae bacterium
CGGCGACGTCGCCGGCCCGGAGCGCACGGAGCGGGCGGCCACGGCCGGCCATCGCCATCTCGCCGAGACCGTGGCCTGGTGCCGGGGCGTGCGGGCTGCCGTCGCGGGCGCGCTGGAAGCGGGCGAGCGGCCGATCCTGCTGGGCGGCGATCACTCGCTGTCGATCGGCTCGATCGCCGCCGTCGCCGCCCACTGCGCGGCGCTCCAGCAGCCGCTGTTCGTCCTCTGGCTCGACGCCCACGCCGACTTCAACACGGGGGCGACCTCGCCGAGCGGCAATACGCACGGCATGGCGCTCGCCGCGGTCTGCGGCGACGGCCACCCGGACCTGCTCGCGCTCGGCCACGCGCTGCCGATGGTCGAGGCGCACCGCGTGTATCCGGTGGGCGCGCGCTCCATCGACCCGCTCGAGCGGGACAACCTCGCCGCGCGAGGGGTGACGGTCCGGGACATGCGCAGCCTCCGCGAGCGCGGGTTGCAGGCGGTGATCGGCGATGTGCCGGAGGCGGTGGCCCGCGCCGGCGGGCACCTGCACGTGAGCCTGGACCTCGACTTCGTCGACCCGGTCGATGCGCCCGGCATCGGCACGCCCGAGCCAGGCGGGCCGAGCGCGCGCGCCGCGCTGCAGTGCATGGAAACGATCCGTGCGAGCAGGCTGCCCGGCTCGCTCGACGTCGTCGAGCTGAATCCGCTCCGCGACCGCGAAGAGCGCACCGCGGCACTCGCGGTCGCGCTGGTCGAGCGGCTGCTCCAGCAATAGCCCATGGCCGAACGGGGTAGACGACGATGGATGCTGTAATGGAAGCCAGTGATCGCCAGCGCCGCATCATCGAGCAGACCGGCACGTACGGGGCGCACAATTACGCGCCGCTGCCGGTCGTACTGGCGCGCGCCGAGGGCTGCTGGCTGGAGGACACCGACGGGCGCCGCTACCTCGACTGCCTCGCGGCCTACTCCGCCGTGAACCAGGGCCACCGCCACCCGCGCATCATGCGCGCGGTCGCCGAGCAGTGCGAGCGCCTGACGCTGACCTCGCGCGCGTTCCACAACGACCGGCTCGGCCCGTTCCTCGAGAAGCTCTGCCGCGTCGCCGGCATGGAGATGGCGCTGCCGATGAACACCGGCAGCGAGGCGGTCGAGACCGGCGTCAAGCTCGCCCGCAAGTGGGGCTACGAGCACCGCGGCGTGGCGCGCGACCGCGCCGAGATCGTCTGCTGCGACCGCAACTTCCACGGTCGCACGCTGACCGGCGTGAGCCTGTCCTCCGATGCCCACTACCACCACGACTTCGGCCCGGTCGCGCCCGGCTTCCGCCACGTCGCGTTCGGCGACATCGACGCGCTCGCAGACGCCATCGGCGAAAACACGGTCGCCGTCCTGCTCGAGCCGATCCAGGGCGAGGGCGGCATCATCGTGCCCCCCGACGGCTACCTGCGCGCGGTGCGCGAGCTCTGCACCGCGCGCGGGATCCTGATGATCGACGACGAGATCCAGACGGGGCTCGGGCGCACGGGTGACCGGTTCTGCCACCAGCACGAGCCGGGCGCCGAGCCCGACGTCCTGCTCGTCGGCAAGGCGCTCGGCGGCGGCGTCTACCCGGTGTCGGCGTGCCTCGCCTCGCGCGAGGTCATGGGCGTTTTCCAGCCGGGCGACCACGGCAGCACGTTCGGCGGCAATCCGCTCGCCTGTGCCGTGGGCGAGGCCGCGCTCGACGTCATCGTGGACGAGGACCTCGCGGCACGCGCGCAGGCCCTCGGCCAGCGGTTGATCGACGCCATCCGCGCCATCGACAGCGAGCGCATCGTCGAGGTGAGAGGGCGCGGACTGCTCGTGGGCATCGAGCTCGCCGAGGCCGGCGGCCCGGCACGCCCGGTCTGCGAGGCGCTGATGCGCCGCGGTGCGCTGTGCAAGGAGACCCGGGCGCAAGTGCTGCGCCTGGCGCCGCCGCTGGTGATCGAGGCCGACGACGTCGACTGGCTGATCGAGCAGTTGCGCGCCGTGCTCTGAGCCGGGGCGCTACAATCCCGGGCACACCCGACGCCACACGCGGCGCGCGCCGCACCGGAGTCCGCCCATGGCCGTGCTCGGCTTCGACGTCTTCGGCACGCTGGTCGATCCGGCCGGCATCGCCGATGCCGTGCGCCCGTTCGCCGGCGAGCACACCGACGCCCTCGTCGCCGAGTGGCGCCGCAGCCAGCTCGAGTTCGCCTTCCGGCGCGCCGCGATGGACCGCTACCAGCCATTCGACCGCGTTACCCGCGCGGCCCTCGACCGCGCCCTGGCGCGCATTCCGGTCGATGTTCCCGAGGCCGAGCGCGAAGCGCTCGTCGGCGCCTGGACGGCCCTGCCGGCCTTCGACGACGCCGCGCCCGCGCTGGACGCGCTGCGCGCAAGCGGCCACCGCTGCGTCGCGTTCTCCAACGGCACGGCGGCCGGCCTGGCGACGCTGATCGCGGGCACCGGCCTGAATGCCCACCTCGATGCGGTCCTCAGCGTCGAGGCCGTCGCCACCTTCAAGCCGGCGCCGGCCGTCTACGCGCATCTCGTCGCCCGCGGCGGCGCCGCGCGCGGCAGGACCTGGCTGGTCTCGGGCAACGCCTGGGACGTCATCGGCGCCCGCGCGGCCGGCCTGCGCGCGGCCTGGCTGCAGCGCGACCCGGCCACGCCGTTCGACCCGTGGGAGGAAGCGCCCGACCTCGTCGCGCGCTCGCTCGCCGCGCTCGCCAAGGAGCCGGTGCTCGCGGATGCCCCCTGACGGCTACCGAAGGGCCGCTCGAACCCCCAGCGAACGGGCGTCTAGCTGCTCATGTGGCGCACCGGCAGCCGGATGCGCTTGCGGATGTTGCGGACCCGAACGCCCCAGCGGTAGCGCGGTCTGCGCGCCGCGTACGCATACTTGATCTTCAGGTCCCTGATCTTGCGGTAGATGGCGACGACCCGCGCGGATGTGGTCTTGCCCTGCCCGTCCTCGAGGTCCGTGGCGTCGAGCGCATCCCGCTGCGGGATGCGGGCCTTGCAGAGCGCGTCGAGGTCGAAGCCGGCGCGCATGCGGCGGTCGGACTCGCGGATCTCGATACGGTCCAGGGACTGGTCCAGCGTGGCCTCGCCGGCGGCGACCAGGTCGAGGCAGCGCAGGTTGTTCTCCCGCTCGTCGATCAGCGCGCGGGCGTCGCCCCGGGTCCGTCGGCGCGACGCGCCGAGGGCCGGGTAGACCCCGCCCAGATCGCGGCACGACTTCAGCACGGCGGGCAGCTCGATCGTCATGGCCGCGTCCCGGTCCCTTGCTCGGCCGCGGCGCGGCACCCGACGCGGCTCGCCCCGATGATAGCCGCATGCGCCCGGATCGGGCGCCGAATCCGCCTGGCCTCGTGGGCCCCGGCCCGGGATCGGCGAGTGCCGGCCCCCGCGGCGCGCAGCGACCATGATGGCCCGGGGCGGCGGTGCGCCCCGATCGGGCGCGCTTGCGCCCCGTGATCATGGCCCGCGGCAGGTTGTCGCGGTGAACGACGCGGGAGGCCAGCGCCCCGAGGACGTCGACGATCGCCAGGACCGGGCCCGGGTTCGCCGGGAACGCGCGGCGCTCTCCCCAGGCCGGGCGGCACGGACGCCCCGTGCTCGTTCGCCTCGTGGCCGCTCTCCTCGGACGCCTCGTCCTCGTCGTCGTGCGCCTCCCCGGCTTGCGCCTCGCCGGCGCCGGTGCCGCCGACCCACGTGGCCAGCGGGCGGCCGGCATCGATCCGTCCCGCGAGCGGGCCGCCCCGTCGAGGCCGAGGACAATCCCGCCGCTGCCACCGGCGGCGAGCAGCGTCACCCGCAGCAGGACGGTCATCCACCCGCCCGCCGGATTGTGCCCGATGGAACGCGGGGCGGTGGCGTCGACCCGCCCGCGCAGGTAGCGCAGTGCCGCGGCCGGCGAGCGCACGCAACGGGCGGACCGCGCTTGGCGCGTGCCGACGGCGCGCCGGAGGATGCGCGCAGCGACGCGCGCCGGGATGCGGCAGCCGGCCCACTCGTGGAGCCAGCCCGCGCCTTCGCCGGTCAGCCACGCGGTCGTGAACGCCACGACCAGCGATCAGTGGCCGAACCGGACGAACGGGGCCCGGACGCGGTCGGTTCCGGCCTGCATCGACCGGTCTCCATTCGGCGAGTGACGCGGCTATCATGGCGACCGCTGCGATCCGAACCATCGGGTATCCGCCCGATATCCGGCGGATGCCGGATACCGCGACGCGAGGAGACGGCCCGTGCCCGGGCAAGCGCGATTGCCTGGCCCTCGGTGTGCGGCTTCTCGTGGCCGTGGCGAGCGGCCTCGACATCGCCAGCGACCCGGGTCACGGCGCCCCCGCGGCGCACCTGCTGCTGGAGGGGGCGTCATGGCGGGCGCGTTCGCGCTGCTGGCGTGGATCGTCCTGGACCTGCGTCGCCAGGCCCGGCGCGTCGCGTGGCTCGAGGCGGCGCGGGACGCGGCCCGGGCGCCGTGCGCCCAGCGCAGCCCCGAGCCGGAGCAGGCCCGCGAACGGCTGGGCCGCGCGATGGCTGCCCAGTTCGACATCGGGGAATTGAGCGAGAGCGAACCGGGCAACGGCTGGCTGTTGCTCGAGGGCGTGAGCATCAAGCGGCTCGCCACCCCTGCGATCGAAGCACGAAAAGGCGGTGCGCCAGCGGGCGAGCGCGATCGATCGCAAGGCCGGCCTGCCCGGGCGCCACGCGTTCGTCGCCGGGTCCATCGAGGATCCGCGCCCGGAGCCTCCACGACCCAACCGGAGCCGCCGCGCGCGTTCCGCGGCACCGGCGATCGCAAGGCCCGGCGGCCTCCGGCCGGGGGCACCGGGTCGCAGCCGCGCGCCGGGGACCGGCGCCCGGGGGTTTCCCCGCCGGGGCAATGCCGCCAGGTTGGATCGGGCATCGGCACCGGGAGGCCCGCCATGGACACACACCGATCACCGGAAACGCAGCGCTTGCGCGCCGCCGCCGTCGCCGTCGTGCTGTTCACGGCCGGGCTTTGGCTGATCCACGGCCTCGCGAGCGCCGCCGGCTGGGACATGGCCGCGCTGGCCGTGCGCCCGCGCGAGCCGTCGGGCCTGGTCGGGATCGTTACCGCGCCGCTGGTCCACGGCTCGGCCGGGCACCTGTTCTCGAACACGCTGCCTTTGCTGGTGCTCGGCACCGCTTTGCTGTTCGGCTCGCCCCGCGCCACCCGCATCGCCCTGCCGGTGATCTGGCTCGGCTCCGGCCTCGCAGTATGGCTTTTTGCGCGCGATGCCGCGCACCTCGGGGCCAGCGGCCTCGCCTACGGCATGATGACGTTCGTCTTCCTGGCCGGGATCCTGCGGCGCGATCGCCGCTCCATCGGCCTCGGTCTGATCGTGTTCTTCCTGCACGGCTCGATGATCTGGGGCGTGCTGCCGCTGCGGGCGGGCGTGTCCTTCGAGTCCCATCTCGCCGGGGCCGTGACCGGCGTGATCTGCGCCATCGCCCTGCGCGAGCGCGACGGGCCGAGGCAGCGCCCGCGCAAGTACGCCTGGGAAGGCAAGGAGATCGACGACGAGCACCCGGCCGCGGAGCTGTTCATGGAGCAGGATCGCTCGCGCTGGGACCGGGACTAGTGGCGTGCGGTGCCCCGCCGGCACACGCGGTGCCGTGAGCCGGCGGGGGCTTGCGACCCGCCCCGCGCGTTGCCCGGCCGCCGGCGGCAACCGCGAGACAGGCCGCCGCGAGCGCGCTACGCTGCGCCGTGTCGGGGTGCACGGGGAGTGAAGGATGCGGCTGGCCACCATGCACGTTCAGGGCGCCGAACGCTGGGGGGTGATCGCGGGCGAGACCCTGCTGCTCGCGCCGTGCGCAAAGGGGCCCGGCAGCGTTCGCGCATTCATCGAGGCCGGCGGCGGTGAGCTCGACACCCGCGACTGGGAACCGGCGCCGCTGGCACCGGAGCAGCTGCGGGCGCCGATCCCCGAGCCGCGGCGCAACGTCATGTGCCTCGGCCTGAACTACGCCGACCACGCCGCCGAGGCGCAGGGCACCACGGTGGACCAGGTGCAGCTGCCGGCATCGCCGGTGGTGTTCACCAAGGCGACGACCGCGGTGACCGGCCCCCATTCCGGGATCCCGGTGGATCCACGCGTGACCCGCCGCCTCGACTGGGAGGTGGAGCTGGCCGTGGTGATCGGCCGTGGCGGGCGCTTCATCGCGGCCGCGGACGCGATGGACCACGTCTTCGGCTACACGATCGTCAACGACCTCTCAGCGCGCGAGCGCCAGAAGCACCACCAGCAGTTCTTCATGGGCAAGAGCATGGACGGCAGCTGCCCCATGGGGCCCTGGATCACCACCGCCGAAGACGTCCCGGATCCGCACAACCTCGCCCTCGCGACCCGCGTCAACGGCGCGCTCAAGCAGGACTCGAACACCGGCAACCTGATCTTCGGCATTGCGCGCGTGATCGAGGCGCTGTCGACGGTGATGACGCTGCTGCCGGGCGACATCATCGCCACGGGCACGCCGCCGGGCGTCGGTTTTGCGCGCAACCCGCCGGAGTACCTGCAGGACGGCGACGTGGTCGAGTGCCGCATCGAGGCACTCGGGACGATTCGCAACACCATCGCGAGCCGGCCGTCCGCCCAAGTCGACGCGTAGCCCCTGCACGGGCAGCGCGGCGGGTTTGCCCTCGTGCGGCTGGCTTGCGCCGGGTCGCGCCGGGGCGGGCGGTCAGTACTTGCCGATCAGGTTGAGGAATGCGCCCTGGCTGTCGAGGCTCAGGTCGGTCAGGTCGTCCGAGAAGTCGGTGAAGTTGTAGCCCACGCCAGGCTTGATGTTGTCCCCGAGGTGGCGATAGACGCCCAGCAGGGCCCCGCTGCGGGTATCCCATCCCCCGCGTCGACCAGGTCGAGGCGGCGAACCTCGATGAGGATGTCCCAGCGCCGCAGCATGTGCCAGTCGGCGCGCAGGACGAGCAGCTCCGCGCGGCTCTGGAAGAACTCCGGATCCGGGCGACCGTTGGCGAGCTCGCCCAGACGGTAGGCGTACTTGCCGCCGATACTCCAGCGATCGGTCAGCTCGTAGATCATGTCGGCCGACCGTATGTGGCTGCGCTGGATGAAGTCCGCGCTCGAGCCGGCGGCGATCTGCTGCTCGGGCGCGGGCAGGTTGAAGAAATACGTGTACTTGAACAGCGTGTTCCACTGGTCTTTGTTGACCGGCCTGTGGGCATAGCCGAGCACCGCCTCGACGAACTCGCCGTCGAAGAACTCGCCCTGGCTGCTGTCGCTCTGCGACAGGTTCAGCTTGCCGATGATGCGATCGGCCTCGCCGATCTTGTACTGCAGGCGGTTCTTCAGCAGATCGGTCGTGCGATCGCTGGTCTCGGTGTTGTCGGCGCGCAGCTCGATGGCGCCGCGATAGTCGAGGGCGCCGCGGAGTGGCTGCTCGACAGCCCGAGCGCCCGGCGCTCGATCTCCGCTCCGGTGCGCTGATCTTCAAGGGTTCCGAGCTCGGCCGAGACGCCGAACGTCCACTTCTCCGCGAACCGGGTAGCGACGCCGTAGGCGTGCGTGAGGCCGGTCGGTATGTCGCCGTGGGCGTAGCGTTCCTCGCCGTAGACGCTGGTCGCCTCGCTGAAGCGCGTGCGAAAACCCGTGACGAAGCGGCCCTGGCGTTCGAGCAGGCCAGTGTTCGCCTGGCGTTCGTTGTCCTGCGTGTAGTTCGCACAGAGATTGGCGTCTTCGGAGTAGAGCTAGTCCGTGCCGATGCGCGCGCCGCTGCCGCTGGAGCCCCGGAGACCTCGCCGTTGCCGCGCCGGGGTCGGCGTCGCGCCGGGGGCCTTGGGGCAGCCGGGCGTGGTGGGCAGCCGAGCCAGTGCGGCCGCTGCCGCGGACCGGCACGCCGACTCGGCCCGGGTCGACGGGCCCGTGCAGCTGCGACCGCCGCAGGGGCGCGGCGATCGCGGGCCATACCCCCGGGTGGTGGGGCAGGCAATGCGGCAGGTGCCGGGGGCGCAGCATCATCGGCGGCAATGCCGCAGACCGGCGGTGCACGCCGCCGCCGGTGTCGCGGCGCCGCGCCTGCCGCCGCTACCGGGTGAGCGGGCCGGCGGCGGGCTCTACAGCTTCACATCGCCCGCAAGTAGAGCATCAGCTGCCAGATCTGCTCCTCTTCCAGGGCGCCCCGGTACGACGGCATCGGACTGCCCACCGGCGCACCGCCCTCGGCGATGGTCCAGTACAGGTAGGCGTCGCTCGCCATCGGCATCCGGGCGAACCGGGCCACGTTCGCCGGCCGCGGATCCAGGCTCTCGGCCGCCGGGCCATCGCCCCGCCCCGAGCGCCCGTGGCAGGCCGAGCAGTGGGCCTGGTACAGGCGCTCGCCCGCGGCGAGCCGCTCCCCGGTCGCCGCGAGCGGGTTGTCCATGGAGCGGTAGGCCTCGGGAAGCCCGTTCCGCCGCACCAACCGGTGCCGGGCCATCGACATGTCCATGCCACCCGATCCGTCCATGCCGCGTCCGGCATGCTCGCCGCCGCCCTCCCGGGCCGCCGCGCCGCCGTGCTCCACGCCCCGCTGAGCCGTCTTCCACGGGGCCGCATCGACCGTTGCCGCAATCAAGGACAGGCCCAGCACCGCGCCGCGGATGCCGACCGCTTCCATCATCATTTCGCCAGCCCTCCGACCAATCCGCCGGAGGTCGCGGCTCCGACGCCGGCCCGATCATCGCACCTCCACGCGCTCACCGCAGCACCGACGATGCTCCTTGACCCGGCGCTTGCCGGCCGGCGACGGGATTTCCGCGAACGGACGCGCCCCGCCGATCAGGCATACCGCGCTGCTGGCAGAGCCGCGGGCCACCCGGGGCAACACAGCGGTCCGGACCGCGCTGAAAGCGCCCACTACAAGGAGCGGGTGAACCGTACGCGGCATGTACGCAGACACCCTGACCATCGCAAGGAACCCGCTCGCCGCGCAGCCCCCGTCTTTGTGTCGGTGCCCGTGCATGCGGTTCGCCGGGGGCGCGCCTGGCGTTGCCTGACGTATTACTGACTCTCCGGGAGTGGAGCACACGCCTGCGTCCGTTGCTCGTCCATGTGCTGATTTCTCAAGCGCGCCCAAGCGACCGGTTGCCCGATCTCGACTCTCATCCCCGACATGCGCACGCCCGCCCTCGACCCTCTGCTCCTCGCTCCAGCGGACGCAGTTGCGGATTCTTACTTCCATCGGCGCCTCCGAGTCGGTGGCCGCGCCGGTATGGTCCGCCGGCGATCCTGCATGCGACGACGGCGTTCCCCGACGGGTTGCTCGAGCGCAGTGGGAAGAACGTGGCCCGGGAGTGGGGTGCTCGCCCAACGCGCGCATCGGCCTCCTGCGCCGCATGACGATCACCTCGGCGAACCGTCGCGACGAGGCCATCCCCGAGATGCGCCGCATCCAGCAGGCGGTCGCCGCCGGTGGCCCCGATGCGGCGGCCACCGCCGCCCGCGACCACATCCACCGCGCCACGGAGCTCGCCCGCGCATTCCTGCAGTACTGCATGGCGGACGGGCACAGGGCGTCTCGCTGACGCCGCCGTGCTTTCGCCCAGCCGCGCGAATGCCGCAGCCCGCGATCGACAGCGGGTCCGGGGCGATGCGACGGCCAATCCATCAGTCGACGTGTCCCGGATCCGCCCGACAAGGTGCCTGCGGGCGGAGCCGGGCCAGCGGCCAGCGTTGCGCGCGAAACCGTCAGCAGTCCAGCGTGTGCTCGCGTTCCCACTCGGTGAGGTGTTGCGTGAAGTCGTTCCACTCGGCGGTCTTGAGCTTGAGATAGGACTCACTGAATTCCTGACCTAGCGTGCGGCGCAGGATCTTGTCGCGCTCGAACGCACGGATGGCATCGAGCAGGTACAGCGGCAGCTTCTTCGCGCCGCGGACCTTGTGACCCTCGGCGTACATGTTCAGGTCGACCCGCTTGCCGGGGTCGCGGGCCTCGTACAGGCCGTCGAGGCCCGAGGCGATTGTCACGGCCTGCAGCAGGTAGGGATTGGCGGCGCCGTCCGCCTGGCGGAACTCGAACCGGCCCGGATCGGGGATGCGGACCATGTGCGTGCGATTGTTGCCCGCCCACGTGATCGAGTTCGGCGACCAGGTGGCACCCGACGACGTGGTCGGCGCGTTGATGCGCTTGTAGCTGTTGACCGTCGGGTTGGTGATCGCGCACGCGCCGGCGGCGTGGTGCATGACACCGCCCATGAAGTGGTAGGCCTTCTCGGTCAGGCCCATCTCGTCGGTGTCGCTGTGCAGGATGTTGCGGTCGCTCTTGTCCCATAGCGACATGTGCACGTGGCAGCCGTTGCCGGTGAGGTGAATGAAGGGCTTCGGCATGAACGTGGCCCGGAAGCCGTGCTTCTCGGCGACCGACCTGACCATGAACTTGAAGAAGGCGTGGCGGTCGGCCGTCGTCATCACGTCGGCGTAGCCCCAGTTCATCTCGAACTGGCCGTTCGCGTCCTCGTGGTCGTTCTGGTACGGCTTCCAGCCGAGATTCTCCATCGCGTCGCAGATCTCGGAGATCACGTCGAAGCGGCGCATCACCGCGGACTGGTCGTAGCAGGGTTTCTCAGCCGTGTCGAACGGGTCGGAAATGTCCGACGCGTCCGGGCGGATCAGGTGAAACTCGCACTCGACACCCGACTTTGGGTGGAAGCCCTCGCGCTCGGCGGCCCCGACCATGTTGCGCAGCACGCGCCTCGGGGCCTGCTCCAGCGGCTCGTCGTCCATGACCAGGTCGCCGGCCACCCATGCGACCTCGGGCCTCCAGGGCAGCTGGATCGCGGTTGACGGGTCCGGTACGGCGAACATGTCCGGGTGCGCCGGCGTGAGGTCGAGCCAGGTCGCGAAGCCCGCGAAGCCGGCCCCATCCTGCTCCATGTCCGCGGCCGCGGACGCGGGCACCAGCTTCGAGCGCTGGACACCGCGCAGGTCCGTGAAGTTGAACAGGAAATACTTGACGTTGCGTTCCTTGGCGAACGCGGCGAGTTGGCTTGTCATTGTCGATCCTCCCCGGTGGCTTTCTTGCTATTGGGGCCGGAGCCCGGGTCCGGCACGTTCAGGTCCAGCCCGGGATCCACTCGGTGCCCGCCAGCGGGACGCGTGCCATCGCGGCCGCCTCCGTCGTGATGGCCACCATGTCTTCCGGCTCGAGGTTGTGCACATGCGACTTGCCGCAGGCCCGCGCCAGCGTCTGGCACTCGAGCGTGAGCGTGGCGAGGTAGTTGCGCAGGCGCTGGGCCGCCATCTCGGGATCCAGGCGCTTCTCGAGCTCCGGGTCCTGGGTCGTGATGCCGACCGGGCACTTGCCGGTATGGCAGTGGTGGCAGAAGCCCGGCCGCGTGCCGAGCGCCTTGTAGTCCTCCTCGTAGATCGGCGCGTTGCAGTTGAGCGCCATGAGCGACGCCATGCCGATCGATACGGCGTCGGCCCCGAGCGCCAGTGCCTTGGCGACGTCCGAGCCCGAGCGGATGCCGCCGGAGACGATGAGCTGCACCTGGCGGTGCATGTTCAGCTCCTTGAGCGCGTCCACGGCCTGGCGCACGGCCGGCATGGTCGGGATGCCGACGTCCTCGATGAACACCGTCTGGGTCGCGGCGGTGCCGCCCTGCATGCCGTCGACGACGATCGCGTCGGCGCCCGCCTTGACCGCGAGCATGGTGTCGAACTTGGTGCGGGTCGCGCCGACCTTGATGTAGATCGGCTTCTCCCAGTCGGTGATCTCGCGCAGCTCCTGGATCTTGATCTCGAGATCGTCCGGTCCGGTCCAGTCGGGATGGCGGCAGGCGCTGCGCTGGTCAATGCCCTTGGGCAACGTGCGCATCTGCGCGACGCGGTCGGTGATCTTCTGGCCGAGCAGCATGCCGCCCCCGCCCGGCTTCGCGCCCTGGCCGACGACCACCTCGATCGCGTCGGCCTTGCGCAGCTGGTCGGGCTCCATGCCGTAGCGCGACGGCAGGTACTGGTAGACGAGCTTCGACGAGGATTCGCGTTCCTCGGGCGTCATGCCGCCATCACCCGTGGTCGTGCTCGTGCCCATCTCGCTGGCCGCATGGCCGAGCGCCTGCTTGGCGTTGGCACCCAGCGCGCCGAAGCTCATGCCCGCGATCGTGATCGGGATGTCGAGCTCGAGCGGCTTCTTCGCGTAGCGCGCGCCGATGGTCACGTCGGTGTCGCAGCGCTCGCGGTAGCCCTCGAGCGGATAGCGCGACATCGATGCGCCCAGGAACACCAGGTCGTCGAACGTCGGGACCGTGCGCTTGGCGCCCGAGCCGCGGATGTAGTAAAGGCCCTCCGACGCGGCTCTCTGGATCTCGGCGATGACGCGCGGGGGGAAGGTCGCGGATTCGCGGACCTTGCGTTCGTCCACAGATTCATCCATCGGGAAAGCCCCTCAGTAATAGCCGATGTTGGCGATCTTGAAGTTGTACAGCTGCCGGGCCGAGCCGTAGCGGCGGAAGGAATGGGGGTCGGCATCCATGCCGGCCTGTTGGAGCAATCCGCGCAGGGTCTGGATGTGCGCCTCCGTCATCTCCTTTTCGACGCAGTCGGCACCGAGGCTCTCGACGCTGCCCTGGACGTAGAGCTTGGCTTCGTAGATGGAGTCGCCGAAAGCCGAGCCCGCGTCGCCGCAGACGACCATGTGGCCCGACTGCGCCATGAAGGCGGACATGTGCCCGACGGAGCCGCCGACGACGATGTCGACGCCCTTCATCGAGACGCCGCACCGGGCACTGGCGTCGCCGTCGATGACGACCAGGCCGCCATGGCCCGTGGCGCCGGCCGACTGGCTGGCGTAGCCGGTCACGTGGACGCGCCCGGACATGATGTTCTCGGCCACGCCGACGCCCGCGTTGCCTTCGATCGTCACGCTGGCCTGCTTGTTCATGCCCGCGCAGTAGTAACCGCCGTGGCCGCGCACGGTGACGTCCAGCGGCAGGTCGAGGCCTACCGCGATCGAGTGGCGGCCCATCGGGTTGAGCAGTTCCCACGCGCCGTCGCCATCGGCCGCGGCATTCGCGTGCAGGCGCTCGTTGGTCGCGCGCACGCCGATCTCGTCGATTTCGATGCTTTGCATGTCAGGCCCTGCCCCAGCTGTAGACGGTCGCCGGCTTCGGCTCCCAGACAGTCGCAGTGTTCACCCCCGGCAGGCGGGCGAGGGCACGGTACTCGGTGGCCATCGCGACCCAGTCGTCGGTCTCGGCCATGATGGCGTGCTTGCAGGCGATCGGGTCGCGCAGCACGGAGAAGCCGTCCTGGGTGCCGATGGCGAAGGTGTAGAAGCCGTCGAGATCGTGCAGCGCCGCCTCGAGCGCCTGCGACAGGCTGGCGCCCTCGTGCATCCGATAGGTCAGATAGGCCGCCGCGACCTCGCTGTCGTTATCGGTCTGGAACGTGATGCCGGCGTTGCGGTGCAGCCACTCGCGCAGGCGGTGGTGGTTCGACAGCGAGCCGTTGTGCACCAGGCACAGGTCGTCGCCGGTGTTGAACGGGTGCGCGCCCTCGGTGGTCACGGCGCTCTCCGTGGCCATGCGCGTGTGACCGAGCGCGTGGGTGCCGCCCATGTGCTCGGCGTCGAAGCGCTCCAGCACGCTCGCGGGCAGGCCGATTTCCTTGTAGACCTCGATGGTGTGCCCGGAGCTGGTGATCAGCACTTCGGGATGATTGCGCTCGAGCCAACCGCGCAGGTCGCCCGCGTCGCCACCGGTGGCAAGGATCGCGTGGGTCGACTTGCGGCGGACCGCGACCCGGATGCCCAGGTCTTTCTCGGCCTCCTCGGCGATGCCATCCCAGTCGAAGTGGGGATCCCGGTTGTAGACCGTCACCTTGCTCGTGACGCCCTCGTCCTCGTGGTAGACCGCGAGGCCTGCGCTGTCCGGGCCGCGGTCGGTCATCTCGATGAGCATGGGCGAGAACAGGTGCCCGAGCTTGCCGTGCAGCTCCGGGTTCTTCAGGTACAGTCCGACGATTCCGCACATGGGCTTCGCTCCTTTCGGGACCTCCGGTGATCGCGCGCACGATCACCAGGGCGAGATTTTACTTGAGGGAATAATTGTTTCGCAAGGATAATCGCTACTGGATACCGCCCCCATCGCTGCGGGGATAGGAGATCACGGTCAGGTAGCGACAGGGCAGCCGCGTGAGCTCGATGGGGCCGTGCGGGGCGATCGCATCGAAAAACAGCGAGTCACCCGGGCCCATCCGGAAGCGCCGCTCCCCGTGGCGGTAGACCAGCTCGCCCTCGAGCATGTGGATGAACTCGACTCCCTCGTGCAGGAAATCGCCGAACGGTTCCGAGTCCTCGTGAAGGGTGATCAGGTAGGGCTCGACGCCCACGGGCCCGCGGACACCGTGGCCGAGCAGGCGGTAGACGTGGCCGGCCTTCGTGCCGCGCCGGTCGATCTGTAGACCCTTGCCCGCCGGAACGAACGATGCATCGCGGCTATGCTCGAGCGGCGTGAATAATGCGGACAGCGGAATCGAGAGTGCGTCGGCGAGGGCGGCGAGCGTCGACAGCGAGGGCGAGGTCTGGCCGTTCTCGATCTTCGACATCATCCCCTGAGAGACCCCGGCCTGGCGGGCCAGGGCCATCAGGGTGATGTCGGCACGGTGGCGGTGGCGCCGAATCTCCGCACCGATGGACTTCTCGAGGTCCCGTGATCCCGGCCCCGCCGTGGTGTCGGCGATCAGGCCGAGCGATTCGGTGGGATCTGCGTGGGCGTCGTCGTCTTCCTTGCGTGTAGCCATCGCGCGCCAACCCCGGAATGCGGCCGTTGCGGCCGGGACCTCGCCCAGCATAGCGCGCACGCCGACGCAGCCATAATGCGCCGCCATGCCCCCCCGGCCGCGGGATGGCCGGGGGCCTCGGTCTGGCCGTTGTTGCCCGGGCCGAAGTGCCCGTGACGGTGGCCGCTCGCGCCCGGATCTCAGCATGGGCCGATCGGCTTCCGGGCCCCGCCGGCCAGGGCCGCGGCCCTGGCCATGACGGCGCCCACCGCGTGCAGCCCGGCGGCGGCGACCCACATCCCGCCGAGGAACTCGGCCCGTGCGCCGGCCGCCGCCTCGGCGCCGTGCAGCACGCCGTGGAATGCCGCGAATGCGGCGACGACGCCAATGCTGACGAGAACCGGCCCGCGGATGCCGAAGGCAACAGCGGCGCCGGCGGCCAGCAGCGAGGCCCAGACCCCGTACTCGGCCCAGCCGACGGCTGCCCCCGGTGCCGTGAGCGCGGCAGTGACCGCCATCGTTACAAGGAAAGCGCTGGGCAGGGCCCAGGCGGCGCGTCCGCCCGTGCGGCCGGCGAGCAACCCGACCGCGAGCAGGACCAGGAGGTGACCGAAGCCCGTGAGCGGATGCAGCAGGCCGGCTGCGAAGCCTCCGCTGGTCGCCGCGGCCCTCGGGGCCGGCGCAAACGGGTTGGCGCTCGCGGAAGCGCGGCGATGGCCCGTCCCGCGACCCGGGCGCCGGATCCTTGCCTAGGAATGGTTGCTACGCGGCCACG
>CAZVFN010000066.1:0-15436 GCA_964626335.1 uncultured Ectothiorhodospiraceae bacterium
CTCGATCATGCCTTTCTGACTCTCTCTCAGCCCCGCTCGAGTGCCTCGAGGCGCCGACGCGCCCGCCGCACGACGGCGCGCGGCACGCCGGCGAGCTGGGCCACCTGGAGGCCGTAACTCTGGCTCGCGGGCCCCGCGGCCACGCGATGCAGGAACACGATGCGCTCGCCGTGCTCGACGGCCTCCAGGTGGACGTTGACGATGCCCGGGTGGCGCTCGGGCAGCGTCGTCAGCTCGAAGTAGTGCGTCGCGAACAGGGTGAAGGCGCCGATCCTCGATGCCAGGTCCTCGGCCACCGCCCAGGCGAGGGCGAGACCGTCGAAGGTGGAGGTGCCCCGGCCGATCTCGTCGACCAGCACCAGCGAGTGCGCGCTCGCGTTGTGCAGGATGTTGGCGGTCTCGGTCATCTCCACCATGAAGGTCGAGCGCCCGCTCGCCAGGTCGTCGGCCGCGCCCACCCGGGTGAAGATGCGGTCGATCGGGCCGACCCGGGCCGAGCGCGCCGGCACGAAGCTGCCGGCACGCGCCAGCAGGGCGATCAGCGCGGTCTGGCGCATGTAGGTGGACTTGCCGCCCATGTTGGGGCCGGTGATGAGCAGCATGCGGCGCTCCTCGTCGAATGCCGTGTCGTTCGCCGTGAACGGCGCGTCGATCGTGGCCTCGACGACCGGGTGGCGCCCGGCCTCGATCGCGAGGCCCGGTTGCTCGTCGAGCACCGGGCGCACCCAGTCGAGGGTCGCGGCGCGCTCGGCCAGCGCGGCGAGGGTGTCGAGCTCGGCGAGCGCAACCGCGAGCTCGCGCAGCGCCTCGAGGCCGGCCATGAGCGTGTCGAGCAGGCCGTCGTAGAGCGCCTTCTCGCGCGCCAGGGCGCGCTCGCGCGACGACAGCACGCGTTCCTCGAACGTCTTGAGCTCGGGCGTGATGTAGCGCTCCACCTGCTTCAGCGTCTGCCGGCGCGCGTATTCCGCCGGCAGGTTATCGGCGTGGGCGCGCCCGACCTCGATGTAGTAGCCGTGGACGCGGTTGTAGGCCACCTTGAGCGCGCCGATCCCGGTGCGCTCGCGTTCGCGGCTTTCCAGGTCGCGCAGGTAGTCGTCGGCATGCTCGGCCAGCCCGCGCAGCTCGTCGAAGGTCTCGTCGTAGCCCGCCGCGATCACACCGCCGTCGCGCAGCACGGCCGGCGGCTCGCTGACCACCGCGTGGTCGAGCAGGTCATGGGTCGCGTCGTGGCCCTCCAGCGCGGTGCTCAGCGTGTCGCAGCGGTCGCTGCCGATGGCCCGCACCGCCGGAACGAGATCGGGCAGGCGGGCGAGGGCGCTGCGCAGGGCGGCGAGGTCGCGCGGGCGGGCCGAGCGCAGTGCGACGCGCGCGAGGATGCGCTCGACATCGCCGATGCCGGCGAGGCGTTCGCGCAGGTCGTCCACCGCGCGCGCCTCGATGGCGGCCGCGACGGCCGCATGGCGCGCGGCGACGGTCGCGCGATCGCGCAGCGGACGATTCAGCCAGCGCCGCAGCAGGCGGCTGCCCATGGCGGTCACCGCGCTGTCGACCACGGCCGCGAGCGTGCGCTCGCTGCGCCCGTCGATGCCGCGCTCGATCTCGAGGTTGCGGCGGCTTGCCGCGTCCAGGATCACGGCCTCATCGCGGTGCTCGGTGCGCAGGCCGCGCAGGTGGGGCAGGGCCGTGCGCTGGGTTGCGCGTACGTATTCGAGCGCGCAGCCGGCGGCGGCGATGGCGAGCGGCAGCGCTTCGCAGCCGAAGCCGGCCAGGTCCTGCACGCCGAACTGGCGGATGAGCGCCTCGCGCGCGGAACCGGGATCGAAGTGCCACGGCGGGCGGCGCCGTGCCCCGGCGCGCTCGAGCAGGCGGGCGGCGACGGGCGCTTCCTCGTTGACC
This sequence comes from uncultured Ectothiorhodospiraceae bacterium, assembly GCA_964626335.1. Taxonomy (GTDB): domain Bacteria; phylum Pseudomonadota; class Gammaproteobacteria; order XJ16; family Halofilaceae; genus Halofilum. Next base: position 1,897 of record CAZVFN010000066.1, read on the forward strand.
AGCAGCTCGGCGGGCCCGAGGCGGCCGAGCTCGGCGTCGAGCGCCTCCTCGCCGTCGAACTCGCAGACGGTGAAATCGCCGGCGCTGAGATTGACGCTGGCGACGGCGAAGCGCTGGCCGCGCTGCTCCACCGCGACCAGCAGGTTGTCGGCGCGCTCGGGCAGCAGGGCATCGTCGGTCAGCGTCCCGGGGGTGATGATCCGGGTCACCTGGCGCTCGACCGGCCCCTTGCTGGTCGCGGGATCGCCGATCTGCTCGCAGATGACGACGGATTCGCCCTGGCGCACGAGCCGCGCCAGGTAGTTCTCCACCGCGTGCACCGGCACGCCGGCCATCGGGATGTCCTCGCCGGCCGACTGCCCCCGTCTGGTGAGCGTGATGTCGAGCAGGCGCGCGCAGCGCCGGGCATCGTCGTAGAACAACTCGTAGAAATCCCCCATGCGGTAGAACACGAGGGTGTCCGGGTGGTCCGCCTTGATCGCCAGGTACTGGCGCATCATGGGCGTGTGCGGGGGCTGGGCGGCGGTCGCGGCGTCATTCATCGGGCGAAGTCTACTGGCCACGCGGTGGCTTGGAAAACGTGCGCGAGGACCGCCGCGATTGGTTCATCCGCTTTATGAAGAAACAGAAGCAAATTGCTGATTCATATTATAGAATAATCCGGTTTTAGCCGGCGCGGCGCGCGCCGGCTCGAGCGGCTTGCCGACGGGGCCACCGCGACGGCACTATCCATACGAAGCGTCCTGTGGAGGTGCCATGACGGCAGCGGCAAGCGAAGAATCGAGCGACGATCTGGCGGCCCGCCTCGGTGCGGTGCTGGTGGCACGCGGCTGGAAGGCGGCGACCGCCGAATCCTGTACCGGTGGCGGGATCGCCGAGGCGATCACGCGCATCGCCGGCTCCTCGGCCTGGTTCGACCAGGGGTTCGTGACCTACAGCAACGCGGCCAAGCACACGCAGCTCGGCGTGCCCGAGGAGACGATTCACCACCACGGGGCGGTGAGCGCGGCGACGGTCGAGGCGATGGCGACGGGCGCACTGACGCACAGCAGTGCCGATGTCGCGGTCGCCGTCAGTGGCGTCGCCGGCCCCGAAGGCGGCACGCCGACGCGGCCGGTCGGCACGGTGTGGATCGCGTGGGCGCGCCGCGGCGCAGCCCCGGAAGCCCAGGCCGCGCACTTCCCCGGTGATCGCGAGGCCGTGCGCGAGGCCAGCGTGCGCCGCGCCCTGGAGGGTCTGATCACCGAGGCCGAGGACCGGGCGCCGTGATGCGCGCCCAGGGCCCGCTCGGGCACGCGCTCGTCGCCGGGCTGCTGGCCCTGGCGCTGGCTGCGGCAGCGGCGGTCGCCGGCGATCGCGGGGGTGGCGATGACGCCGAGCGCGCGCAACGGATCGAGCGGCTGCGCGCGGCGATCGAGAGCGAGCGGGCGGCGCTGGAGCAGGAGCGCCGGCGGCGTCGCGAGCTGGAGCGCGAGCTCGACGCGGTGCGCTCGGATCTCGACCGGGCCCGGGAGCAGATCGACGATCTGCGCGAGCGGGCCCGGGGCCAGGCCGACGGGGCCGGCGATTAGCCTTCGTCAGCCGCCTTCTCGTCCGGCTCGTGCGGTGTGACCAGCACGAGCACCCCGAGGCGCGGGTGGTCGATGTAGTGCAGTTTGCCGCTGCGCATCCGGCGGCTCTGGTGGAACGGGAAGGACAGCATGCTCCGCCCGTCGGGCCCGCGTGCGACTCGCGCATAGCGCGAATCCGCGTCGGCCGCCGCCGTCGTGCCGGCGTCGCTGGGGTCGGGCCCCGGCGCGTCCGCCTCCGCTGTACCGGTGTCCGCCGCGTGCCCCGCGCCCGCTCCGGACGCACCGGCGATGGTGCCCTGCCATGCGACGGGCAGCGTGCGGTAGAGGTCGACGTGGATGTGCAGGTAGCGGCTGACGACCAGCTCGATGGTGCCGTCCAGCGGGTGGACGGCGACCGTGCGCTCGCGCGGGCCGTAGCGGCCGAGGTTGGCATAGTCCTCGCTGCGCTGCTGCGATCCGTCAATACCGTCCGCATCGCCCGTGATCCTTGACCCGTTCACGCTGTCCGGCTCGCCCGGGGCGTCAACCGCGCTCGACTCGGTCTCGCCCGTGCCGTCGCCCGATTCACCCTCGCCTTCGGCGCTCTCCTTGGTGGCCCGGCGGTTGCCCCGCGACGGCACCGGGCGCTGGAGGATGCCGACCGGCGTGGTGATGGGCACGGCCGCGCCGGCGCGCACGCGCACCGGGACGGATTCGCCCGGTGCCAGCGCCGGCTGGCGCCAGCGCAGGTGGCGCAGCACGCGATGGCGTTGCGACTCTTCCAGCTTGCGCAGTGCGCCGGCGAGCTGGCCCTCGCCCGTGCGCAGGGGCTCGAACGCCTCGGGCAGACCGCCGCCCGCACCCGGCTGCTCGAGCGACCCGGCACGCTCGAACTGCGGCGCCATGATCGCCGCGCGCCAGTGCTCGTCGGCGGCATCGCCCGCGTCCGCGTGCTCGAAGACGATCACCTCGACATCGTAGCGGTCCTGGGCCGCCGCGACCGGGGCGAGGCCGAGGAGCACGCAGAGCAGGGCGAACGGGTGCAGACGCATGGTGGCTCTCGTTACTGGCTGGTGTGGTCCGCGCCGTCGGCGCCGCGCAGGCGAGCAACCAGGTCGGCGGCGAAGTCGATGCGCTCGCCCGCGTCGGGCAGCGCGATCCGGAAGCGCAGGCCGCTGCCCCCGTCGAAACGGTACACGTCCGGTCTCCCCTGCACGATATCGATGAGCCCGCCCATGTCGATCCCCGGCCGATCACGGAAGGCGAGGCGCCCGCCCTCGGCATCCGCGTCGAGGCGCGCGATGTCGAGGGCATCGCAGGCGCGGCGGACCTCGGTGAGCCGGAACAGGTTGCGCGCGGCGTCGGGCAGGGGGCCGAAGCGATCGACGATCTCGACGCGCAGCTCCTCCAGCGCCTCGCGCGATTCCGCCCCGGCGATGCGCTTGTACAGGATCAGGCGCTCGTGCACGTCGGGCACGTAATCGCCCGGCAGCAGGGCGGGCACGCGCAGGTTCACCTCGGCAACGCTGTACGGTGCGGCGTCCGGATCCGGCGTCTCGCCGTTCTTCAACGCCTCCACGGCGCGGTCCAGCAGATCGCTGTAGAGCGAGAACCCGACCTCGTGGATCTGGCCGCTCTGGCCCTCGCCGAGCAACTCGCCGGCGCCGCGGATCTCGAGGTCGTGCGAGGCGAGCGTGAACCCGACGCCCAGGTCTTCCAGCGACTCGACTGCCTCGAGGCGCTTTTCCGCGTCGGCCGTCATCTGGCTCTTCGGCGGCGCAATGAGGTAGGCGTAGGCGCGATGGTGCGAGCGCCCCACGCGCCCGCGCAGCTGGTGAAGCTGCGCCATGCCCATGCGATCGGCACGGTTGATGACGATCGTGTTCGCGGTCGGCACGTCGATCCCGGACTCGATGATGGTCGTGCACACCAGGATGTTGAAGCGCTGGTGGTAGAAGTCGAGCATGACCGACTCGAGCTCCTGCTCGCGCGTCTGGCCGTGCGCCACGCGCACGCTCGCGCTCGGCACGAGGTCGGCGACCAGCCGCCCGATGCGATCGATCGAGCGGACCTCGTTGTGGATGAAGTAGACCTGGCCGCCGCGGGCGAGCTCGCGCTCGCAGGCCTCGCGCACGATCGTGTCGTCCCACTCGTTCACCAGCGTCTTGATCGCGTGGCGGTGCGCCGGCGGGGTGGCGATGATCGACAGATCGCGCAGCCCGGCGAGGCTCATGTTCAGCGTGCGCGGGATCGGGGTCGCGGTCAGCGTCAGCAGGTCGACCTCGGCGCGCAGGCGCTTGAGGCGCTCCTTGTCGCGCACGCCGAAGCGGTGCTCCTCGTCGACGATCACCAGGCCCAGGCGGCCGAAGTCGACGTCCTTCTGCAGCAGGCGGTGCGTGCCGATCAGGATATCGACCTTGCCGGCCCTTGCGTCGGCGAGCACCTGCTTCTGCTCGGCGCTCGAGCGCAGGCGCGACAGCGCCTCGATGCGCACGGGCCAGTCGGCGAAGCGGTCGCGGAAGTTCTGCTCGTGCTGCTGCGCGAGCAGCGTGGTCGGCACGAGGATGGCGACCTGCTGGTTGTCGTCGATGGCCGCGAAGGCGGCCCGCATCGCGACTTCGGTCTTGCCGAAGCCGACGTCGCCACAGACCACCCGATCCATGGGCTGGTCGGCGCGCAGGTCGGCGAGCACCGCCTCGATCGCCTGCTGTTGGTCGGGCGTCTCCTCGAACGGGAAGTCCGCGGCGAAGCGTGCGTAGTCGTCGGTATCGACCTGGAAGGCGTGGCCCTTGCGCGCGGCACGCCGGGCCTGGACGTCGAGCAGCTCGGCCGCGGCGTCGTAGGCCTTCTGCGCCGCCCGGCGCCGGGCCTTCTGCCACTGCTCGCCACCGAGGCGGTGCTGCGGCGCCTGCGCCGGGTCGGCGCCGGTGTAGCGGCTGATCAGGTGCAGCGCGGAGACCGGGACGTAGAGCTTGTCGTTGCCGGCGTACTCGAGCGTCAGGAATTCCTGCTCGACCGGACCGACCGACAGCGTGGTCAGGCCGCGGTAGCGGCCGACGCCGTGATCGACGTGGACCACGGGCGAGCCGATGTCGAGCTCGGCCAGGCTCGACACGACGGTGTCGGCGTCGCGGGTCGGGCGGCGCCGGCGGCGCTCCTGGCGCGCGCGCTCGCCGAGCAGCTGCTGCTCGGTGATGACCACGGGGCCGTCGGGCTCGACGGCGAGGCCGGCGGACAGGGGCGTTGCCGTGATCGCGTGGCGGGCTTCGCCCGAGAGGAACTGCGTCCAGCCGTCGACGTGCTCGCACTGGAGACCATGGTGCCACAGGGTCTCGAACAGCGACTCGCGGCGCCCGCGCGACTCGGCCGTGAACAGCACGCGCCCGCTGTGGTTCTCGAGGTAGCGGTCGAGCTCGGCGAGCGGGTTCTCGGCCCGCGGCTGCATCGGCAGGCGCGGCGGCAGGGCGGTGGGCAGGTTCCAGCTCGCCTCCCCGGACTGTGCGTAAGCGTGGATGCGCACCGTGGGCGCGGCGTCGAGGCGCTCGGCGAGCTCGGCCGGCTCGAGGTAGAGCTGGCCGGGCGCCAGGATCGGGCGCTCGAGGTCGTGGCGGCGTTCCTCGTAGCGCTGCGCGACCTGGTCGTGGAACTGCTGTGCGGCATCCATGCAGCCGTCCATCAGGAACGGCCGCGTGGCATCCGGCAGGTAGTCGAACAGGGTCGCCAGCTCGTCGAAGAACAGCGGCAGGTAGTACTCGATGCCCGCGGGCGCGATGCCGTTGCTGACATCCCGGTAGACGGGGCTGTTGCGCGACTCGGCCTCGAACTGCTCGCGGAAGCGGCGCCGGAAGTGAGCGATGCCGGCCTCGGTCAGCGGGAACTCGCGCGCCGGCAGCATGTGCACGCCGTCGACGTGCTCGCGGCTGAGCTGGGTCTCCGGGTCGAACGTGCGGATCGTCTCGATCTCGTCGTCGAAGAAGTCGACCCGCAACGGCTGCTCCCGGCCCATCGGGAACAGGTCGACCAGCGCCCCGCGCACGGCGTACTCGCCGTGCTCGCGCACCTGGCTGACGTGGCGGTAGCCGCCGCGCGCGAGGCGCTCGCGCAGCCCCTCGATGCCGGGGCGGTCGCCGCTGTCGAGATCGAGCACGTGCCCGGCGAGGTAGTCGGGCGGCACCACGCGCTGCAGCAGGGTGGCGATCGGCACCACGAGCACGCCGTCGCGCGCCCGCGGGAGCCAGTCGAGGGTGCGCAGGCGCTGGGAGACGATGTCCTGGTGCGGCGAGAACAGGTCGTAGGGCAGCGTCTCCCAGTCCGGGAAGTGGTGGACCGGCCGGTCGTCGCCCAGGAAGAAGCCGAGATCGGTCTCGAGCGCCGCGGCCTCCTGCACGCTCGCGGTGACCGCGAGCACGAGCTCGCCGTGGCGCCGCGCGGCCTCGGCCACGGCGAGCGCGGGCGCGGCCCCGTGCGCGGAGCCCCAGTCGCGGGTCCGTTTGGGGGCCCTGGGCAGGACCATGGTCGCGGGGAGCGATTCGGCGGGCGCAGCGGTCAAGGCTGTACTCACGAGGCGGCAGGGCTCCGACTAAAAGCCTTGCATTATCCCATATCGTGCACCCGATCGCAGGCCTCGCGCCCTTGGGGCAATGCCATGCCCGGGCCGCGGGGCCATGCCGCGCTGGCTCGCACGCACGGCATGCTGCGACCGTGTCCCGCTGGGCCGACCCGTGGCGCTCGGGTGGAGTGCCTGCCTCACGGTCCGGGGGGTACACCCGAACGGCTCGCGAGCGACGGTACCCGCGGAAGGCTGCGGAGACGAAGGATCCGGTCTGGTCGTCAACGACGATCCCCAGACCTGCGAGCCGTCGGCGGCCTGAGCCGGCCCCCGAGTCGCCGGCGCTCTCCGGCGACGCTCAGCCACGGGGCGGCCTTCGGGTCGCCCTGCGGCATTTCGCGAGCGCGGAAGGATCGCCCCGGGCATCGGACGGTGTTGCTGCTGGCATGGCGCTCGCGGGCAGGCCCGCTCCGCCAGGCCGGGTCGGGCCAGGCATGCCGAGCACCCGCGCGTCGGCGTTTCGATCAGTCCCGGAACCGCCGCAGGAGATCGCCGTAGGCGTCGATGCGGCGATCGCGCAGGAACGGCCAGATGCGCCGGATCACTTCGCTGCGCCCGGGATCCGGGCTCGCGTGCAGGACGCCGGGTCGGTCGCCCGCGCGCGCGAGCATCTCGCCCTGCGGGCCGCAGACGAAGCTGTGGCCCCAGAAGTGGTTGCCGTACTCCTCGCCGACCCGGTTGCAGGCGGCCAGCGGCAGGCCGTTGGCGATCGCGTGGCCGCGCTGGACCGTGATCCACGCGTCGAGCTGGCGGGCCTGCTCGCTCGCGTCATCCGCGGGATCGAACCCGATCGCGGTCGGATACAGCAGGATCTCCGCGCCGGCCAGCGCCAGCAGCCGTGCGGCCTCGGGGAACCACTGATCCCAGCACACCAGCAGGCCCAGACGGCCAACGCTGGTATCGATCGGTTCAAAACCGGTATCACCGGGCGTGAAATAGAATTTCTCGGAATACCCGGGGTCGTCCGGGATGTGCGCCTTGCGGTAGCGGCCGGCGAGCCGGCCGTCGCGCTCCAGCACAACGGCCGTGTTGTGGTAGATGCCCGCCGCGCGGCGTTCGAACACCGAGCCCACGACCACGACGCCGTGCTCGGCGGCCCAGCCGCCAAGCGCCCCGGTGGTCGGGCCGGGCACCGGCTCGGCCCGGTCGAAGGCGCGGACCTCCTCGCGCACGCAGAAATACGGCCCGTTGTGGAGCTCCTGCAACAGCACGAGCTCGGCACCGTCGCCCGCGGCCGCCGCGATGCCCGCACGCACGCGCTCGAGGCACTCGCCCGGGTCGTCGGGGCAGGCATGCTGGACGAGGGCGATGCGCATGACGCGCGCCTCAGCTGAGCGCGAGGTCCTCGAAGACGCCCTCGGGCAGCGACATGGTCAGGCAGTGCAGCGCGCCGCCCTGCTCGAGGAAGGTGCGCGCCGGCACCGGCACCACCGTGCGCTCGGGGAACGCCGCCTGCAGGCGCTCGACGGCGGTCGCGTCCGCCGGGTCGGCGAACGCCGGCACGAGCACCGCGCCGTTGACCAGCAGGAAATTGGCATAGCTCGCGGGCAGCGGCGAGCCGTCGTCACCGGCGATGGGTTGCGGTGCCGGCAGCGGGATCAGCGTGTAGGCGGCGCCGTCGCCGGTACGCAGGGCGGCGAGCTGCTCCGACAGCGCCGCGTGCGTCGCGGCCGCCGCATCGGGGCCCTCGCCCGGGGCCGTGTGCGCGATCGTGGCCGCGTCGCAGAAGCGCGCGAGCGTGTCGATGTGCCCGTCGGTGTGATCGCCCGGCAGGGCGGGCACGTCGAGCCACAGTGTTCGCTCGATGCCGAAGTAGCGCGCGAACAGGGCCTCGGCGCCGTCGCGCTCGAGGTCGGGATTGCGGTTCGGGGCGAGCACGCTCGGGCGGTTGACCAGCAGCGTGCCCGCGCCGTCGGACTCGAGCCCGCCGCCCTCGAGCGTGATGGGCGCGACCTCGTAGCCGAGCGTGGCGAAGCCCGGGCTGTCGACCAGGTCACGGCCGAAGACGCGGTCGCGGGCGTGCTCGAAGCGCCCACCCCAGCCGTTGAAGCGACAGTGCACCAGCAGCGGCAGATCGCCGTCGAAGACGGGAATCGGCGCGATATCGCGTGCCCAGGTGTCGTCCGAGTCGACCCGCACGGTGGCCAGGGCGGCGCGATTGCAGCCGGCCCCCGCGAGGCGCTCCAGGGCCCGCTCGCGCACGGATCGGTCGCGGCAGATGACGACGAGCCACTCGAAGCGCGTGACGGCCGCGCCGAAGGCGGCGAACGCCGCCTCGGCGCGCTCGATCGAGCCGGCCCAGTCGCTTCGGTCGTGCGGCCAGATGATCATGACGGCGCCCTGGGGCGCCCATTCCGCGGGCAGGCTCCGGGCGCTCATGACGGCAGGCCGGACGTGCGAAGGAGAAGCCCGGGCCGTGGCAAGTGCGTGGCCGGGCCGGGCGACGCTGTCGAGGGCGAAACGGGCATGGCGGGATCCATGTGAGCCGAGCGATCGGCCAGGGCGCCGCCTGTGTTGCGCGCGTGGCGGCCCGCGATTGCTCGGGCGGGCTGCTGGTCAGCGATCGCGCCTCTTGACGGCGTGGATGACGCGATCGTGCTCGAAATAGACCGTGAAGCGCTCGTACACCCAGCGCGTGATCGGCGGCTCGCCGACGGCGGCGACCCTGCGCCGGGGATCGCCCAGGCGCTCGCGCACGGTGGACATCGCGGTGCCGCGCTCCGGCATGCCCGGCACGCGCTCGACGACCTTCGACGGATCGATGTCCGCGGGCGTGGCCTCCTTCTCTGCAAGGGCCGCGGGCGAAGCGAGCAGCAGCAGGAGCAGGCCGGGGAGAAAGCGCATCAGCATGATCGATCGACAAGCGGGCGCGGTCTGACCGCGATCACTTGATCGTACCACCCGGACACGCCTCGTTCACAGCGACCGGGGGAATCCCGGTGCGCCGGTCCGAGGGGGCTCGCCGAGGCGCCGGGTCCGCGCGGGTACGCCGAGCGCGGTACAGGCATCCCGCAGAATCGCGGCGTGTGCAGAGGAACGCGGATGAATGATGTCGGCTGGGCGGAGGTATGCCGGGTCGACTCGCGAACGCATCGGCAAGGGGAGCACCATCGGGTGGCGCTTGCCGCGTGGAGGAGACCGGTGCCCCGTCGCGTGCAACCTCTCCCGGATGCCGGTTTCGCCTCCATCCGGGCCACCTCGATCGCCCGCGACCGTTCTGCCCTCCTCTGCGCCCGCCACGACGCTGCGTGATGCGCGATTCCTCGCGCGCGTCCCTCGTGGCCCGCATGGCCCAGTCGCACCGCCCGGCAACGACGAGCGAGGCAGACACCGCCCTCGGCCCTGTGGTCTAATCGCGCGCCATGTTTCACCCGCTCCCCGTCTGGCTCGGCCTGCGCTATACCGCTGCGAAGCGGCGCAATCATTTCATCTCCTTCATCTCGCTGACGTCGATCATCGGCATCGTGATCGGCGTGACCGCGCTGATCACGGTGCTGTCGGTGATGAACGGCTTCGAGCGCGAGCTGCGCGAGCGCATCCTCGGCGTGGCCTCGCACGCGACGGTGACCCACCTGGATGGCCCCGTCACCGACTGGGACCGGGTCGCGGCGAAGGCCGCCGAGAACCCGCAAGTGGTCGGCACCGCCCCCTACGTCGAGGGCCAGGTCATGCTGGTCCGCGGCGACCAGGTCACCGGCTCCATGCTGCGCGGCGTGCTGCCCGGGCAGGAGCCGAGCGTCTCCGACGTGGCGGCCAACATGCGCACGGGCAAGCTGGCCGACCTCGAGGCGGGCGAGTACGGCATCGTCCTCGGCAGCAAGCTCGCGCGCTACCTGGGTGTGCGCCCCGACGACCGGATCACGCTGGTGACGCCCGAGGCGAGCGTGACCCCGGTTGGTGTGCTGCCGCGGCTCAAACGCTTCACCGTCACCGGCGTGTTCGAGATCGGGATGTACGACTACGACCGCTCGACGGCCTTCGTCCACCTGGCCGATGCCCGCAAGCTCATGCGCATCGAGGGCGAGGGCGTGACGGGCGTCCGCCTGCGTCTGGAGGACATGTTTCGCGCGCCCGCCGTCAGCGAGGCCCTGTCCGCGAGCTTCGGCCGCGATCTGTGGGTGCGCGACTGGACGCAGCGCCACTCGAACTTCTTCCGCGCCGTGCAGACCGAGAAGACGGTGATGTTCGTCATCCTCACGCTCATCGTCGCGGTCGCCGCGTTCAACATCGTCTCGACGCTCGTGATGACCGTGCAGGACAAGCAGTCCGACATCGCCATCCTGCGCACCCTCGGGGTGACGCCCCGGGGCGTCATGGCGATCTTCCTCGTTCAGGGCAGCGTGATCGGCCTGGTCGGCACGCTGCTCGGCGTGGGCGGGGGGATCGCGCTGTCGCTCAACATCGGTGAACTGATGCCCGCCCTGGAGAGCCTGTTCGGGGTCAATCTGCTGCCGGCGGACGTCTACTACATCAGTGATCTGCCGGCGAAGCTGAACGTGGACGACGTCGTCAACATCACGCTGCTGTCGATCGGGCTGAGCGTGCTGGCGACGCTCTACCCGGCGCACCGCGCGTCGCGCACCCAGCCGGCGGAGGCGCTGCGCTATGAGTGACGCCGACGCGTCCGTGATCCGCTGCGAGGCCCTCGCCAAGCGCTTCCGCCAGGGTGACCTCGACGTCGACGTGCTGCAGGGCGTCGACGTCGCGATCGCCCCGGGCGAGCAGGTCGCCATCGTCGGGGCGTCGGGCTCGGGCAAGAGCACGCTCCTGCACCTGCTGGGCGGGCTCGACGAGCCCACGGGCGGGCGCGTCAGCGTCGACGGGCGCGACATGTCGGCACTGGGACCGGCGGCCCGGGGTCGGCTGCGCAACCGGGCCCTCGGCTTCGTCTACCAGTTCCACCACCTGTTGCCCGAGCTGACCTGCCTGGAGAACGTGGCCCTGCCACTGATCGTCGCACGCCGGGCGGCCGCGGCGGCACGCCGCGAGGCGGCGCACGTGCTCGAGCGCGTCGGCCTCGATCACCGCCTGCAGCACAAGCCGGGCGAAATGTCGGGCGGCGAGCGCCAGCGGGCCGCGGTCGCGCGCGCCCTGGTGACCCGTCCCGCATGCGTGCTCGCGGACGAGCCCACCGGCAACCTGGACGAGCGCACGGCCGAGCGGGTCTGGGGCCTGATCGCCGAGCTCAACCGCGAATCCGGCACCAGCTTCCTCGTCGCGACCCACGATCGCGACCTGGCCGGACGCATGGACCGGGTGCTGACGCTCACCGCGGGGCGGATCACGCCGGCCGCGTGAGTCCCGCCCGAAGCCCGCGACCGCCTACGGGGCGTCGGTCTTGCCGGGATTCGGGGTTGCTGCGCGCGCGCGCCGCTTGCGACGACGCTGCAGCAACGTGCGGATCACGTGGTAGCGCCAGGCCAGTCGCACGACCCCATAGCCGACGCCGGCACTGATGCTCCCGAGGATCAGGCAGCCGAGGCCCAGCGGCTGCCAGATCTTGGCGAGCTCGCCGGTGAGCCAGGTGAAGGTCGGCTCGAACGCCACCGGCACGTGTGGAACGTCCAGCAGGAAGACCCCGAGCCGCCAGGCGAACCAGTACATCGGGCCCATCGTCAGCGGGTTGCTGATCCAGACCACGATCACCGACAGCGGCAGGTTGACGCGCAGGACCAGCGCCGCGAGCCCGGCGAGCAGCATCTGCACCGGCAGCGGGATCCAGGCGGCGAAGAGGCCGAGGGCGACGCCCCCGGACGCCGAGCGCCGATTGAGGTGCCAGACGTCGGGGTCGTGGAGGCGATCGCCGAGCGCGAAGCGCACGGACGAGTAGGTGCGCAGCTCGCGGGCGGTCGGCAGGTAACGGCGGATGAATCTCTTCGGCATTGTCGCTGCCGGCGGTGATGGACGGCGCGCGGGCGCCGGCGGCATTATCCACGAAACGCATGGACGCGGGAACGGGCATGATCGGATTCGCGGCCGGGCTGCTGCTCGGCACGCTGCCCTTGGCCTGGATGGCCGAATTGCCCCCGGTGGGCGGGGCCCTGGTGCCCGCGGCGGCGGCCGGGGCGTTGCTGGCACTGCGCCGTTGCCTGCCGCTGGCGGGCGTGGGGCTGGGCCTCGCCCTGGCACTCGTGGCCGCCGACGAGCGCGCCGCGGGCCGGCTCGACAGCGCCCACGCCGGGGCCGACCTGGTCGTCGTCGGCAGCGTCACGGATCTGCCGAGTCAGCGCGGGCGGCGCACGCGCTTCCGCCTGCACGTCGAGCGGGCCACGCTCGGGGGCCGCCCGATCGACCTCGCCACCACCGTGCGTCTCGCCTGGTACGGGCCCGAGCGCCCGCAGCTCGCGCCGGGCCAGCGCTGGCGCTTGGCGGTGCGCCTGGATCCGCCCCGCGGCTTCGCCAATCCCGGCACCTTCGATTACGCCCGCTGGCTGTTCCGCGAGGGCATCGGTGCCACCGGCTACGTGCGTGCGCCGGGCGCGGCCGAGCGCCTGGCACCGGCTGGCGGCGCGTCGCTCGACGCGCTGCGCCATCGCCTGCGGGCACGGTTGCTCGAACGCCTCCCCGAGGGCGACGCCGGCGGGATCCTGCTGGCGCTCGCCCTGGGCCAGCGCGAGCGCATCGCCGACGCCGACTGGTCGATGCTGCGGGCCACCGGCACCACGCACCTGGTGGCCATCTCGGGCCTGCACATCGGTCTGGTAGCCTGGGTCGGCTTTCGCCTCGGCGGGGGTTTGTGGCTGGCGTTGCCGTGGAGCCGGAGCCGCATCCCCCGGCCGATGGTGCAGGCCTGGACAGGGCTCGCCGCCGCCAGTACCTACGCCGCGCTCGCCGGCTTCGCGCTGCCGACGCTGCGCGCGCTCGTCATGCTCACCGTCGTGCTGGCGGCGATCCTGCTGCGCCGCCGGTTGCGGGCCGGCGAGGGCCTGGCGGTGGCCGCGATCGCCGTGCTCGCGCTCGACCCGCTGGCGCCGCTCGGGCCGTCGTTCTGGCTCTCGTTCGCGGCCGTCACGGCCATCCTGCTGCTCGTGACCGGGCGGGTAGCCGGCGGCGCTCGACTGTACCACTGGCTCGGGTTGCAGGGCGGTGTCGTGCTGGCGCTGACGCCGATCCTGCTCGCGCTGTTCGGCCAGTCCTCGCTGGTCGCGCCGCTGGCCAACCTGATCGCCATCCCCTGGATGAGCCTCGCCGTGGTACCGCCGACGCTGGCGGGCACGGCCCTGGTCACCGCCTGGCCGAGCGCCGCCGGGTGGCTGTTCACGCTCGCGGGCGCCGCGCTGCAGCCGCTGTGGTGGCTGCTGCACACGCTGGCGGACCGCCCGGCGGCCGCCTGGCACGCCCCGGCGCCGCCGCTCGCCCTGGTGCTGCTGGCAGTCGCGGG
>CAZVFN010000067.1:0-15366 GCA_964626335.1 uncultured Ectothiorhodospiraceae bacterium
GCCGCGCCGGCGACGCCCGCCGCGGCGGCGACGCTTGCGGCGGCCCCCGGCGCCGCCGTCGGTCACGGCCGCCTGCTCCGCGTCAGCGGCGGATTCCCCGGGTGCGGCGTCCATCGCACGCTGCCACCAGTCGCAGGTCTCGCCGAGGTCCTCGCCCGAGTCGCGGCGCAGGCACAGGAAGTCCCACGCCGCGCGCAGCCGCGGGTGCTCCAGCAGCCGTCGTGCCCGCTTGCCGCGGTAGCGCTCGAGCTTGGGCTGCAGGATCCAGATCTCGCGCATGGGACCGGCGAAGCGCTTGGGCAGCGATGTGTACTGCTGCTGTTCGTCCGCGGCGCAGCTCGCCGCCCGCTGCATCGAGATCACCGGCGAGTCACCCGCCTCGGCGAACGTGGCGGCGTGATCGAGGGCGTCCGGCCACACCATGACGGCGAAGATGAACGCCGGGGTCACGGGCTTGTCCTCGGCCAGGCGGCGGTCGGTATTCTCCAGCGCCCGCTCGAGCAGCGCGGCGAAGGTGGCGTCGCCCTGCTTGAGCATCGTGTCGGCCGCGGGGAACAGGTATTGCAGCAGGTCGTGGCGGCGCAGCACGGCCAGGCTGCGCCGCGCATGGCCGGTCTGGAACAGCTTCAGCACCTCGTCGAACAGGCGCGATTCGGGGATATCGCGCAGCAGCGGCCCCAGCTCCCCGATCGGCTCCGCCGTGGGCGGGTCCAGCTCGAAGTCGAGCTTGGCGGCCAGCCGGGCGGCGCGCAGCATGCGCACGGGGTCCTCGCGGTAGCGCGTGGCCGGATCGCCGATCAGCCGCAGGCGCCGGGCCTCGATGTCCTCCATGGCCCCCGTGAAGTCGAGGACCGCGAAGCGCGAGATGTCGTAGTAGAGGGCGTTGACGGTGAAGTCGCGTCGGCAGGCGTCGTCGTCGATCTCGCCGAAGACGTTGTCGCGCAGGATCCGGCCGTCGTCGTGGACCACGCGGTCGTCGTCCTCGCCGGCCTCGGTGCGCTCGTGATCGGCGCGGAACGTCGCCACCTCCACCACCTCGCGCCCGAACACGACGTGCGCCAGGCGGAACCGGCGCCCGATCAGGCGGCAGTTGCGGAACAGCGCCCGCACCTGCTCGGGCGTCGCGTCGGTGGCGACGTCGAAGTCCTTCGGCTGCCGCCCGAGCAGGAGATCGCGCACGCCGCCGCCGACGAGGTGGGCCTGGTAGCCCGCCTTGCTCAGGCGGTACAGGACCTTGAGGGCGTTGGGATCGATATCGCGGCGAGAGACGTTGTGCTGGTCGCGCGGGATGACCCGGGGCTCGCGGCTGGGGCCGGTGGCCGGCGCAACGGTCGCTGCGGGCGCCGCCTCGGCCGTGGGGCGCGCCTCAGAGTGCGGCATCGCCTTCCTCTCCGGTGCGGATGCGGATCACGCGCTCGACCGTCTCGACGAAGACCTTGCCGTCGCCGATCTTGCCCGTGCGGGCGGCCCGGGCGATGGCCTCGATGGCGCTGTCGACGACGTCGTCGGCAACCACCACCTCGAGGCGGATCTTCGGCAGGAAATCGATGACATACTCGGCCCCGCGGTAGAGCTCGGTATGGCCCTTCTGGCGACCGAAGCCCTTCACCTCGGTGACGGTCACGCCGTTGACGCCGCTCTCGGACAGGGCCTCGCGTACGTCGTCGAGCTTGTAGGGCTTGATGATCGCGGTGATACGCTTCATCGGCGGCTGCCGGTCGCTGAACGAGGCACGTAACATAGCATGCCGCTCCACCGGGCCCAATGCGACCGAGCGCCGGCCGGCGGTGGCCGCTCAGGGCGGGTCGTCATCACCCGACTGGCGCTTGCGCAAGCGGATCGAGGCGCGGCGCGCGCGGCGATCCGGGCGCTCGCGGTCGAACACCACCGCGCCACGGCGCGCGCGCTCGGCCTCGCGCTCGCGCTCGCGCGCCGCCCGGCTCGCCTGCGTCTCGCGGTACAGCCGGCGGGCCTCCGGCGCGGGCCGCCGTTCGCCATTCAATGCCAGCACCTCGAGCTCGAACGCCGCGGCCGGAGTGGTCACCTCGACCCGGTCGCCCGCCGCGATCGTACGCGCGGGCTTGGCCCGGGCGCCGTTGACCCGCACCTTGCCGGCTTCGATGGCACGGCGCGCGACACCGCGCGTCTTGAAGAACCGCGCCGCCCAGAGCCAGCGATCCACGCGCTGGCTGCCCGCGGTGGTCGCACCGCGCGCCGCGGGCGCAGCCGATCCCGGCGCGTCGCCGTGCATCAGACCGTGGCCACGACCACGGTGACGTTGTCACCGCCGCCGGCCTTCAGCGCGGCCTCGACCAGGGCGTGCGCGGCCTCCCGGTCATCGGTCCGCGCGCGCAGGATGCGCGCGATCGCCGCGTCGTCGATCTCGCCGTTCAGGCCGTCGGTGCACAGCAGCAGCCGCTCGCCGGGCTCGACCGCGACGGTCTCGGCCTCGACCTCGACGCCCTCGGGGCTGCCGAGGCATCGCGCCAGCACGTGGCGCTCCGGATGACGCGCGGCCGCCTCGGCCGCGATCTCGCCCGCGTCGACCATCGACTGCACCCACGAGTGGTCGCGCGACAGCTGTTCGAGCTCGCCACCGCGCAGGCGGTAGAGGCGGCTGTCGCCGACCCAGGCGGTCTCGAGCAGTCGCCCGTGCAGGTGGCAGGCCACGCAGGTCGTGCCCATGCCCGGCGCGCCATGGCCCTCGCGCCCCGCGTCCACGATCGTGCGGTGCGCGGCCCGCAAGGCCTCCGCGAGCGTATAGCCGGCATCGACGAGCGCTCGTTCCACGGCCTCGCCCGCCATCATGCTGGCAATGTCCCCGGCCGGGTGACCGCCCATGCCGTCGGCCACCACCAGCAGCCCGGCCTCCGCGTTCACCCGCAGGCTGTCCTCGTTGCGGCGCCGGGCACGGCCGGTATCGGTGCGCTCACCGACGCTCGAGAAGGATGCGTTCATCGGGCTGTCTCCTTCGGGGAAGCGCGTGGACGGTAGCCGATATCGCTGCATGCACCGTGCGCCACCCACGATCGACGCCTGCGGCGCGCACGTCGACGGCTCCGGCGACAGGCCATCGGCCACGCTGCCGCAGGCGTCCCAAGTGCGGCCGGGCGACTGCAGCCGCTCGCCGGGGACCGGCGAGCGGTACCTGCCCCCAGCGCGGCGCGGCGCATTCCGCGCGCTGCACGCCGCCCCTCCCCCTGCCCGACGGCGGTGCCGGTCAGCGCCGCAGGCAACCGCTGCCGTGCAGCAGCAGCGAGGGTCGCGTGCGCTCCAGCAGGCGCCGCATCTGGCCCAGCTGGTACCGGACCGTGCCCGTCTTCAAGTCGGCCGCATCGGCGTAGCGCAGGCTCGACGCCGCGTCGGCCAGCGCCGTCACGCCCAGGTTGGCGGCGCTCCCGTGCAATGCATGGCTGTGATAGTGCACATCATCGAGCCGGCCGGCGGCCTCGGCCTCCTCGAGCTGTTCCAGCAGGCTTTCCGCGTCCTGCAGGAACCGGTCGATCAGCTCGGCGAGGAAGCCCGGCTCCCGGGCCATCGCGGACAGGCGCTGGAGGGTCTTTTCCGAGACGAGCTCGGCGTTGCTGTCATCGGACGCCTCCGCTTCGACGCCGGCCGTCTCGCCGTGTCCGGCCACCGTCGATACGGGCTCGCGCCGCATGACCTGCTGAATCGTCTCCGCGAGGGCGCTGGCGCCGACGGGCTTGGTCAGGTACGCGGCCGCTCCGGCCTCCTCGACCTCGCGCATGCCCTCGCGGGTCACGTTGGCGGTGAGCACCACGATCGGCGTCGCGCCCTCGCCCGTCGTCATGAATCGGTAGGTCTGCACCACCTCCGTGCCGCTGCACTGCGGCATGTGGAGGTCAATCAGCGCCACGTCGAAATCCCACTGTTCCAGGGCGTCGAGGGCCTCGTTGCCGTCGGCCACCGTGTGCACGCGGTGGCCGGCATTCTCGAGCATCAGCCGGATGACTTCCTGGTTGGTCTCGCTGTCGTCGGCGACCAGCACGCGCGCCGCGGCGGCAGCGCCGCGCCCGGTGCGCCGGTGCGCGGCCAACTCGACCACCCGGTCGTCGGCCGGCAGCTCGGTCTGCACGGCGTAGAGCGCGTTGAAGACGTGCGGTTTCTCCGGCGGCAGGTCGATGGTGGCGGTGAACCGCGCGGGATCGACGCTGGTCTCGGCGCCGGAGCGCCGCATGAGAACGATCCCCGTGGGCTCACTGGCGTTGCCGGCCGCTTCGAGGAGCGTATCGATGCCCTCGAGCCGCTCGGCATCGACGAACACCCCGCGCACCCCGGGCGCCGCATCGGCGAGGCGCCGGGCGCAGGTCCGGGCGTCGTCGATCGCGCTGCACTCCAGGGCCCAGAGGCGGCACCACGCGCCGAGTGTCTGGACCAACTCCTGGTCGCGCGTGACCACGAGGACCCGTCCGCCGCGCGCGAGGCTGCCGGCCTCGTCGTCGGCATCCGCGTCGTCGGCGACGACCTCGAGAGGCAGGGTGATCCGAAACGTGCTGCCGGCGCCGGGCTCGCTCTCGACGTCGATCTGGCCGCCAAGCAGCTCGGTAAGCTGCCTGGCGATCGCCGTGCCGAGCCCCGTCCCCCCGTAGCGCCGCGTGATCGAGCCGTCGGCCTGGGTGAAGACGTCGAACACCCGTGCCCGCGCTTCGGCGGACATCCCGATGCCCGTGTCCGCCACCTCGATGCGGACCCGCGCACCCCCCGGCCCGCCGCCATCGGCCCGGTCGACCCGCATCTCGACGGAGCCGGACTCGGTGAACTTGACGGCATTGTTGGCCAGGTTGATCAGGATCTGGCGGATCCGCACCGCGTCGCCTGCAACCCGGTAGGGCACGCGCGGATCGATCCGGACGTCGAGGCGCAGGCCCTTGCGCTCGGCGTCGTGGCGCAGCATGTCGGCCGTGTCCTTGACGAGGGCGTAGAGGTCGAAGGTCTCGTGCTGGATCTCGACCTTCGACGCCTCGATGCGCGAGATGTCGAGCACGTTCTCCAGCAGCTCCGTGAGCGCGCGCGCCGAGCGCTGCAGCGTCGCGGTGAAACGGCGTTGCGACGGCGTGAGCTGCGTCTCGCGCAACAGCTCGGTCATGCCCAGCACGCCGTTCATCGGCGTGCGGATCTCGTGGCTCATGTTGGCGAGGAAGTGGCTCTTCGCCCGATTCGCCGCTTCCGCCGCGGCCCGGGCCCGGTGCACCTTGGCGAGCAGGCTGGAGAAGTACAGCGGCAGCACGACCAGCCCGAGCATCAACCCCCAGGCGAGGATCTGGTTCGCCTGCCAGTACGGCGTGGTCGTGATGACGGCCCCGAACCCGGCGACCGAGAGCGCCATCGAGCTGTACAGGTAGCGTTGGCCGTAGCGCAGCCCATTACCGATCGTGACCCAGAGATAGGCGATGTAGACGGGGCTCGTCACTTCGCCGGCGATCAGCAGCCCCGCGGACACCGCGACGACGTCGACCACATTGGCCACCACGCGCCGCGCGACGTGGACGCCCGGGCGGGCCATGATGTCGCCGAGCATCGCCACGGCGATGCCGAGGACGCAAGCCAGCAGGATCAACGGTCCGGCGAGGGGCTCGAGCCGCCCGAACGCCAACAGGGCGTAGCCGAGCAGGTAGATCAGGATCGCCCCGCAGACACCCAGCCGTACGAGCGCCTGCTCGCGTTCGGCATCGCCGTCGCCGAGCAAGCGATCCCTGATGGGCTTGAGCTTGGCCGCGTTCGTCATGCCGAGTTCCCGGATGGCCGCGCCAGTCTGCGCGAGGAACTTTAAGCAAAATGTGTACCAACCTCGCACCTGGGTGGGCCCCGCCCTCCGGCCCGGGTCAGGCCGGCTCATGGCGACGGCTCCTGCGCGGGCGCATCGGCGCCGCCGCCGCGTACCGACGCGCCGGCGAGAATCGCCTGCAGCCCGTCCGGGGGCAGCGCCGGAGTCAGGTGATACCCCTGGCCCAGCTGGCATCCCAGGTCCTGCAGCACCCGATCGTGCTGGCCGCTCTCCACCCCCTCGGCGACCGCACGCAAGCCCATGTTCGTGGCGAGCTGGAGGATGCTGCGTACCAGCGTGCGGTCCGCGGGGTCGGTCGGCAGCTCGACGACAAAGTCCTTGTCGATCTTCAGCGTCGAGATCGGGAGATCCTTGAGGCGCCCGAGTGATGAGTAGCCCGTGCCGAAATCGTCGACCGCGATGCCCAGACCGCGCTCGTGCAGTTCGCGCAGGACGCGCTCGGTGCGTGCCGGATCGGTCATCATCGCGCTCTCGGTGACCTCGAGCCCGATTCGCCCCGCCGTCACGCCGAAGCGATCGAGCACCTCGCCGAAGTCGTGCGCCAGTCGCGGTCGCAACAACTGATGCACCGAGAGGTTGACGGAGATCTCCGGCGTGAAACCGGCTTGCTCCCAGACCCGGGCCTGCTCGCATACCGACTCGAATACCCACTGGCCCAGCGCGGGCATCAGCGCGGTCTCCTCGGCCAGCGGCACGAACGTCTCGGGGGCGAGCAGCGATCCATCCTCCTGCGGCCAGCGCAGCAGTGCTTCGAACCCGACCGCGCGCCCGCCGACGAGCTCGACGATCGGCTGGTAATGAAGCACGAAGGCGCCGTTGTCGACGGCACGCCGCAGGCGCCCCTCGAGCGACACCCGCCGCGTCTGGCGCTCGGTGAGCTCGCCGGTGTAGATCACATGGCGATTGCCCCCCGCGACCTTCGCCTGCTGCATCGCGGTGTGTGCCTGGCGCAACGCGGTCGCACCATTGCCGGCTTGATCATCCAGGCGGCTGATGCCGATGCTCGCGCCGATGTAATAGTCGTAGCCACCCAGCCGGAACGGCTGCTGCATCGCCTCGATCAGTCGCTGCGCCGTGCGACTCGCGCGGTCGTCGGCGTTGGACGGCGCGGTCGGCGCCCCGGCCGGAGCGTCGCCGACGAGCAGGAGGAATTCGTCGCCGGACTGCCGGGCAAGGAGATCACGTGCGCCGACGACCGCCTGCAACCGGTAGACCACCTCGAGCAGGAGCATATCGCCGACCTCGTGGCCGGTCGTGTCGTTGACGATCTTGAAGCGGTCCAGATTAACGACCAGCACCGCCGCCCCGCGCTCATCGCGGGGGCCGCGCATGTGCTCGAGCAGCCCGTTGCGATTCGGCAGGCCGGTCAGGCGATCGCAGTGCGTCAGGTAGCGTCGGTCGCGCTCCGCGCGATCCCGGGCGCGCTGGGCGCGCCGCGCGGCCAGTCCATAGCCGAGGGTGTTCGCGGTACGCGCAAGCAGTTCGGTCTCGTCCTCGTCGAAACGCTGGTCGCGCTCGGCGAACACCGCGAGGACCCCGTCGGTCAGTCCCTCGATACGCACCGGCAGCAGGGCGGCCGCCCCGAAACCGGACGCGCTCAGCAGGCTTGTGTAGCCCCAGTCGCGATCCGGGTCGGGCACATCGTCGAGGATTCGGGGCTCACCATCCGCCCGAATCGCCGCGGCGAGCTCGGCGAGCTCCGGAGTCAACAGGCCGGTGTCGTCGCCGCGCAGGCTCGCGGGACGGCATGCGACTTCGTGGAGCCGTCCCGTGTCGTCCCAGAGGCCGATCCGCACCACAGGGTAGCCCGCCTGCTCGGACACGATTCGGCAGACGCCCTGCAGCAGCTCGCGCGCCGAGCGCGCACCGGTGAGCAGCTCGTTGCCGCGGCTGAGCGTGCGCAGCGCCCGCGTCGTGCGCCGGCGCGCCTCGGCCAGGCGCTCCGCGTGGCGCGAGATCGTCAGCTGCTGGCGCCGCAGCATCAGCAGGTTACGGCATCGGACTTCGCATTCCTGGAGATCGAGCGGCTTGGTCAGGAAGTCGGTGGCGCCGGCATCCAGCGCTCGATAGCGCAGCTCCGTGTCGTCGACGATCGTGATCACGATGATCGGGATGCCGGTACAGGACGGGAGGTCACGCAGGGCCTTGATGAACTCGAGACCGTCCATCTGCGGCATGCGATAGTCGACGAGGAGCATGTCCGGCTGATTGACGCGCAGCCAGTCGAGCGCCTCGCCGCCACCGGCAAACGCGTATACGTCGATGTCCGCGGCGACGTTGCGCACGAGCCGATCGAGAATGCCCCGGTCGGTCGCCTGATCATCGACGATTACAACGTTTGCCATGTCATACCCGCCCACGCCGCGAACACACGCACCGCGTGGCACCGCTCGCGAGTGGCACCAGTGCTCGTTGCCGGGTCGGTGCCGGGAGACGGGCGGCCGAAGCCGCAACCGTGCCCGCACCCGTTCGCTTCCGGCCCAACGAGATCATCCTCGCCATTATACGCGGCTGGCCCGGCACGCGTGTGTACGGCCGGGGAGCCGCCTCCGGTCAGTTCGCGCGCCGCATGTCTTGCCCGATGCGCCGGTCCTGGGCCCGAACGAGGCGCTCCATGGTCCGCAGTTCCCGATCGCCGAGGCGCAGCGCCGAGTCGACCCAGAGCTCGGTGATGTCGCGCAGCTCCTCGAACGGGACGTGATTGTGCCGGGTGCGGATCCGCTGCATCAGGCCGTGCACGTGATCGTGCTTGTCCGCCTCCTTCATGTAGGCGTACATCCGGCTTTCGCCTTGGCCGGGTTCGGCGAGCACGTCCACCACGCCCATGTCGTAGAGATCCTCGGCCTCGTAGAGATGGCCGCTCAGGATGATCCGTTCAGCCAGCGCCGGGGCGATCTTGCGCGACAGGAAGCTGTACGCGCCCATGCCGGGGAAGAGATTGAACAACACCTCCGGGAAGCCGAGCTGGGTCCCACGCTCGGCGATGAGGACATTGGCCGAGAGCGCCGCCTCGAAGCCGCCGCCCTG
Source organism: uncultured Ectothiorhodospiraceae bacterium (assembly GCA_964626335.1). GTDB lineage: Bacteria > Pseudomonadota > Gammaproteobacteria > XJ16 > Halofilaceae > Halofilum. The sequence goes on from CAZVFN010000067.1 coordinate 8,834, forward strand.
GGCACGGCCCTGCACGAGGCCAATCGTCGTAACAGGAACATCGAAGCTGCACGCGAACGAATGGGTGCAGCGGATGCACGCGAGCGCGTAAGCCATCAGTCCGTCACGATCGCGCGCCCGGATCAGCTCCACGAAGCGGTCGAGATCGCCCCCGAAGTTGAAGATGTCCGGCACGTCCGAGGCGAGGACCGCGTAGCGGATATCGGAGCGGCCGTCGCGCTCCCCGTCGGTGCGCACTCGATCGGCGACGGAGTCGCGGAACGCGCCGAGCTCGGCCAGCAGGTCCGGATTGAAGCTGGGCCTCGGGCTCGGATGCATCGATATGATCGCCGCGCCGGCATCCCCATCGATGCGCACGGTCGACTGGCGATTGGACTGACGGGCACTCACAGTCTGGGCGGTCTGGTTCATTCGTTTCTCCTTCGATGTGCGGGATCGGATGACTGGCGCGAGCGAGTGGGCGTGCTCGGGGCAAGGGCCGCTCGCCGAAAGCATCGTCCGGATCGAGGCCCGTGTGCATGTGCGTTGCCTTCACCCGGTTCGTGCCTGCGAGCATAGACCGATCCAAGGAGCCGATCGGTTGATAAATCGATGCTCACCGACAAGCGTAGCGCAATCACCGTGTACGTGAAATTTCAACCAATATCGTTACCGGCATGCCGCGGATGGCCTGCACCCGCGCAAAATCCATTTCGCGCACGCGCCGCGGCCGCGGCAGTGGGCACGCTGGACGGCCCCAGCGGCGACGGCGGCGATCGAACGGCGTCGCGCCGCGCGCGCCTGCATCGATTGCGTCATCCGCTCGCGGGCATCCCGATGGCTGGAAGGCGGTTCCGCGGGGCGGCCCTGCGCGTCACGCAAGCCCGTGATTCAACGAGTGTAAACGCAGCGGAGCGCGCGGGAGGGGCGGCGGCCGGCCGCGGCCCTGTCGCAGCGGTGCGCCTCCCTGCAGTCGGCGTCGCCGAGCGGCTGTCCTGCCGATTGGTCGAACCCGGTGTGTTCGTCCACGCACCCGCCTCTGCATAAACGCAAAACCCCGCCTGGAGCGGGGCTTTGGGGCGATATGGCGGAGAGGGTGGGATTCGAACCCACGTGGGGCACAATGCCCCCAACCGATTTCGAGTCGGTGCCGTTATGACCGCTTCGGTACCTCTCCGGGGCCTGATTGTCTCCCTGTCGATGATCCCGACCCTCGCGGGTGGGATTGCGCGGCCCCTCCATGGGCCGCGTCCTTCGGACTCGCTGCGCTCGCGCCGGATCGCTCCCGGCGATCCGGTCGAACCCACGTGGGGCACAATGCCCCCAACCGATTTCGAGTCGGTGCCGTTATGACCGCTTCGGTACCTCTCCGGGGCCTGATTGTCTCCCTGTCGATGATCCCGACCCTCGCGGGTGGGATTGCGCGGCCCCTCCATGGGCCGCGTCCTTCGGACTCGCTGCGCTCGCGCCGGATCGCTCCCGGCGATCCGGTCGAACCCACGTGGGGCACAATGCCCCCAACCGATTTCGAGTCGGTGCCGTTATGAGCGCTTCGGTCCCGCTCCGGGAAACCGTTCGTCTTCCTGACCGCGATGGCCACCGTGCGCGAACGGGCGAAACACCGGAATCATCGTTTCGTCCGGGATTGTAGCGGATCCGGCCTCCGGTGCGCACTCCCCCGGGCGAGGGATCCGTGGCTTTCGGAGGGGCGCTCGCCGTACAATCCGCGGTCTTGATCGCGAGGCGGGCGGCCCGGCATGAACCCCGATCTGGTCCGACTGCAACCCTATCCGTTCGAGCGGCTGGCGGCGCTCACGGCCGGCGTCGAACCGCCGGCGGATCGCCGCACGCTGCCGCTGTCGATCGGCGAGCCGCAGCACGATCCGCCGCGCATCGCCGCCGACGCACTCGCCGATGCGCTCGGGGGGCTCGCCCACTACCCCGCCACGCGCGGTTCGCGTGCCCTGCGGGCGGCGATCGCCGGCTGGCTGGGACGGCGTTACCCCGACACCGAGCCCGATCCCGAGGCCCATGTCCTGCCGGTCAACGGCACGCGCGAGGCCCTGTTCGCGTTCGCCCAGGTGGCGGTCGACCGCAGCGCCGTCGAGCCCGCGGTCCTGCTCCCCAATCCGTTCTACCAGATCTACGAGGGGGCGGCCCTGCTCGCAGGGGCGGAGCCGTGGTACTACCCGGCGGGCGACCCGGCCGGGCCCGACTTCGAGGCCGTGCCCGGTGCGGTCTGGGATCGCTGCCAGCTGTTGTACGTCTGCAGCCCGGGCAATCCCACCGGCACCGTGCTCGCTCGAGCCACCCTGGCGCGCCTGATCGAGCGGGCCCGGCACCACGACTTCGTGATCGCCGCAGACGAGTGCTACGCCGAGATCCATCCGGACGCTGGCTCACCCCCGCCGGGCCTGCTCGAGGCGGCGGCGGCGGCCGGCTACCCCGGCTTCGATCGCTGCCTGGCCTTCCACAGCCTGTCGAAGCGCTCCAACCTGCCGGGGCTGCGCTCCGGATTCGTCGCAGGCGACGCCGACCTGGTCGCTGCCTTCGCGCGCTACCGCACCTACCACGGTGGTGCGATGGCGCCGCCGAGCCAGGCCGCGAGCATCGCCGCGTGGGGCGACGAGCACCACGTGCGCCGCAACCGCGCCGCCTACCGCGAGAAGTTCGACGCTGTGCTGTCGGTCCTCGACGGCGCCCTGGTCGTGGACCGGCCCGACGCCGGCTTCTACCTGTGGCCGCAAACACCGGGCGACGACGCCGCCTTTGCGCGCGAGCTGCTGGCAAGCGAGGGCGTGCGCGTGCTGCCGGGGCGCTATCTCGGGCGCGAGCGCGACGGCATCAATCCGGGCAGCGGCCGCGTGCGGATCGCGCTCGTGGCGCAGCTCGACGACTGCGTCGAGGCCGCGCGGCGCATCCGGCGCTTCGTGCGCGGCGACTGATCTCCACAACCCGCTCCGGGAGGATCCATGACCGATACCCAGTCCGTCATCGAGTCGGCATTCGAGCGCCGTTCCGAGTTCACGCCGCAAACCATGCCGCAAGAGGTGCGCTCAGCGGTCACGGCCGCCCTGGCGCAGATCGATCGCGGCGAGGCGCGCGTGGCCGAGCGGCGCGGGGTCGGCGACTGGCAGGTCAACGAATGGCTCAAGAAGGCCGTGCTGCTGTCGTTCCGCATGCAGGCGAACCAGCCCGTCGACGGCGGTTTCACGCAGTACTACGACAAGGTGGGCATCAAGTTCGGTGACTGGTCCGAGGAGGACTTCCAGGCAGGCGGGATGCGCGTCGTCCCGCCGGCGGTGGCCCGCCACGGCAGCTACATCGCGCCCAACGTCGTGCTGATGCCGTCGTACGTGAACATCGGCGCCTGCGTGGACTCGGGCACGATGGTCGATACCTGGGCCACCGTCGGCTCCTGCGCGCAGATCGGCCGCGACGTGCACCTCTCCGGGGGCGTCGGCATCGGCGGCGTGCTCGAGCCGCTCCAGGCCAACCCGACCATCGTCGAGGATCACTGCTTCATCGGCGCCCGCTCGGAGATCGTCGAGGGCGTGATCGTCGAGGAAGGGGCGGTGATCTCGATGGGCGTCTACATCGGCCAGAGCACCCGGATCTACGACCGCGAGAACGACCGCGTCCTGCGTGGCCGCGTCCCCTCCGGCGCCGTCGTCGTGCCCGGCACCCTGCCGGCGAGCGACGGCAAGTGCTCGCTGTACGCGGCCATCATCGTCAAGTATGCCGACGAGCGGACCCGTGCCAAGGTCGGCATCAACGAGCTGCTGCGCAACGCGCAATGACCAGCGCGGGCGTTCGCATCTAGGAGTCTTCCGAGAAACCTGAGCCGTAGCGAGCGCGTGGCACAGCGAGGCGATGCTTGCGATCGTGAAACGAGCATGGTGGGGACCCTGTGAGTTGAGCGCTCGCCGAAGGATGCCGCTGTGGCACGTGCGCAGTCGGTACATGGTTCCCGGACCGGCTGCCGGGCCCGCGCGACTGCGACACGTGCCGCAAGGCACGGCGCTGGCTCGATGAACGCGGGGGTGCGTAGCGCATCCTCGACCTTCGGCGCGATCCTCCGGATGCGGCGCGCGTCGCCGGCTGGGCGACGCGGGTGGGCACGAACGCCCCGGGTGAATCGCCGCGGCCGGGGCTGGCGATGGCTGCCCGAAGCGCAGCGGCCGGCCGATCGCGACGGCCTGAACGCACTGCTCGTCGAGCAACCGGCGCTCCTCGAGCGCCGCGTGATCGAGGCGGCGGACGGCACGGTTCACGTGGGCTGGACTGACGCGGTCCGGGCCTCGCTGGCCCGCGCCTGACCGAGCTCGGGGCGAAAGCGCCGGCGACGGTCAGCCCGCGGTGTCGCCGGCGCGATCGCGCAACTCGCGCCGCAGGATCTTGCCGACGTTGGTCTTGGGCAACTCGTCGATCAACTCGATCGATTTCGGTACCTTGTAGGCTGTCAGGTTCTCGCGGCAGTGGCGACGCAGCGCTTCGCGGTCGATCTCGACGCCTTCCTCGGCCACCACGAACAGCGCCACGGCCTCGCCCGACGCGTCGTTCGGCAGTCCGATGCAGCCGGCCTCCATCACACCGTCGAAATCCACGGCGACCGCCTCGACCTCGTTGGGATACACGTTGAACCCGGAGACATTGATCATGTCCTTCATGCGATCGACGATACGCACCCAGCCGCGGCGGTCCATGGCGGCGATGTCGCCGGTGCGAAACCAGCCGCCCTCGTGGAACGCGGCGCGGGTCTCCGCGGGCTGGTTCCAGTACCCGTGCATGACCTGGGGGCCGCGCACGCAAAGCTCGGCGGGCGCGTCGAAATCCACGGGCTCGCCGTCCTCGCGGCGGATGCTCACCTCGGTCGAGGGGACCGGCAAGCCGATCGTGCCGGAAAATTCGGTGGCATGGATCGGGTTGGCACAGACCACGGGCGCTGTCTCGGTCAGGCCGTAGCCCTCGATGATCACGCTGCCGGTGACCGCCTGCCAGCGTTCCGCGACCGCGCGCTGCACGGCCATGCCCCCGCCCACGGTCAGGCGGTACTGGCTGAAGTCGAGGGCACGGAAATCGCCATTGTGGAGCAGCGCGTTGAACAGCGTGTTCACCCCCGTCATCGCGGTGAACGGCACCTTCTTCAGCTCTTTGACCAACGCCGGGATGTCGCGCGGGTTCGCGATCAGCAGGTTGGTGCCGCCGTGCTTGACGAAGTTCAACAGGTTCGCCGTCAGGCTGAAGATGTGGTAGAGCGGCAGCGGCGTGATGACGATCTCCGGCCGCTCGTCATCGCGCATCAGCCAGACCGAGATCTGCTCGATGTTCGCCACCATGTTGCGGTGGGTGAGCATGGCGCCCTTGGCCATGCCCGTGGTGCCGCCGGTGTACTGCAGGAAGGCGAGATCGTCGCCCTCGATGCGCGCGGGCTCGAGCACGTGTTCCGCACCCGAGCGCAGGGCCCGGCCCCAGCGCACGGCCGAGGGGATTGACCACGGCTTGACCATGCGCTTGATGCGCCGCACGACGAAGTTGACCAGCGTCCCCTTGGCCGCGCCGAGCAGATCGCCCATGGCCGTGACGATCACGTGCTCGACGGGCTGGGTCCGCAGCGCGGCCTCGACCGTGTGGCAGAAGTTCTCCACCACGACGATCGCCCGCGGCTGCGCATCCGCGAGCTGGTGCTCGAGCTCGCGGGCGGTGTACAGCGGATTGACATTGACCACGATCAGCCCGACCCGCAGCGCGGCGAAGAGCGCGACCGGATACTGCATGACGTTCGGCATCATCAGCGCGACCCGGTCGCCCTTCACCAGGCCGAGCTCCTGCTGGAAGTAGGCGGCGAAATCGCGCGCGAGCCGGTCGAACTCGGCGAACGTGAGCTGCGCGCCCATGCTGCGAAACGCCACCCGCTCGCTGTAGCGGCTGCAGCTCTGTTCGAAGACGGCGGCAACCGAGGCGTACGCATCCGGATTGATCTCGGCGGGCACACCCGCTTCGTAGTCACTCAGCCAGACATGTTCCATGGACCGAAGCCCTCCGTGTCAGCGTTGCGAGTCCGTCCGCCGGATCCGTGCCACCGCGACCGCGTCACCGAGCGCGTCGCCGAGCGCCACCGACGGCGCGATCGCGAGGCCGGGGCGGCGGCTCGCGCCGCTTCCGGGCAATCGCCCGGGCGGGCCGCTGCGGGACGTGCGATGCAGGTCCATGATCCCCCGAAAAGGCTCCCTCGCAGGCGCGTCGCGCAGAACCGGTCCCCGTGGCGCGCAGGCGGGCAAGGTGGCATGAGCGCGACAGCGCCGGTCGCCACAGCGCGGCGGCCGGCAGGCGCCCGCATCAGGCCGTGGACGAAGTCGATCCCGTCGGACTGCTGTCGGTGTTGCCACGCGTCGCCGCCTTCTTGCGGGCGGTGCGTTGCGCCGCCGTCTTCTTCGAGGCGACCTTCTTGGCGGCCGTCTTCTTGGCGGCCGTCTTCTTGGCGGCCGTCTTCTTCGCCGCGGCCGTCTTCTTGGCGGCCGTCTTCTTCGCCGCGGCCTTCTTCTTGCCGCGCG
>CAZVFN010000068.1:0-12573 GCA_964626335.1 uncultured Ectothiorhodospiraceae bacterium
AGCACCGGACTTTTAATCCGTGAGTCGCTGGTTCGAACCCAGCACGGCCCACCATCCGTTCCCATCCGGTACAGCGATTCCCGCGTCGCGTTCCGATCCGGAAACCGAGCGGGCGCCGCGATTGCCCCTGCCGCAGCGCCGTCGAAGCGGCCTGCAGCGCGGCGTGAATCCGCACGTGCCATCTCCAGCGTCGGCGACGGGCCACGTACATGCTCCCGGCTTTCGTTCCCGCCTCAGGCAGCTATGCTTGTACGGAGCGAAACGCACTGCGAGCGGGGGTGTTCATGCCAGAGGGTCAAAGCGAGCGGGCGGAAGAGTTGCGCGCGGAGTTCGAGGATGCCAAGAAAGCGCTCGACGAGGCCGTCCAGCAGGTAGCCAGCGGCGCCGGGCACCCGACGGATCACACCGCGCGCGTGCAGCGGGTAAGAAAGGTGCTGGACGAGATCGACCTCTTCCTGTCCGGGCCGTGAGGACGCGCGGCTCGGCATCCGGATCGGGGAGACACGGCGAGGTGGCTGCCCGACGGGCTCGGCCCGAACGCTTGGCCGGAGCCGGGGGCCGGTGCGACCGGATTCAGCGCGCGATTGGGGGGCGAAGTCCGGCAGCGGCGTCAAGCATTCGAGTGGCAGGCAGCAATGCCGACACGCGGGAATGGAGAGTCGGGTCACCGGATCTCGGGACACGGAATCGCGCGACCATATCCCGGATCCGCGAACGGCCGGAATCGCCGCTGTCGGCGCGTCGGCCACGCGCTCATCCACTGGGGCTATTGCTGGGCCGGCGCTCGACGGTGCGGGACCGGCAGGGCGTGGGAATCGCAACCGGGCGAGCGGCCGCGGGGCGCTGGTTCGAGTCGGGGCCGCTGGATCCGGTTGCAGGCCCGCCGACCTCGCTGATCACCCATTCGCGGAACGCCCGGACGCGCGGTGTGTCCGCCGATTCGGGAATGTGGGGACAGTAACCATCATTCGAAGCAGCCACGGCGAGGAAGTCCGAGGGCTGTCCCCGCAACCGGGTCAGAATGGCAGGCTCGGCTGCCGGAATCGGCCGCTGGTCACCGAACGGCGTTGATGCGGCACCCGCAGCGGGGCATGCGGGCCTCCACAGCCGCGAGCATGATGCCGCGGTGCGGTCGATGGTCCCGCGTGCCCCGTCTTGTGCGCGCCCATCCGCGCGTGCGGTCAAATATCCCGGTCCGGGAGGTCGGCCTTCTTCGGGACGCGGACCTTGCCGACGCGGCCGCCGACGTCGATGAGCCGGCTCTCTTCGGTGGACTCGCCGCTCTGCTGGTTCGCGCGGTCGTCACCGTGGAGGCGCTTCAACGCCTCCCGGGGCATGTAGTCGTGCTCGCTCGGGCTCATGGCGGTAGCGGCGGTGCTGGCCACCGCGAATGCGGCCGCGAGCAGGCCGGCGATCACGCTGCGCTTGTGGTTGCGGTCGATCATGGGGTCCTCCTGCGATCGGTTGCGGTTGGTGTCTGTAACCACATGGGCAGTGTGGTAGCGGCCGTGCGCGGGCGAAATTGGCAGTTCCACGTACGGGGTGTCCCGTAGCGCCGTCGCGGCGCCAGGCGACGGAGTCCAGGGGGTGGCGGAACTCGCGCTGTTCCAGTCGAGTTTCAGGTCAGCGTCGTGCGCTCGGCGAGTGCGGGAACCGCCGCGCGGCAGTGTGGACAAGCGAGTGGTGCGAGCCGGCGCTGCATCGCGAAGATGGCGTTCGCGCTGGAGATGTGTGCTTGCCGGGTGCGGCGCGGGGATCGCGGCGCATCACGTTGAGGGCCCGCAAGGCGGCCGAGCGAAGGTTGGAGCGGGGTGGCCCGCGAACCGACCGCCTCGGAGTGCCGCGATCCGGACTCCGCGGGCAGGCCCGCTCCTGCAGGCTGTCGCGAGTCGTCACGCCGGGGCATGGCCTTCAATCGTTGCGCGTGACCGCCCGTACGGCTGCCTGCCAGCCCCGCAGATGGCGCTCGCGCCGGGCCGCGTCCATCGAGGGCTCGAACCGCTTCTCCAGGCTCCACTGGCCGCGCACCTCCTCGAGCGAGCCCCAGACGCCCTGGGCGAGGCCGGCCAGGTAGGTGGCGCCGAGGGCGGTGGTCTCCGTGTCGCGCGGGCGCTCGACGGCCAGCCCGACGAGGTCGGCCATGCGCTGGAGCAGCCAGTCGTTCGGCACCATGCCGCCGTCGACGCGGATCTCGCGCAGCGTCGTGTCGGCATCGGCCGCCATGGCGACGACGAGGTCGTGCGTCTGGTAGCAGACGGCCTCCAGCGCGGCCCGCGCGAGCTCCGCCGCGCCGGTGTTGCGCGTCAGGCCGAAGAGGGCGCCGCGGGCATCCGGGTCCCAGTGGGGGGCCCCGAGCCCCGTGAACGCGGGCACGAGATACACGTCGTCGTCGTGCGCCTGGCGGGCGTAGGCCTCGCTGTGCTCGGCGCTGCCGATCAGGCCCAGGTCGTCACGCAGCCACTTGATCGTCGTGCCGGCGGCGAAGATCGAGCCCTCGAGGGCATAGGTGGGCCGGCCGTCGACGCGGTAGGCCATCGTCGTCAGCAGCCGGTTGTGCGAGGTGACCGCGGTCTCGCCGGTGTTGATCAGGGCGAAGCAGCCGGTGCCGTACGTGCTCTTGATCATCCCCGGCGTGAAACAGGTCTGGCCGACCATCGCCGCGTGCTGGTCGCCGGCGACCCCGCGAATCGGCAGCGCCCGTCCGATCGTGCCGGAATCGGCGTCGCCGAAATCGTCGGCGCTGTCGCGGACATCGGGGAGCATTGACCGCGGGATGTCGAACAGCGCGAGCAGGTCGTCGTCCCAGTCCTGCGTGTGGATGTTGAACAGCATGGTGCGGCAGGCGTTGGTCGCATCCGTCGCGTGCACGCGGCCACCGGTGAGCCGCCAGATCAGCCAGCTGTCGACCGTCCCGAAGGCCAGGCGACCGGCATCGGCCCGGGCCCGGGCGCCGTCGACGTTCTCGAGCAGCCAGTTGACCTTGGTCGCGGAGAAATAGGGATCGAGGAGGAGACCGGTTCGGGCGGTGACCTCGGCCTCGTGGCCCGCTGCCTTCAACTGCTGACAATAGTCGGCGGTGCGGCGGTCCTGCCAGACGATGGCATTGTGCACCGCCTGGCCGGTCCCGCGGTCCCATACGACGACGGTTTCGCGCTGGTTGGTGAGCCCCAGCGCCACCGCCTTGTAGCCGGCCTCGTCGGCGCGTCCCAGCGCTTCGCGCGCCACCCGCGTGGTCGATTGCCACAGGTCCTCGGCATCGTGCTCGACCCATCCGCCGTGCGGGTAGTGCTGGGGGAACTCCACCTGCGCCGAGGCGACGGCGCGACCCCGGAAGTCGTGGACGATGGCACGCGAGCTCGTCGTGCCCTGGTCGATGGCGATGATTCCCTGTGACATGCAGCCGCTCCCGTGTCGTGGCGCTGGGACGCGGCGCGCACCGCGATCGGGGGTCTCGCCGATCGGGCGGGAGGCGACCCATCCGGATCGTCTGCCGGCCGGGCGTGCCGGGTCGCGCGCGGCGCCGCGTTATTACCGATTGGTGTCCCGATGACGGATCAACATGTCAAGCATCGATGTTCGAAGTCAAGCATCGATGTTCGAAAGCGAAAAATCGGCTATCCTCGTGGCCTCCGCGGCCGGGCAGCCGCATGAATTCGGTGGCGCCGCCATGAGCGAACCTGCGAAGGGCAACGATCTCAATCAGCGCCAGCGGGCGATGCTGGACCTGGTGCGCGAGCAGGGGTTCCAGCCGATCGAGGAACTGGCCGGGCATTTCGGGGTGACGTCGCAGACGATCCGCCGCGACGTGAACGCGCTCTGTCGCGGCGGCATGCTGCGTCGCTACCACGGCGGGGCCGGGCCGGCATCGAGCGTCCGCAATGAGCCGTACACGGCGCGCCAGGTCGCGCAGCGCGCGGAGAAGCAGCGCATCGCGCGCGCCGTTGCCCGCGAGATCCCGGATCAGGCCTCGCTGTTCATCACGCTCGGCACCACGGCCGAGGCGGTGCCCTGGGCACTGATGGAACACCGCGATCTGCGCGTGATCACCAACAACCTGAATGTCGCCAATATCCTGATCGACCACACCTCCTGCGAGGTCATCATCGCCGGCGGCAAGGTGCGCCCGCGCGATCGCGGGGTCACGGGGGAGGCCACGGTCGACTTCGTGAACCAGTTCCGGGTCGACTACGCCATCATGGGCATCTCCGGCATCGACGCCGACGGCGCGTTGCTGGACTTCGACTACCACGAGGTCCGCGTGCTCCAGGCGATCATCGCCAACGCCCGCTCCGTGTATCTCGCCGCGGACGCCACCAAGTTCGGTCGCAACGCCATGGTCCGGGTCGCGCACCTGTCCCAGGTGGACGCCCTGTTCGTCGATGAACGACCCCCCGCGGCCGTGCGGCAGGTGCTGCACGAGTCCGGGACGCGGCTCGTCGTCGCCGAGGACACCCCGCTCCGAAGTCGCTGACGCGCGGGCGGTTGCGGGCTTGACGTGCCCGGGTTGCGCTTTTTCGAAATTCGGTTTTCGAATAACAACACAAAAAAGCATGTATATTTTCGATTTGCGCCGGAAATGAAAATGTCATATTTTCGATTGTGAACACGGTGACATCCCGCCTTTCTGCCGCTCGCGGGCGCTTCGCATCCGGCGGATCGACAAGGAGCCGAAATGGGGGCAACCGGGACATTCGACCTGCTGGTGATCGGCGGGGGCATCAACGGCACGGGCATCGCGCGCGATGCAGCGGGCCGCGGTCTTCGCGTCGCACTCTGCGAGCAGGCCGATCTCGGTAATTACACCTCCTCGGCCAGCACCAAGCTCATCCACGGCGGACTGCGCTATCTCGAATACTACGAGTTCCGTCTCGTGCGCAAGGCCTTGCTCGAACGCGAAGTCCTGCTCGGCATCGCACCGCACATCATCTGGCCGCTGCAGTTCGTCATGCCGCACGTGAAGGCGCTGCGCCCGGCCTGGATGATCCGGTCGGGTCTGTTTCTCTACGATCATCTCGCCGGGCGAAACAGTCTGCCCGCCTCGCGCGGCATCGCGCTCGATGGCCACGCCGCCGGCAAGCCCCTCGCGCCCGGTCTGAAGAAGGGCTTCGTCTACTCCGACTGCTGGGTCCAGGACGCGCGCCTGGTCGTGCTCAACGCGATGGATGCGGCCGACCGGGGCGCGACGGTGCTCCCACGGACCCGCTGCGTCGCCGCGGAGCGCGGGGACGCGGAGTGGCACGCGACCCTGCGCTCCACCTTCGATGGAGCGGAGTACCACGTGCGGGCCCGCGCCGTCGTCAACGCGGCCGGCCCCTGGGTCTCGCGGCTGCTGGATGGCGGGCTCGGGTTCGAGGCACGTGATCGGGTCCGCCTGGTCAAGGGCAGCCACATCATCGTGCCACGCCTATTCGATCACGGCTACGCGTACATCCTCCAGCACACCGATCGCCGGATCGTCTTCGCGATCCCGTACGAGCGCGACTTCACGCTGATCGGAACCACCGACGTCGCCTACGAGGGAGATCCGGCGGCGGCGGAGACCTCGGCGGAGGAGATCGACTACCTCTGCGATGCGGTCAATGCCTACCTCGCGGATCCGGTCCGCGCCGACGATGTCGTGGCGACCTATGCCGGTGTGCGGCCCCTGCATGACGAAGCCGGCGGCGACAGCGCCTCGGCGGTGAGCCGCGACTATTCGCTGGACCTGGATCCGCGCCGCGCGCCCTTGCTGACCGTGCTCGGGGGCAAGCTCACGACCTATCGCAAGCTCGGGCGCGAAGCGACGGATCGGCTCGCCCCGCTGCTCGGCAACGACCAGCCCGACTGGACCGGCACGGCCGCGCTGCCGGGCGGCGATCTCCGCGAAGGGGGTTTCGACGATTTCCTCGCCGCGTTCCGCCAACGCTGTCCCTGGATGCCGTCGGAGATGGCATGGCGACTCGCCCGCAACTACGGCACGCGTGCCGACGCCATCGTCGGCGATGCCGAATCGCTCGACCAGCTGGGGGCGCATTTCGGGGCCGATCTTTACGAGGCGGAGGTACGCTACCTCGTCGAGCACGAATGGGCGATGACCGCCGGCGACATTCTCTGGCGGCGCAGCAAGCTGGGCCTGCGGCTGACCCGGGATGAGCAGGCCGGCGTGGAAAACTGGATCGCGGAATGGGCGCGAACCTCCGCGATGGCGGCGGCGGAGCAATGACGCTGAAACTCGAGAACGTGAGCAAGGTCGTCGAGGGCGAAACCCACATCGACGACGTCACGATCCGGTGCGAACCGGGCGAGCCCACGGTGCTGCTCGGGGTCACGCTGGCGGGCAAGACGACGCTCATGCGCCTGATGGCCGGCCTCGATCGCCCGACCGGCGGGCGCGTCATGATGCACGACCACGACGTGACGCACGTCCCCGTGCGCAAGCGCAACGTGGCGATGGTCTATCAGCAGTTCATCAACTATCCGTCGCTGACCGTCTACGACAACATCGCCTCGCCGTTGAAGCTCGCGCGGGTGACGCAGACGGAGATCGATCAGCGCGTGCGTGCCGAAGCCGAGCGCCTGCGCATCGACGGCCTGCTGGACCGCCTGCCCACGGAGCTCTCCGGCGGTCAGCAGCAACGCACCGCCATGGCGCGTGCGCTGGTGCGCGACGCGGAGCTGCTGCTGCTGGACGAACCCCTGATCAACCTCGACTACAAGCTTCGCGAGCAACTGCGCGAGGAGCTGCAGACGATCTTCCGCGAGCGCAACACGGTCATTGTCTACGCCACCACCGAGCCGGTGGAGGCGCTCACCCTCGGCGGCCGTACGGCCGTGCTGCACCAGGGTGGCCTGGTCCAGCTCGGGGCGACCTCGGAGGTCTATCACCGTCCCGGCAGTGTCGCCGTCTCCCAGGTGTTCAGCGACCCGCCCATGAACCTGGCTCCGGGCGAGCTGCGCGGCGGCCGCGTGGCCTTCGGCAGGGACATCCGGATGGAGGCCCCGCCGCATCTGCGTGGACTCGGCGACGGGCATTATCGCTTCGGCGTGCGGCCGGCACACCTGACCATCGAGCGCGACACGCCCGGGCAGATCCCGCTGACGGGCGAGGTCGAGGTCGCCGAACTGGCCGGCTCCGAGACCTATATCCATCTGCACCACGACGAACTGGAATGGGTCGTCCAGGCGAGTGGTGTGCATTCGGTCTGGCCCGGTGATTCGCTCACCGTGCACGTCGATCCGCAGCGCCTGTTCGCGTTCGACGGCGACGGCCATCTGGCAGCGGCACCCGAGCGGCGCCCGGCTGGCGCGGGCTGATCACGAGGGGCGAGGTCCACAATGGCGAAGATCGAACTCCGCAACCTGGCCCATTCCTACACGGGGCACTCGTCCGATCCGGCGGATTTCGCGCTGCACGAGATGAATCACGTCTGGGAAGACGGCGGTGCGTATGCGCTGCTCGGTCCCTCGGGCTGCGGCAAGACGACCCTGCTCAACATCATCTCCGGTCTGGTGCAGCCATCGCAGGGGCAAGTGCTGTTCGACGAGACGCAGGTGAACGCCCTGCCGACGGAGCGGCGCAATGTCGCCCAGGTGTTCCAGTTCCCGGTGCTCTACGACACGATGAGCGTCTTCGACAACCTGGCCTTCCCGCTGCGCAATCGCGGCCTGCCCGAGTCCCGGATCCGCAAGCAGGTCGAAGAGACGGCCGAGATGCTGGATCTCGGCGGCGTGCTGAAGCGCAAGGCGGTGAATCTCGGGGCCGACGCCAAGCAGAAGATCTCGGTCGGCCGCGGCCTGGTGCGTACCGACGTGGCGGCCGTGCTCTTCGACGAGCCACTGACGGTCATCGATCCGCATCTCAAGTGGCATCTGCGGCGCAAGCTCAAGGAAATCCACGAGCGGGTGCGGCGGACACTGGTCTACGTCACCCACGACCAGACCGAAGCGCTGACCTTCGCCGATCGCGTCGTCGTCATGTCTCAGGGCGAGGTGCTGCAGCTGGGCACGCCGCAGGAGCTGTTCGAGCGCCCCGAGCACACCTTCGTCGGCTACTTCATCGGCAGCCCCGGCATGAACTTCCTCGACTGCGAGCTCGACGGTGACGCGGCCCGGGTGCAGGGCCATCGGATCACGCTCGCAAACGGGGCGGGCAGCGCGACGCGCCAGTCGCGCGCCCGGCTGCAACTGGGCATCCGGCCGGAATTCCTTCGCCTCACGGACGACGAGGGCTCCGGCGTGCCCGCGCGCGTCGAGTTCGTCGAGGACCGGGGCACGCATCGCCTGGTGAAGACGCGGGTCGGTGACGCGGAGGTGTTCGTCAAGCTGGGAGAGGACGAGCCCGTACCCGCGGACCGTGCCGTGCTGCAGTTCCCGCCCGAGTGGACGCTGCTGTACGCCGACAATCGCCTCGCGAGCTGACTGCCGCGCGCCGGAGCCGCATCATGGAAAAGACCTACTATCCGAAAGCGTGGCTGATGGTCCTGCCGGTCGTCGCGATCGTATCGTTCAGTGCGATCATCCCGCTGATGACCGTCATCAACTACTCGGTCCAGGACATCTTCAGCCCCGAGAACCGGTACTTCGTCGGTACCGAGTGGTTCCGCGAGATCCTTCAGGACCCGGCGATCCTCGGCGCCTTCAAGCGCCAGTTCCTGTTCTCCTTCGCCGTGCTGGCGATCGAGATCCCGCTCGGCATCCTGGTCGCCCTCTGCATGCCCCGCAAGGGCCCCTGGGTCTCGGTGCTGCTGATCCTGCTCGCGCTGCCGCTGCTGGTGCCCTGGAACGTCGTCGGTACCATCTGGCAGATCTTCGCGCGCCCGGATATCGGCCTGGCCGGCGTGTCGATCAACCAGCTCGGGATCGACTACAACTATACCGGCGATCCGATCGATGCCTGGATCACCGTGCTTGCGATGGACGTCTGGCACTGGACCTCGCTCGCCGTGCTCCTGTGCTACGCGGGCCTGCAGGCAATCCCCGATGCGTACTACCAGGCGGCTCGCATCGACGGCGCTTCGCGCTGGGCGATCTTCCGCTACATCGAACTCCCGAAGCTGCGTGGCGTGCTCATGATCGCGATCCTGCTGCGCTTCATGGACAGCTTCAAGATCTACGCGGAGCCGTTCGTGCTGACGGGGGGTGGCCCGGGCACCGCGACCACGTTCCTGAGCCAGCACCTGACCACCATGGCGGTCGGCCAGTTCGACCTCGGCCCGGCCGCCGCATTCTCGATCATCTACTTCCTGGTCATCCTGCTGGTGAGCTACGTCTTCTACCAGGTGATCAACAATCTCGGCAAGGGCGTCAGCTGAGGGGGGATTGTCATGGCCGACGGACAGGAAACGCTCTCGGCAGATCATGCCACGCTCGCCGCCGGACAACGGGCGGGGGCCACGGGGCGCGTCCGGGCGTTGTTCCGGCAGCGGTCGCCGAACGTGATTCTCGGGCTCTACATCGTGTTCCTGATGCTGCCGCTGTACTGGATGGTCATCATGTCGATCCAGCCCAACAGCGAGATCATGGGCGAGTTCAATCTCTTTCCCGACACCATCACCTTCGCCAACTACGCCAAGATTTTCACGGATTCGTCCTGGTATACCGGCTACCTCAATTCCATCTACTACGTGGCACTGAACACCATCATCTCGCTGACGGTGGCACTGCCGGCGGCATACGCCTTCTCGCGCTACCGGTTCATGGGCGACAAGCACCTGTTCTTCTGGCTGCTCACCAACCGGATGGCGCCGCCGGCGGTGTTCCTGCTGCCGTTCTTCCAGCTCTACCAGAGCGTGGGGCTGTTCGACACGCACCTCGCCGTGGCGCTCGCGCACACGCTCTTCAACGTGCCGCTGGCCGTGTGGATCCTCGAGGGTTTCATGTCGGGCGTGCCCAAGGAGATCGACGAGACGGCGTACCTCGACGGCTATAGCTGGCCCCGCTTCTTCGTCAAGATCTTCCTGCCCCTGATCGGGGCCGGGGTCGGCGTCACCGCGTTCTTCTGCTTCATGTTCAGCTGGGTCGAGCTACTGCTGGCACGCACACTGACGTCGACCGCCGCCAAGCCGATCGCGGCGACCATGACGCGAACGGTCAGCGCGTCGGGCATGGACTGGGGTCTGCTCGCGGCGGCCGGCGTGCTGACCCTGCTGCCCGGGGCGCTGGTGATCTGGTTCGTGCGCAACAACATCGCCAAGGGTTTCGCCCTGGGGAGGGTCTGAGCATGGACTGGATGGCCTGGACGCTCCCGACGGCGATCTTCTGCATCTCCATTTTCGGGATGCTGGCGGTGATGGGCACGCTGGAGAAGCTGTATCCGACGGTCCTGCGCAAGGGGTTCCTGCCCATCGAGACCACGCGCGGGGACCGCCTGTTCATCGGGCTGCTGACGAGCGGCTTCATCCACCTGATATGGCTCGCGGCCACCGACGAGGCCTCCCTGGTATGGGCGTCGGCGATCGCGGTCGCGTGGCTCGCGGCCCTCCTGCGCTGGGGGTGAGCGGGACGCATTTTCGCGGACCGCGAGAGCGAGTCGCGGCCGTGGACAGGAATGTCGGCGGGCAGGTGTTCGCCGGCGACAACGACTCCGGTAGAACCGGAAAGAGAGGTTGACCATGCAATGGTTCGAGAAGAAGGAGGGGATCGGCCTCGGTGTCCTGGGCGCCGCCATGATCGGCATGCTCGCCGTGGGAACCGGATCCGCGACCGCCGCGACCGAGAAGGAGATGGAGGTCGCGAAGAAATGGCTCGATGAGTTCCAGCCATCGACGCTGTCCCGAGAGGAGCAGCTGAAGGAACTCGAGTGGTTCATCGATGCCGCGAAGGAATTCGAAGGCATGGACATCGATGTGGTCTCCGAAACCATCGCGACCCACGAATACGAGTCCAATACCCTCGCGAAGGCGTTTTCCGAGATCACGGGGATCAACCTCACGCACGACCTGATCCAGGAAGGCGACGTCATCGAGAAGCTGCAGACCGAGATGCAGACGAACACGCCGATCTACGACGCCTATGTCAATGACGCCGACCTGATCGGAACGCATTTCCGCTATGGCCACGTGGTGCCGCTGTCGGACTACATGGATGGCGAGGGCAGCGACGTGACGCTGCCGACGCTTGATCTCGATGACTTCATGGGCACGAGCTTCGCCACCGCTCCCGACGGCAAGCTCTACCAGCTCCCGGACCAGCAGTTCGCGAACCTGTACTGGTTCCGCTACGACTGGTTCCAGAAGCCCGAGCTGCGCGAGCGTTTCAAGGAGCGCTATGGCTACGAGCTCGGGGTGCCGGTGAACTGGTCGGCCTACGAAGACATCGCCGAATTCTTCACCGAGCACGTCAAGGAGATCGACGGCGAGCGCGTCTATGGCCACATGGACTACGGCAAGAAGGACCCCTCGCTCGGTTGGCGCTTCACCGACGCCTGGCTGTCAATGGCCGGTGCGGGCGACAAGGGGATCCCCAATGGCGAGCCCGTGGACGAGTGGGGCATCCGCGTCGACGATTGCCATCCGGTCGGTTCGGACGTCCGCCGCGGCGGCGCCGTCAACGGCCCCGCGGCCGTCTATGCCCTGCGCAAGTACATCGACTGGCTCAAGGACTACGCCCCGCCCGAGGCGTCCGGCATGACCTTTTCGGAGGCCGGCCCGGTGCCCGCGCAGGGCAACGTCGCCCAGCAGATCTTCTGGTACACCGCTTTCACTTCCAGCATGGCGAAGGAGGGCCTGCCGGTGGTCAACGAGCAGGGCGAGCCGAAATGGCGCATGGCCCCGTCGCCCCACGGTCCCTACTGGGAAGAGGGCATGAAGCTCGGTTACCAGGACGTCGGTTCCTGGACGCTGTTCAAGCATGCCGATCCCAAGCGGCGCAAGGCGGCCTGGCTCTATGCGCAGTTCACCGTCTCCAAGACGGTGTCGCTGAAGAAGACGCACGTCGGTCTCACGCCCATCCGCAAGTCCGACATCAACCACGCGTCGTTCACCGAGCGGGCGCCGGAGCTGGGTGGCCTGGTCGAGTTCTACCGCAGCCCGGCGCGGCTGAAATGGACGGACACCGGGACCAACGTGCCGGACTATCCGAAGCTCGCGCAGCTCTGGTGGCAGAACGTGGCGGACGCGGTCACGGGCAGCGAGACGCCGCAGGCCGCCATGGACAATCTGGCGCAGGAACAGGACCGGGTGATGGAGCGCCTCGAGCGCGCCGGCGTCCAGGATCGCTGCGGACCGAAGCTCAACGAGCTGCGGGACGCGGAGTACTGGTTCGATCAGCCGGGTGCACCGAAGCCCAAGCTGGATGACGAGAAGCCGCAGGGCAAGACGGTCCGTTACGACAAGCTGATCGAGAGCTGGCAGTAAATCGGTCGGTGTAGTGGCAAGGACGGGCCGGGGTTGCCCGGCCCGTTCCCGGTGGGCACTGCGTGCCCGATCTGAAAAAGAGGACAGGACAATGCAAAAGAGGATCTATGGCGCACTGATGGGAGCCGTGGGCGGAGCGAGCCTCGTGGCGACCCCGGCGCATGCCGTCGAAGTCTTCGAGGGTCTCGACATCAACATCAAGCTCGCCCAGCACTTCCAGAGCGTCGAGGCCGACAGCAGT
>CAZVFN010000068.1:12673-15108 GCA_964626335.1 uncultured Ectothiorhodospiraceae bacterium
GACACCAACGCGGCCTTCATGCGCCCGCGGTTCAACCTCGAGCTGGCGATGCAGTTCACGCCCTGGCTGAGCGCGTTCGTCGACGTGGCCGAGGAGCCGAACGATTTCGGCGGGGGTGACCCGTTCAGCATCCAGAACGATCTGACCTTCCTCGATGTCAACCTGCTGAAGGCGGTCGACAGCCCGGCGGCCGAGAGCAACTCGCTGACCTTCCGGCTGGGGACCCCGGTGGGCACGCTTTGGAACTACCGCGGCTACTCCGACGGCGCGGCCGTGCAGGGCAATCCGCTGATCGGCAATACCCCGTTCGACCCGGTCGACGCCTTCACCGGCGCGCAGATCCTGGGCACGCACGAGCTCGGTGGCGGCGTCGTCGAGTCGGTCGGCTGGGATATCGCCGCACTGACCGGCAACTTCAACGAGGACACGACCGGAGACCGCGGCACGGACCTCAACATCCGCGGCCGGGTCGCGTTCGCGGCGGGGCTGAGCCTGGGGGCGGGCTTCGTGTCCACGGACAACGACAACGGCGCCACCAGTGCATTCTTCAACGGCAACGGTGACAATGTCAGCCTCGCCGATACCAGCAGCGGCTCCGGGCGCGAGACCCATTTCGCCTTCTTCGACGGCAGCGGCAACCAGCAGGACTTCGGTGTCGACTCGGACGCGTGGCAGATCGATGCCGAATACGCCTACCAGGAACGCGCCACCGTGCGCGGCTGGTATGCCGAGGCCGAGGAGGATACCAACGGCCTCGAGCTGGCGAATCTGGGTCTCGAGGGGCAGTTCTACGTTGTCCCCGGCGACGTCTATCTCGCGGCGCGCTTCACCAGCGTCGAGAACGAGACGTCGGGCATCAGCTCCAACGACACGCTCGAGCGGACCCAGCTCGGCGGCGGCGTCTGGCTGTGGGACAACACGCTGCTCAAGGCGGAGTACATCCAGCAGACCGAGGAGGCCAACGCCCGCAGTTTCGTGGGTGACGACTGGGACGGTCTCCTGGTCGAGCTCTCCACCACGTTCTGAGGCAGCACTTCGGGCTGCGTCGCGCGCGGCGCAGCCCGCTCTCCCGCTCGGGCACCGGTTGGTGCGCCGTCCCGGTCCGGGCAGGCTGTGCACGACGAGGGGCGAGCGCTGATCGGGATCCGCGGCGCGCCTCCGGACGCTGCTTTCGACGAACGGGGCCATCGATGCGAATCCACCTACCTGCCGCCCGCCAGGGCCCATGGCGGCATCCTCTGCACCGCGGTGCACTCGGCGTCCTGATGCTCGCGGCTGCCGGGTGTGCCGTACTCCCCGGCTCGAACGGCGGCCGGGACGGCGCCGCCGGGACCGCGGGTGACGACGCGTCGCCAGGCCCGACGATCTTCGAGGACATCGACGACCGCATCCTGCTCGGCCCCGCGGGGCGCGGGATCGCGGACAACGATCACCCGGTGCGCTTGAGCCCGCGGACGCTGCGCACGCGGCTTGCCGGGCTGGAAGCCCGGCTGGAGCCATCGCGCTCGCGCGGGCTGTTCGAGGATGGCCAGGCAACGACGGTGCCCGTGTTCACCGACGCGACCCTCGACGCGATCGCGAAACCCCTGGCTGCTGCCTTCGAGCGCGCCTCCGCGGGTCAGGACGTGCTGCTGCAGGTGACCCAGCGGCGCGCGGGCGACAGGCTGAAGGTGGCCGGTGAACGCGTGGTCACCACGGCCCGGCTGTTCCACCGGGACGGGAAACTGAATGTCGTGTTCGGCGCGGTGGACGCGAAGGCCGAAGGGGTCGCTTCCACCGAGGCGGCGAACAGCCCGAAGTCCGGCAGCTACCGCTCGCCCGGCGCGCAGCCGAGCGGGCGCTTTCCGATGGGCTCGCGCGAGCGGGCAGCGGCCCTGCAGGCGCGTCTGCAAGCGGAGCAGGGTGTCGAGGACGTGCCCGCCGGGCGCACGGACTGGCTGGTGCTGGATGTGCGGGCCGTCGATGCCGGTACGGGGGCCGCGGACGCGGCGGCGTCTGAAGTGGCCGCCGACGACCCGGCGGGCGAGACACCCGCGCCCTTGCCGGAGCGTGCGGACGCGCTCGAGGACCTCGACGCGGCCACGCTGGAACGGTTGCGCGAGCTCCGCGAGCTCCGTCGGCAGGACCTCATCAGTGCCCCGGCCTACGAGTCCATGGTTCGGGAGCTGTTGGGGCTGGGGGCCCGGGACGACGACTGAAGCCGGATCCCGGTCGCGTTTGCGAAGGGCGCGCGATCCCGGCTGGGCGCCTGTTGCGGCGGGGTGCGCCCCGGGGGCGTCGGCTCAGTGGAGTTGCAGCCGCGGTCGCGTGCGCCGCGATACCAGATCGGACAGGAACAGCGTCAGCGCGCGCACGCCGCCGTGCAGCGCGCGCTGGTGGGCCCGATAGAGCCAGCGATCGCTGACACGGGCGAACCAGCCCTCGATCGTGACTCG
>CAZVFN010000069.1:0-15018 GCA_964626335.1 uncultured Ectothiorhodospiraceae bacterium
GAAGCGCCGAACGGGGTGAACGCAGGCACCGGTCCCGGCGTGGCCCCGCCCTAGGAGCCTCGCCGCAGCGGCGCCCGGCCCGGCGACAACGTCGTTCGCCGGGTCAAGGGCTTGTCCGCGGCACGCCCCCGTGCATGCGGCGCCTGCCGTGCAGGACACGTCGGGCACGATCCACGCGGGGAGCGCTCCCGGCACACCCGGGCCGCCGGCGATGGCGGAGCCTCGCGTCCCTTGCCGCGAGGGTGCGTCGTCCCGCCCCGCGCAGTCGCGGGCGGGCGCGGGCTCGTACCGGGCGATCGCCGTGTCCGCATCCGGGTGAACCCGGTACGTCCGGCAGTCCCGGTCGTTGCGCGCGACGCGCACGAGGTACCCGTCCGCGTTGCGGGTGTTGCGCTTGTCATCGTGGCGCACGCATCGGTGCGGGATCGCGGGCGCCAGCGGGGAACAACCGGGTCAGCCGCCGGAGCAGTGGCGCCTGGTCGTCCCCGAGCCGCCGGTGCGGGGAACGCGCTCCGGGGCATCGATCGGGACGGTCGGCCTCGCCGATCGGGATCGGGACCCCGCAAGCCCCCGACGACGGCCACGAGCCGCGGCCACCGTGCTAACGTTCATTTTTCGGCCTTTTCCCCGGAGATCGATCATGTTCGCATCCGCCCTGCGCTCGCTCGCCCGCCTCGTCCTGGCCGGACTGCTGGCCGCGGCCCCGCTCGCCCAGGCCGGGGAACGGGTCGTCCGCCTCGGCGTGCCCCCGTGGCAGGGGGCCGAGGTGAAGTCGGCCGTGGTCACGGAGCTGCTCGAACGACTCGGCTGGCAGGTCGAGTGGCGCAAGGCGGCCGCGCCGCTGATCTTCCAGGAGCTGGCCAACGGTCGCCTGGACGCCAACCTCTCGGCCTGGGTACCAGGGCAGGACGACGCCTTCCGACCGCTCGTCGACGAGGGGCGCATCCGGGTACTCGGGGAGAACCTCGAGGGCGCCCGCACCGGTATCGCCGTGCCGGTCGAGACCGCCCCGGCGGATCTGCAGTCCCTGGCGGATCTGCCGCGGTTCGCCGGGGTGCTCGAACGCCGGATCCACTGCATCGAGCCGGGCAGCGGCGCGAACACGGTGACCAACAACGCCATCGAGCAGGACCTGTACGGGCTCGGTGACTGGTCGATCGTGCCGAGCTCCACCCAGGCCATGCTCACCCAGGTGGGCCGGGCCATTCGGCGCGACGAACCGCTCGCGTTCTGTGCCTGGGCGCCGCACTGGATGAACGTCGCCCGCGACCTGCGCTATCTCGACGATCCCGAGGGCCACTGGGGCGGGCAACCGGGTGAGACGCAGGTGCTGACGCTGGCGCGAGCCGGGCTGGCCGACGACGCGCCCGAGCTCGCGAAGCTGCTCTCACGCTTCCGCGTCGACGCCGCGGTGCAGAGCGAGTGGATCCACCAGTACGCCCGACTCGACCGCGAGCGCGAACGGGTGGCCCGCGAATGGATCGCCGCCAACCGCGCCCGCGTCGAATCCTGGCTCGAGGGCCTGGAGGCGGCGGACGGCGCACCCGCGATCGAGCGGTTCGCCGCGAGCGCGCCGCAGTGACGCCCGGCGGCCAGCCGTGCGTGTCGCACCCCCGGCTTGTGGCGCGCGCGCTGCATTGAACCCGCGCCCGGCGGATCGTGCCGCCGGCGCGGGCCGGGCCGCGCCTTACTGGCGCAGTCCCTCCACCGCGATCTTCAGGTCGACCGTCTTCGACACCTCGGGCAGCCCGTACTGATCGATGTTGAAGTCGTCCATGTGGATCCGGGTGGTCGCCTGGAATGCGCGGCGGAAGTCGTCCCACGGATCCTTTGCCGCCCTGAGCTCGCGGACCTCGAGCTCGACCTCCTTCGTCACGCCCTTGATCGTGAGATCGCCCGTCATGACGGCGGTGTTGTCGCCCGTCGGCTCGTAGGACGTGCTCTCGAACGTGGCCTGCGGATACGCCGACACGTTGAAGAAATCCTCGCCGCGCAGGTGCTTGTCGCGCTTGGTGTGCTCCGTATCGATCGACGCGGTGTCGATCGTGAACTCCGCGCTGCTGTTCGAGCGGTTGTCCGGATCGAAGGTGAAGCTGCCGCTCACGTCGGTGAACGTGCCCGGTATCCAGGCATAGCCGATGTGACTGACCTCGAAGGTCAAGAACGTGTGGCCCGCGTCGATCTTGTATTGCTCGGCATCGGCGGCCGCCGCCCCGGCGCTGGCCAGCAGGCCGGCCGCGATGACGCCCAGTATAAGGTTGCGCATGGTCGTCTCTCCTGTCAGTGGTTGCGTTGGTCGGCGCACGCTCCCCGGAGCATGCGCACCAGGGTGGCGTCCCGATTGATGAAATGGTGCTTAAGCGCGGCGAGCGTGTGACCCGCGGCGAGCAGGACCAGCGCCCAGGCGCTGTAGTAATGGATCCAGCCCGCGCTGTCGGCCTGGCGCTCGAAGCCCCGGGCGAGCGCGGGCACGTCGAACCAGCCGAACACGCTCACCGGGTTGCCCCCGGCCGTGCTGATCGCGTAGCCGCTGACGACGACGACGGCCATGAGCGCGTACATCAGCCAGTGGACGGTGAGCGCGGCGACGCGTTCCCAGCGCGGCATGCCTTGCTCGAGACCAGGGGTGACCGTCGCGACGCGCCATGCCAGGCGGAACGCGATCAGCGCCAGCGCGATCATGCCGATGGACTCGTGCAGCGCCGGTGCGCGGTTGTACCACGGATGGGTGTAGGCGAGCCCGGTCATCCAGATCCCGAGCGCGAACAGGCCCACGATCGCGAGCGCGGCGAGCCAGTGCACCGCGATGCTGATCCAGCCGTAGCCGCTGCGGGAATTGCGCCACATCGCCGACCGTCCTCGCGCGTGCGTACGGAGCCGCGACCACGAACCATAGCCCGTGCGTGCAGAAGCACCAACCCAGTGTGCGAGAACGCATTGTTCTCGAAAAGACAACAATAAACCGATCGGCAGGCCGCATTCCGCACGGCGCGCGGACGACTCACCCGACCAGCATGCGCTCGATCGCCACCGGATCCGTTTCCGGCGTGTCGCAGGCAGTGCCGCGACAGCGGCGGGCGACGATGCCCGCGGAGGGCGCTTCCGGCAGCCCGGCGAGGCCCTCGCCGGCGTCCAGCGGGAGGGCGAAGACGAGCGCCGCCGGGCGGAAAACGCCCGCCGCGCGTCCGGCGAGGCGCTCGAGCCGCTCGTCCTCGCCCCGCAGGAGCAGGATTGCGGGCGGCTCGAGCGCCTCGGCGAGCGCGCGGACCAGGGTCGCGTGCGCGAGCGGGTCGCGCTCGATGTCGTTCATGGCCGCGGCGACCGCGCGCTGCGCCGCCTCGACGTAGTGGTGCTCACCGAGCAGGTGGCCGAGGCGACCGAGGCCCAGGGCCGCCAGTCCGTTGCCGGCCGGGGTCGACTCATCGGCGCACGGCTTCGGCCGGTAGGGCAGCGCCTCGTGGTCATCCGCGGTCTGGAAGAATCCCCCGGCCCCGGCGTCCGCGAACCGCTCCACGAGGGTGTCGGCGAGATGGCGCGCGAGCGCGAGATCCATGTCGCGCCAGCGCGCCTGCAGCGCGGCCATGAGGGCCGACAGCAGGGCGGCGTGATCGTCGAGGAACGCGGGTTGGCGGCGGGTGCCGTCGCGCCGGACGGCGAACAACCGATCCCCGGCGAACAGGCTGTCGCGGAGGAAGTCGATACAGTCCAGCGCGGCGTCCACGTAGGCCCGCTCCCCCAGGCGACGGCCCGCGAGCGCGAGCCCCTCGGCGGCGAACGCGTTCCAGGCGGTGAGTACCTTGTCGTCGCGATGCGGGCGTTCACGCTGCTCGCGGGCCGCCCGCAGCGCGGTCCGGCCCTGGTCGACACGGGCCTGCACGTCCGCCGCGTCGAGGCCGAACTCGGTTGCCAGCGCCGGCGTGTCGAGGGCGGCGATCGGGTGCCACCGGCCGTCGAAGTTGGGTCGCCGATCGAATCCGAAACGCCGGCACACCAGCTCTGCATCGATTCCCTCGGCCTCTTCCAGGACGGCGCGCAGCTCGTGCGCCGACCACACGTAGAAACGCCCTTCCTCGCCCTCGCTGTCGGCGTCCAGGCTCGCGCAGAAGCCGCCGCCGGGCAGGCGCATCTCGCGCAGCATCCAGTCCGCCGTCGCGCGCGCCGTCGCAGCGAAGTCCGCGCGCCCGTGGGCCACAGCCGCGTCCGCGTACAGGCCGAGCAGCAGGCCGTTGTCGCAGAGCATCTTCTCGAAGTGGGGGATCTCCCAGCGGGCATCGGTCGAGTAGCGCGCGAAACCACCGCCCACCTGGTCGAAGATCCCGCCAGTCGCCATCGCGGCCAGCGTGTGCTCGGCGATGCCCCGTGCGCGCTCGGCATCCTCGGCGCTGCCCGCGCCGCGCTCGAGCGCCAGGCGCAGCGGGCCCGGGTGGGGGAACTTCGGGGCATCGCCGATCCCGCCGTGGTCCGCGTCGAAGGCCTGCTCGAGCGCGTCGACCGCCGCGTCCACCGGGCCCCGCCCGAGCGCCCCGGCCCCGGAGCCCAGGCCGTCGAACAGCCGCTGCAGCTCCGCGTTCTGGCGCCGGATGGCGTCGCGCTGATCACGCCAGGCGGTGGCGACCTGCTCGAGGAGCTCGACGAACGACGGCATCCCCTGCAGCGATCGCGGCGGGAAATACGTGCCGGCGAAGAACGGCATGCGATCGTCCGGGGTGAGGAAGACCGTCAGCGGCCAGCCCCCGCCGCGACCATTGAGTGCCTGGAAGGCCAGCTGGTACACGCGGTCGAGGTCGGGGCGTTCCTCGCGGTCGACCTTGATGTTGACGAACTCGCGGTTCATCACCGCCGCGGCCGCCGGATCCGAGAACGACTCGCGCGCCATGACGTGGCACCAGTGGCAGGCGGAATAGCCGATCGACAACAGGATCGGGCGATCGAGCTCACGGGCGGCCTCGAGCGCGGCCTCGTCCCACGGCTGCCACGCCACCGGGTTGTCCGCGTGCTCGAGCAGGTACGGGCTGATCGCCTCGTTGAGGCGATTGTGCAGCGCGGTTGTCGCCATGGCTCGGCCCCCACTGTTGCCACCGGCGCGAACGGATCGGAGCCAGCCTAAACGACGCGCGGGCAGCCGCGGCAACGATCGCGCCGATGCCGCGACGGTGTTCCCCGTTTGCCCCCTGAACCGCCGCGGCCTATGCGTCGACCGTCTCGCCCAGGATCAGCGCGTCCTCGAACCCCGACTCGCTGGCCGTATTGTTGAAGATGCACCAGGTCTCGGCGCGGGCCGCCGCCGATCGGATCTGCGGGCCCAGCCCCGCGACGAACGCCGCCCCGTAGGCGGAGTAGAAGCGTTTCGGGCGCCCGTGGAGCCGGTGATAGACGAGACCGGACCAGCCGCCCGGCGCGTCGGCGCCCGCGACGGGCGCGGGGTCGGCGGCGACCCGGGCGACGCAGTAGCGCTCGAGCAGGGCCTCGGGCTGCGCCGCGAACCACCCGGAGTGGCGCGGCTCCCAGGCGACGCCGCCGTCGAAGCGGCCGCGCAGGGCGTCGAGGAAGGCCTCGGCGGCCCGCGGCTCGAAATCCAGCGACGGCGGCAGCTGGACCAGGATCGGCCCCAGCCTGTCGCCGAGCCCGCCGATCTCCTCGAGGAACGCGTCCAGGCCCTCGTGCGTGCGCAGTCGCTGCTCGTGCGATAGCCACCGGGGCAGCTTCACCGCGAAGCGAAAGCCCCCGGGCACCTCCGAGGCCCACTTGGCGTACTGGCTGCGACGGTGGTGCTGGTAGAAGCTGCTGTTGACCTCGACCGCCGGCAGGCGCTGCGCATACCGCGCGAGCAGATTCGCGCCGTCCGGGAAGCGCGACCGGACCGCCCCGGGCAACCGCCAGCTGGCGCAGCCGAAGTGGATCATGGCCGCGATTGTGCCGCGCAGCGGGGCGCACATGAAGGCGGCCGCCAAGCGTGCGGACCGCGTCGGAACCGGGTGCCGCCCCGCGCGCGGCGCTACCCCTGCCGCTCGTCGATCAGCCGGCGCAGCCGCGCCACGTGCGCCGGGCCCACCTCGCAGCAGCCGCCGACGATGCGCGCGCCGTTGTCGAGCCACCGGCTCACCCACTCGGCGTAGCGCTCGGGATCCAGGTCGTCGCGGGCGCCGGGCACGTTCGCCCCGTCCGCGACGTCGTGGTCGGCGCCGATCGCGGTGAAGCCGTTGGCGTAGGCGCCGTAGGGCACGCGCACGTTCGCCGAGAGCAGGCGCATCGCCGCCTCGATGCTCTCGGGCATGGAGCAGTTGAGCAGCAGGGCGTCGACGCGCTCGCCCGCGAGATCGGCCACGGCGTCGGGTATGGTGTCACCACCCCGGACCAGGCCGCTGCCATCGTCCGCCACGGTCCAGGAGATCCACACCGGCTTGCCGAGCCGGGCGCATGCGCCGGCCACGGCCACGGCCTCCGCCGTGGTCGACAGGGTCTCGCCCAGGAACAGGTCGACGTGCTCGGCGAGCGCCTCGGCCTGTTCGCGGTAGGCCGGCTCCAGCTCGCGGGCGCGCGGCACGCGCTCGGGGCGGTAGCTGCCGTGGATGGGGGGCAGGGATCCGGCCACGAGGACCTCGCGTCCGGCCTCCTCGCTGGCCTGCCGGGCCAGCTCCCCGGCCCGGCGGTTGAGGTCCGCGAACGCGTCGCCCTGGCCGTGGTCCTCGAGCCGCCGGCGCGTCGTGGCGTAGCTGTTGGTCGTGATGATGTCCGCACCCGCCGCGATGAAATCGCGGTGCACGGCGAGTACGGTCTCCGGCGTCGACCGCAGCGCCTGCGCCGACCACAGCCCCTGCGTCGTATCGACACCGCGGGCCGCGAGTTCCTGGCCCATGCCGCCGTCGAGGAGCAGTTCGGTGCCCCGCTCCAGATCCTGTAACAAACCCATCGCCGCACTCCCGCTAACACCGCCCGACCCACATTGTCGCAGACGCGTGCAAGTGCGTCCGTCGATCGGGTGCGCGGGCCGACGCTCGACGCTTGCCGGCGCTTTCGGCCCGGGACGCGGTACCGGGGACGCGCTGCCGTGGACACCTGATGCGCGCGCATCGGCCGCTCGACGGCCCCCGTTCGCTCAGCCGCCGAGGCGCCGCGCCGCGCACGCGACGAGCCCCAGCGTCGCGGCGACGCCGTCCGCTTCGCCCTTCTCGAAATCGCCCTCGACCGTGCCCATGACGTTGGTCACGTGGGCAAAGCAGATCACGGCCTGCCCCCGAGCACTGGCGAACGCGTAGAGCGCGGCCGCCTCCATCTCCACGGCCAGCAGGCCGCGTTCGCGCATGGCGTCGATGGCCTCCGCGGTCTCGCGGAACGGCGCGTCGGTGGTCCAGGTCGCGCCCTGCAGCACGGGCGCGTCGAGCGCGTCGAAGGCACCGTCGAGGCGTTCCAGCAGCCCGGCCGGGGCGGCGCTGTCCACCCCGGGCGGCAGGTAGTGATAGCTCGTCCCCTCGTCGCGGCGCGCGCGCTCGATCAGCACGAAGTACGGCGGGGGCTGCGCGGCCGCGAGCTGGCCGGCGGACGTGACGCTGATCAGCTGCCGGCAACCACTGGCGAACAGCTCCTCGGCCACCAGCACGGCGAACGCTGCCCCGACGGCGCAGCCGACGACGCCGAACGTGATCCCCTCGTGGTCGAAGACGTACAGGTCGGTGTGGTAGCAGACCCAACCCGGATGCCGTCGCGCCCGGCCCTCGGCCAGCAGGCGGCGCACGACATCGCCGTCCGGGTCGAGCAGGCAGACCGCGGGTACCGGCTCGACGCCCGAGCCCTTCTGCCGGCGCGCCTCGCGCAGCAGGCTCTCGGGGGTGAACGCGGATGCCGACGCGTAGTGCTTGTGCGCCAGGATCGGCGGTGTGTGCGGGTCGTTCATGGTGCCTCCGGCGCCCCATCGCGGGCCGGCCCGGTGGCCACCGGCCCCATGCAGGCATCCGGTTGCCGTCGAACCGCGCTGCGTGCAGTACACACTCGCCCACCCTCGGTGGACACCCGGGGGCTGGCTTGCGAGGTTGGATCCACCCCGGGCCAAGGCGACCACCGATGCTGCGATGCGATTATCATCCCTCCCCCAACCCCGCGAAGGTCGCGCTGTGCCTCGAGGAGATGGGTCTCGACTACGAGCCCGTCCCGGTCGACGTGCGCCGGGGCGAGCAGTTCAGCGAGGAGCTGACCGCGGTGAACCCCAACGCCAAGACACCGGCCCTGGTCGACCCGGACAACGGGGCGCGCGTGTTCGACAGCAACGCGATACTGCTGTATCCCGCGGACAGGACGGGGCGGTTCCTGCCCGAAGACACCCTGCCCGCGCGCGGCCCGCTTCTGTCCCGGCTGATGTTCATCGCCACCGGTGTCGGTCCCCACTCGGGCCAGGCCGTGCACTTGACGCACTTCGCGCCGGAGCCGAACGCGTATGCCGCGCACCGCTACCGCCACGCGGTCATGGGCCATTACGCGATCCTCGAGGAGCGGCTCGCGGCGCAGCGCTACCTCCTGGGTGGACACTACACGATCGTCGACATCGCGTTCTGGGGCTGGGCGCGCCCGCTGGCGTTCATCATGGGTGACAACATCTGGCAGCATCGGCCCAACGTCAAGCGCCTGGTCGACGCGATCGGCGAGCGCCCGGCCGCCCAGCGCACCGGGGCCCTGCCCGAGCGCTTCGCGTTCAAGCAGGAGGTGGACGAGGACGCCCGGCGCCACATGTTCCCGCAGAATTTCAGCGAGGCGGTCTGACCTGCAAGACGGTCTCGCCGGAGCCCATATGAGCCGCACGGCGTCGCGCATCGCGGTGATGGACCTCGAGTGCAGCTGCTCGAACATCCAGGCCGGCGATCACACCGTCCCCGAGCCGGAGATGGAAACGATCGAGATCGGTGCAGTCGTGTTGCGCCGCGCGGACCTCGAGCCCGTCGATACGTTCGAGCGGTTCGCGCGGCCGATCGTCCATCGCCGCCTGACGCCGTTCTGCACCGAGCTCACCTCGATCACGCAGACCGACGTCGACGCGGCACCGACGTTCCCGGTGGTCTTCCGGGCCTTCGCGGCGTGGCTGCAGCACTGGGGCGCCGAGTACTGGGCGAGCTGGGGCGACTTCGACGCCCACCAGCTCGTCAAGGACACCCGGCGCCACGGCATCGAGGCCGAGCTGGCCGAGCTGCCGCCCCACGTGAACGTGAAGGCCTTGTGGGCACGCTCGACCGGCCGCGGCGGCCTCGGCCTCGCGGGCGCGATCGAGGCCGCGGGCCTGGAGTGGCAGGGGCGGGCCCACCGCGGCATCGACGACGCGCGCATGGTCGCGCGCCTGCTGCCCGCCATCGGGTGGCCCAGCATGCCACCGGGGGCGGCGATCCGGCCCGGTCACGACGACTGACGGCGCCGGGGACGGCCGGGCGCTCATCAGCGGCCCGCGCCCGGATGCCCGCCACCTGCCAGGCGCCGGCGAAGTCGCGTCCCGGTGTGGTGCCGAGGACGCGGCGGAACGCGGCGATGAAGCCGCTCGTCGGCGCGTAGCCGAGATCGAGGGCGACGGGCGTGACCGGGCGCCCCGCCGCGCATCCCTCGACGGCCGACTGCATGCGCATGCGCTCGCGCCAGGGGGCCGAACGTGAGGCCGGTCTCCTCCCGGAACAGCCGCGCCAGCGTGCGCTCGGCGGTGCCGACCGCGCGCGCCCAACGTGGCAGGGGCACTTGGTCGGCCGGATCGACGCGCAGGCACTCGCAGGGCCGGCGCGCCCCGGGGATCGGCGGGCCGCGGCCGGTTCAGCGGCGCCACGGGCAGCACCCGCAGCTCGTCGACGAGCACGTCCACCAGCCGCCGCTCCGCGCCGTCCGGTGGATACGACCAGGGCAGCGCCACCACGCGATGCAGCAACTGCTGCAGCAGCGGCGCGGCGTCGAGGACGCGGCAGCCTCCGCCGGCGAAGGGCCCGATCGACGGCTGCGGGTAGAGCGCCTGGACCCGCGTGCGGCGGCGGCCGCTGAATGCATGCACGAGCCCCGCGGGAACCCGGAGGGCCCGCTGGGGCGGCAGCACCCCGCGACCGGCCTCCTCGTGCAGCACCATCACGCCCGCGCTCGCGGACAGCAGCTGGCCCTCGCGGTGGCTGTGCCACCCCGGTTCGCGCTCCGGCGTGAAGGGATCGGCGAGCCCGACTGCGGGTGCCTCGGCCCGGTCCGCCTGCTCGTGCACGCGGCCCTGCTCCCCTGACCGTGGGGCCCGTCGCCCGCGGGGCCATCACCACCTGGCCAAAACGGCGCACCAAGCGACCGAATGCGGATATCAGATCAGCGCGTGCGGCGCCAGCCTGCACGCGTTTCCAACGACCGCAAGGCACCTCCATGTCCGCACATGCCCAGCGCATCATGACGGTTTTCGCCGCCCTCGCCATCGGCCTGGCCGGGGCCGCCCACGCCGGCAACCCGGGGATCTATACCTCCGGCCAGAACGGTTTCGACACGCACACCTCCGACGACGACGGCGAAGCGGTGACGGTCTTCGACACCCAGTTCACGCCCCCGCTCGCGCGCGCGAGCGCCGGGACGCAGCTCCGGCAACCGCGCGGCACGGAGCGCTTGCGCGCCCGGCGATCCGGCGTCCCGCCGGCCAGCGTTATCCCTCGAGCTCCAGCCGCGCGACCTCGCCGAGGGCCTCGCGCGCGTCATGCACGCCGATCTCGCGGCTCAGCCCGACGCGGTAATCGACCTGGCAGGTCAGTCGGCGCACCGCGGGCTGGTCCGGCGACGACAGCGGGATGGTCAGTTCGTAGGTCAGGAAGCCGGGGCCGCCGCGCTCGCTGTCGGCCAGGCGCAACCCGGCCATGGAGGTCGCCGCAACCCGGACGGCACTCGCCGGTTCCGCCCGGGCATGCACGCGGCGGCTCATCTTCCCCGTGCGGAAACGATCCGGCGCGATCGAGCGCGGCCCGCCACCCCGCTGATCGACGCTGAAGTAGCAGCGCGGGCGGAAGCGCGCGGTGCGCGAGGCCCCGGCATGGCTGAACACGCGCCCGTCCTGCAGGTAGACACGGCCGGACCCCGGGCCCACGTCGAGCTCCCGTTCGAGCTCGAGCACCGAGCCCGCCGGGACCGCCGCCTGGTAACGCGGTGCCTCGCGCGGGCCGTAGCCGGTGCAGCCGGCGAGCACCAGGCCGGCGGTCGCGACAACGGCGAGGCAATGACTCCATCTCGGCATCGGTAGCGCTCCTCCTCGGCAACCATGTGGGTGGCCACGGTCTCCATCGCGTTTCGACCGACGGCGCTCGCGGGCGTTCCGGAAACCGCGGCCCGATGACCCTGCAGCGCTCACGCGACCGCGCCGGTGCGCTCGCGCTCGACCAGGGCCACGACCTTCCAGCGACCGCTGGCGCCGTCCTCGATGCACCAGACGTAGGGCCAGGCGACAGCACGCAGGTTCTCGAACCAGGCCTCGGCCTGTGCGCGGGTGGCGAACACCTGCTCGACGTGCGTTACACGATTCATGGCGGCTCGACCTCCGGAGTGCCGGTCACGGGCGGCGCTCCCCTTGCAGCGATTACACCCGGAGTCTGCAGTCGCGGGCTCGACCCGCCAATCGGGAAAGATACGTAAGGGCCTCTACCATGGCGGCCGTCGATTGTCGCGCCCCCGTCCCCGGAGCCGCTCGCCGAAGCCCGGGGTCGCAACCGGCGGGCGATCGGTCGGAGCCACGCGCTGATGCACACGGGTCGCCACGCGGGGCTCGCCACGTACTCGACTGGCACGGGCCGCCGAGGGGCGCGCGGCCTCGGTGGTGGTCCTGGTGGCCGCGGCGGCGATCCTCGCCGGACACCTCTCACCGCCCGCGACCGTGGGCGGCAACAACGCCGCGGCCGCCGCGGGCATCCTCGCGGGGGCGGCGGTCGCCGCGGGCGATGGGCTCGCGCGCCTTGGCCGATACGCCCGTGCGCGGCGGAGGCTCGGCCCGGTCGCCGCCTGCCCGGGCTGGGATCGGGTCGGCATCGAGTGCGCACGGCATCCCCGTCTCGCCGCGATCCGCCGCCTGCGTGATCGCCACCGGCGCACTCGCCGTGCTGGACGGGTCGATCACGACGGGAGGCTCCAGCGCGGGCACGGCGAAGACCATCGGATTGGTGCGGAAGCGCGCCCGCCTGCGGCCGGCGCCCGGCATGATGCCGGTCGCGGTAGGTCGGGAAGCGCGCGAGGGTGGCGGCCATGAGCACGCCACCCCAGGAATGGGCGACCCAGTGCAGGGGCACGTCGCCGCGCCGGCGCCACAGCCAGTCGGAGGCCGCCGGGATGTCCGCGACGATCGACTCTTGCTGGCCGTGGCGGGTGCCGCGCCCGATGCGCGCTGTGCTCGTGCCGCGACCGCGCAGCTCCAGCACGGTGACGTCGCAGCCCCGGCCCGCGAGGAACGGCGCCAGTCCGCGTCCCGAGCGGCTGTGGAAGAGGCGCCCGTTCTCGACCGGCACCGTGCAGCATCAGCACCACGGGGGCATCGCCGGCGGCCGCTGGCCCGCGCACGAGGCCGCGCCGATCGCCGCCGCCCGCGTCGATCATCGCGATCGCCGGCCGTGCCTGTTGGTCGCCGCTTGCCTCGCCCATGCGTCCTTTCCCTATGCTGTCGACTGCGGGCCGCGCACCGCCACCGGGTTGCCCGCGCCCGGTACAGACCGCGGAGGGCACGATGGCACGATTCCGGGCCCGGATCAGGCCGGCGCAGGCGCACTGCGATGCAGGGCAGCGGCGACCTCCAGCCCCGATCCGATGAGCAATCCGCTCCAGCTCGGGCTGCTCGACGACGACGGTACGCCGTTGCCGGCCGCGCGGTCCGACCTGGCGTCGTGGGCACATCGCCTACCCGCGGACGTGCATCTCGGCACATCGTCCTGGAGCTTTCCGGGCTGGGCCGGCCTCGTCTATGACCGCCGGGCCGGGCGCCGGGAGCTCGCGCGTCACGGGCTCGCCGCCTACGCCGCTCACCCGCTGATGCGCGCGGTGGGCGTCGATCGCTCCTACTACGGCGCACTGGAGACACCGGTCTGGCGGGCCTATGCGGACCAGGTCCCCGCCGACTTCCGTTTCGTGGTCAAGGCGCCGGCCCGCGTGACAGATCCCCGGCGCCGCGACACGGGGGCCAGCAATCGGGATTTCCTCGAACCGGGGCCGGCGGGCGAGGCGTTCGCCGCCATGCGGGCCGGGCTGGGCGAGCGCCTCGCCCTGGTGGTTTGCCAGTTCCCGCCCGCCCCGACCATCGCCGTCGGGGCCTTCGCCGAGCGGCTCCACCGCTTCCTCGCCGCGCTCGAGGGGCCGCTGTCGCTCGCCTGCGAGATCCGCACGCCCGCGTGGCTCGATCCGGCCTACGCCTCGGCGCTGACCGACACCGGCACGACCCACTGCTACACCGTGCACCCGAGCATGCCTGCGCCCTCGATCCAGGCGACCCGGATGGGCACGCCGCCGCCCGGCCCGTTCCTGGCCCGCTGGAACCTCGCCGGGGGGCAGCAGTACGAGGCCGCGCGCCGCCGCTACTGGCCGTTCGATCGCATCGTCGATCCCGATCCCGCCAGCCGCTCGGAGCTCGTCGACGGCATCCGCGCCGCACGCGCGCGCGGCGAGCGTGCCTACGTGACGGTCAACAACAAGGCCGAGGGCTCGGCCCCGCTGTCCGTCGAGGCGCTCGCCGCCGCTGTCGCCGGCACCGCCCCGTCCGCCGGCGCTTGATGGCCCGCGCACGCGTCGCGATACTGGCTCCCGACCCAAGGGCACCACCGGATCCCCGATGAATCTCGACAGCTGCGTGAACCTGTTCGAGGTCGAGCAGATGGGCCGGGCCCGCCTGTCGCCGATGACCCGCGACTACTACGCCAGCGGCGCCAACGACGAGATCACGCTGCAACAGAACCGCGCGGCGTTCGATCGGACGCCGCTGTGGTACCGCGTGCTCGCCGGCGCCGGCGAGCGCGACCCGGCGACCACGGTGCTCGGCACCCCGGTGTCGCTGCCCGCGCTGGTGGCACCCACCGCGTTCCACCGCATGGCGGCGGACGGCGGCGAGGCCGCCACGGCGCGGGCGGCGTCCGGGGCCGGCGCGCTGATGATCAACAGCACGCTGAGCAACACGGCCGTCGAGGACGTGGTCGCGGCCTCGAGCCAGCCGGTCTGGTTCCAGCTCTACATCTACCGCGACCGCGAGGCCACGCGCGCGCTCGTCGAGCGCGCCGAGCGCGCCGGCTGCAGCGCGCTCGTGCTGACCGTCGACGCACCGCTGCTGGGGCGGCGCGAGCGCGACGTCCGCAACCGCTTCCAACTGCCCGCCGGCCTGCGCATCGAGAACATGCTGGCGGCGGGCCTCGACGCGCTGCCGAGCGACGCCGAGGGCTCGGGCCTGGCGGCCTATTTCGCCTCCCTGCTCGACCCGGCGCTGGCCTGGGACGACGTCGACTGGCTCTGCTCGCTGACCGAACTGCCGGTGATCATCAAGGGCCTGGTGCGCGCGGACGACGCGCGCCGCGCGGTGGAACACGGCGCGCGCGCGGTCGTGGTGTCGAACCACGGTGCGCGCCAGCTGGACACGGCGCCGGCCACGCTGGATGCACTCCCCGGTGTCGCGGCCGCGGTGGACGGGGCCGCCGAGGTGCTGCTCGACGGCGGCGTGCGCCGCGGGACGGACATCCTCAAGGCGCTCGCGCTCGGCGCCCGGGCGGTGCTGGTGGGCCGGCCGATCCTCTGGGGCCTGGCGACGGACGGCGAGCCCGGCGCCCGGCGGGTGCTCGACATGCTCCATGCCGAGGTGGACCTGGCGATGGCCCTGGCCGGCTGCCGCGATGTCGATGCCATCGGGCCCGATCTCGTCGCCCGCTGAGCCGGGGGCGGCCGGCGACCCATGCGCCTGCGCGACCGACGCGACGCCGCCGCGCGGCTCGCGGAACGCCTGGGCCACCACGCGGGCGCGCGCCCACTGGTGCTGGCGATCCCGCGCGGCGGGGTGCCCATCGGCCGCGCCATCGCCGACGCCCTCGG
>CAZVFN010000070.1:0-14438 GCA_964626335.1 uncultured Ectothiorhodospiraceae bacterium
CGGCACGCCCGCGGCGCGAGCCCGGCGGCGACGAGCGCGTGGTCGTGCTCTACGTGGTCGCGTCCGAAGGCGAGCGCCTGGTCGGCTCGCGCCTGCTCGCGGCCCTGGAGGCGCGCGGACTGCGCCACGGGGCGTATGCCATCTTCCATGCCCGCGACTGCGAGGGGAACACGGTGTTCAGCGTCGCCAATGCGGTCGATCCCGGAACGTTCGACCGCTCGACGATGGATACCCTGAGTACCCCGGGCGTCGCGTTCTTCATGCAGGTCCCCGGCCCGCAGGCGGCGGAGACGGCCCTTGATCGCATGCTCGATACGGCGCGCGGCGTCGCCGACGAGCTCGAGGCGCACGTGCTCGATGCCCGGCACAGCACGCTGACCGGCCAGACCGAGCAGCACCTGCGCGAGGAGATGCGCCTGACCGATCGCCGGACCCGCATGCCATGACGCACGATGCCCGCAGTCCGGCCGCGCGTGCCGCCGATCTGCGCGAGCGGCTGCATTACCACAACTACCGCTACTACGTGCTCGACGACCCGGAGATCAGCGACGCCGAGTTCGACCGGCTCTTCCGTGAGCTCGAGGCGATCGAGGCCGAGCATCCGGATCTGGTCAGCGCCGATTCGCCGACGCAGCGCGTCGGTGCGCCGCCGCTCGAGAAGTTCGACACGGGCCGTCACCTCGAGGCGATGTTCTCGCTCGAGAATGCATTCGACGGCGACGAGATGGCCGAGTTCGATCGACGCGTGCGCGAACGCCTCGGCACCGACGAGGCCGTGACGTACTGCGCCGAGCCCAAGCTCGACGGCCTCGCGGTCAGCCTGCTGTTCGACGACGGGGTGTTCGTGCGGGGGCTGACGCGCGGCGACGGCACGACCGGCGAGGACGTCACGGTGAACCTGAAGACGGTCGCATCGCTGCCGCTGCGGCTGCGTGGCGCGACTTCGCCCTCGCGCCTGGAGGTCCGCGGCGAGGTCTACATGCCGCGCAGCGGCTTCGAGCGCGTCAACGCCGAGCACCGCGAGCGTGGCGTCAAGCCGTTCGCGAACCCGCGCAATGCCGCGGCCGGGAGCCTGCGCCAGCTCGATTCGCGCGTCACGGCCCGCCGCCCGTTGCGCCTTTGCTGCTACGCGGTCGGGGCGATCGAGGGCGCGGCTCTGCCGCCGACGCAGTACGAGACACTCGAATGGCTGCGCGGGCTGGGCCTGCCCGTGTCGAGCGAGCGTCGGCGCGTGACCGGGCGCGACGCGGTGCGCGCGTGTCATGACGATCTCGCCGAACGGCGCCCCGAGCTCGACTACGAGATCGACGGGGTGGTCTACAAGGTGGATGCGCTCGCCGACCAGGCGCTGCTCGGCTTCGTCGCCCGCGCGCCGCGCTGGGCGATCGCGTGGAAATTCCCGGCGGAGGAGCAGATCACGGTGCTGCACACCGTCGAGTTCCAGGTCGGGCGCACCGGGGCCGTGACGCCCGTGGCGAAACTCGAGCCCGTGACGGTCGCGGGCGCGCGCGTGTCCAATGCCACCCTGCACAACATGGACGAGATCGCGCGCAAGGATGTCCACATCGGCGATACCCTGGTCATCCGGCGCGCCGGTGACGTGATCCCGGAAGTGGTGCGCGTGCTCCCGGACAAGCGCCCCACGGGCGCGCGCATGCCCCGGATGCCCGGCGCGTGTCCCGTATGCGGCTCCGACATCGTGCGCGCGGAGGGGGCGGTCGCCCACCGCTGTACCGGCGGCCTGTACTGCCCGGCGCAGCGCAAGGAGGCGATCAAGCACTTCGCCGCGCGCCGCGCGCTCGACATCGACGGGCTCGGCGAGAAGATCATCGACCAGCTGGTCGAGCGCGGCCTGGTGGAGCACGTCGACCAGCTCTTCTCGCTGCGCCACGCGGACCTGGTCCAGCTCGACCGCATGGCCGACAAGAGCGCGCGCAACCTGCTCGACGCGCTCGAGGCCGCCAAGCGCACGACGCTGGCGCGCTTCGTCTACGCCCTCGGCATCCGCGAGGTGGGCGAGGCCACGGCGAACGCGCTGGCGGCGCACTTCGGCCGGCTCGGCGCCATCATGGCCGCGAGCGCGGACGAGCTCTGCGAGGTGCCGGACGTCGGGCCCGTCGTGGCGCGCTCGATCCGGACCTTCTTCGAGCAGTCGCACAATCGCGAGGTCATCGAGGGGCTGCGGCGTGCCGGTGTCACCTGGACGGAGGGCGAGCCGGAGCGCGACCGCCCGAGGCCGCTCGCCGGCTCCACCTACGTGCTGACAGGCTCGTTCGAGGGCATGACGCGCGAGCAGGCGGGCGAGCGACTCGAGGCCCTCGGGGCGCGCGTCTCGGGCAGCGTCTCCCGCAGGACCACGGCGGTCGTCGCCGGCGCCGACCCGGGCTCGAAAGCGGACAAGGCGCGCGATCTCGGTGTACCCGTGCTGGGCGAGGCGGATCTAAAAGGGCTGCTCGAGGCAGGTCATTGATGGGGCACGCGCGGCGGCGTCCGCACGACGGCGGTTTGCCGAGCCGGGTACGCTCCGGGGCCGCGCGGACCGCATGAGGGGCAGGCGATGAGCTGGTGGGGCAAGGTGGTCGGTGGCGCCTTCGGGCTGATGGTGGGCGGTCCGCTCGGTGCCGTTCTGGGCGCTGCGCTCGGGCACTCGTTCGATCGGGGCCTGCACGGGATCGAGGGCAGTGTCGGCGGGGCCGGCTCGCGGGAGCGCACCCAGGCGGCGTTCTTCACGGCCACGTTCTCGTGCATGGGCCACCTGGCCAAGGCGGACGGCCAGGTGTCATCGAGCGAAATCCAGCTGGCCGAGGCGGTGATCCGCCAGATGCAGCTCACGCCCGAACAGCGCGAAACGGCGATCCGCCTTTTCAACGAGGGCAAGGCAGCCGACTTCGATCTCGACGGGGCATTGCAGCAACTGCGCCGCGAGTGCCGGCGGCGCACCAACCTGATCCAGATGTTCGTCGAGATCCAGCTCCAGGCGGCCTACGCCGACGGCGAACTGGCCCCGGAAGAGGAACGCCTGCTGCTGCACATGTGCGAAATGCTCGGCTTCCCGGAGGAACGCTTCCGGTTGCTCGAGCGCATGCTGCGGGGCGAGCAGAGCAGCCACCAGGGCCGCCAGGGGCCCGCCCGCTCCGATACCATGGGCCTGGACGATGCCTATGCGATCCTCGGGATCGGGCGCGACGCCAGCAACGACGAGGTGAAGAAGGCCTACCGGCGGCTGATGAGCCAGCACCATCCCGACAAGCTTGTCTCCAAGGGGTTGCCCGACGAGATGATCCAGATGGCGAAGACCAAGAGCCAGGACATCGGCCGCGCCTACGAGCGCATCAAGGAGGCGCGGGGGATGTGATGACCCGCCGTCGGGCGTGGACGGATCGCTGTTGCCGCAGAGACGGGAAGTGGCCCGGGGGACGCCGGGACGGGAAGGGGGCCCGCTCGCAGTCGCGGACGCTACCAGGGATCCAAAGGCAGAAGACTGCGGCGCGGCGGCGCGCCACGGGTCCGCCGCAAGCGGTTCGCGGGCGAGCCCGCTCCTGCCGGGGCGGCGGTTGCGTACGCGCTGCGGGCGTGCGTCGGGTCGCGGATCCGCGGGCCCGTGCGGCGCCCGCCGCGACGCCGCGTGGACCTGGCCCTGCGTCGACGGCCATTGGCACCGCCTTGCAGCGTGGCATGAACGCCCCTCGAGGGGGATGCAGGCCGAGGCGGTCGGTCTGTAGGCTGAGCGCCGATGCCGGTGCAGGAGAGACGGCTGCTGCGTTCCTCGAAGCCCCCGCAACCGGCCCCCGGGGCGGCGCTGGCCGCCGTCGGCGGGGGCCGATCGTCCGGGGGGTTACCGCGAGTCGCGGCCGCTGGGCGAGCGCGTGGCGTCGACGGTGACGGGCGATCCCGCCGACGCTGTGCGGCTGTTCCGCGTTGCCGGCGGGGCGGCGGTCGCCGGCGCGATGCGGCTGGTCCGCACCTGACGGCGGATGGGGCATGGGCGAAGCCGACACCCGACAGCTGCTCGTGGTTGCCCACGAGCCCTCGCCGAACACGCGCCGCATGGTCGAGGCCCTGCTGCGCGGCGCGGCACACGCGGACATCGAGCGCGTCGAGGCCCGCCACGTGCGCCCGCTCGAGGCCGGGCCGGACGACGTCCTCGCCTGTGACGCGATCGTGCTCGGCACGACCGAGAACCTCGGCTACATGAGCGGCGCGCTCAAGGACTTCTTCGATCGGACCTACTACAACGTCATCGAGCGGACCGAGGGGCTGCCCTACGCGCTCTACGTGCGTGCGGGCATGGACGGCACGGGCACGCGCCGGGCGGTCGAGAGCATCTGCACGGGGCTCAGCTGGCGACCCGTCCAGGAGCCGCTGATCTGTCGCGGGCAGTGGCAGGATGCGTTCCTGGAGCAGTGCGAGGAACTGGGCCTGTACATGGCCGCCAGCCTCGACAGCGACATCATCTGACCCCGATGCCGAGCGGCGGCCGCACCCGGTGCGCGCGGCGCCCCGCGCGCACGGCCTCCCGGCCTCCTTCAACAGCAGTCCACCGGCCTTGCGCCGGCCATCGCGGCGGCGGGCGACGGTCCATACATTCTCGGACAGGCTTCTAGTCCGCGCGCGGCTGCGGGACGAAGCCGAAGCGCCGGGGCACCTCCCCGCGCGGCACCAGGCCGAGCGACAGGCGCCGCTCGGGTCCCGCGCGCAGGATCAGACTGCCCTGCGGATCCGCGCGCTGATCCTGCTGGGCCTGCACCAGGGCCTCCGGCTCCAGCGGGTGGTCGTCGGCGTCGACCAGCCACTCGGCGACCGCGGGCAGCGAGTCGCTGTCGACCAGTCCGATACCCCGGGATGTCTGCAGCAGGAGGTTGCCCTCGTCGTCGAGCCAGGCGCCCTCGATGCGCTCGACGGGTGCGCCGGTGTGATGGTAGAGGCGGCCGCTGCCGTCGACGTGCAGCACCCAGGGGGTATAGGCCAGCTCGACGTAACCGCGCTGCGGGCCATTCTGGAAGAACCAGCGGCCCTGCTCGTCGCAGTCGTAGTTGCGGTTGATGAATGCGATCAGGCCGCCGTGGGTGATCGCTTCGCCCTTGAGCCGCCACTGGCCCGACTCGTCCAGCGACAACCAGCCGTGCACGCCGGGCACGTCCGGCCACTTCACCATCGCTGCGCGCACGCTCTCGTCCAAGGCTCGACCTCCCGGTCCCGGATCCAAGATAGCAGAGGGCCGCGTGGCTGTCGCAACGTACGCCGCCCCGGCAGCCATTCGCGTGCCCACCGGGGCGTGGATGCCCGCGGCATGGTTTGCAAGGCGGCCTTGGCGGCCCCACGTTGATACGGCCAACCGAACGCGAGGCGGAGACCACCATGAGCGCCACGATCGATACCGAGACCCTGCACGACTGGATCCAGCGCGGCGCCGATTTCGCGCTCGTCG
Source organism: uncultured Ectothiorhodospiraceae bacterium (assembly GCA_964626335.1). Taxonomy (GTDB): domain Bacteria; phylum Pseudomonadota; class Gammaproteobacteria; order XJ16; family Halofilaceae; genus Halofilum. Next base: position 5,429 of record CAZVFN010000070.1, read on the forward strand.
ACACGCTGCCGGGCGAGGTGTATCGCCGCCACCATATCCCCGGCGCGATCCACATCGCCTCGGACGACATCGAGACGCAAGCCCCGGAGCGGCTGCCGGACCGCGACCGGACCGTCGTGGTCTACTGCACGAACGCGCGCTGCCAGCGCTCGGAGAAGGCGGCGGCGCGCCTCGAGCGGATCGGCTATCGCGACGTGCGCGACTACGTCGAAGGTCGCCGCGACTGGGAGGACGCCGGCTACCCGGTCGACTCCGGGGCCGCCGGCTGAACCGGGCCCGGGGTGCGGCGCAGCGCGCCTCGACGCGCACGCGGGCGAGCATCCCGGGCATCGACGCGAGCGCCCTGACGCGCGTGGCGAGCGCGGCCCCGCCTGCAGCCCGAGCCGGGCGGTGGCGACGCCGCGCTCGAAGGAGCCGGTGTGGCGACCCGCGCCGCCGGGCCGGGGATCAGTCCGATCCCGCGAGGGGTCGCGGATGCCGCGCCGGGCGTCGAACTCGCCCCGCCCTCATGGCCTGGATCGGCACCCGGGTGGGGCCGGCGACCCCCCGATTCACGCGCGCCCCGGCGAGCGCCGAGGGGACCGGGGTCGCGCTGAACGACCGCGGCCCGGGCACCACGCCGGTGCCGATCGCGAGCGCAGTCGCGGACGCAGACGCAGCCGGCGCTCGCAGCGACCCAGGATGCGGCGCCTGTCCGGGGCGACCGTGATCCCACAGGCATGCCTCATGGAGAGCTTTGGTCGCGGCCGATGTCGCGCACCCGTGCCTCGCTGGAAAGACGGTCGAGGCTCGACAGGGGCAGGTTGATGAACAGCTTCAGGCGGCGCTCGAGGTCGGTCAGTACCCGGCGGTAGGCCTGGCGCCGCGTCGCCGCGTCGCCCGTGACGGCCGCCGGATCCGGCAGTCCCCAGTGCCCGGTAATGGGCTGGCCCGGCAGGACGGGGCATTCCTCGGCGGCCCGGTCGCAGACCGTGATGACGAAGTCGATCGCGGCCGCCTCCGGCCCGGTGTACTCGTCCAGGGGCTTGCTCCGCAGGTCCTGCAACGGCAGTCCGGCGCTCGCGAGGACCTCCCGGGTCAGCGGCCGGATCTCGCCCGCCGGCCGGCTGCCGGCGCTGTGCGCCTCGAATTCGGGCTCGCCCCAGTGGCGCAGCAGGCTCTCCGCGATGATCGAGCGGGCGGAGTTGCCCGTGCACAGGAACAGGACGCGCCAGGGACGGGCTTGCGTGGACTCGGTCATGCGGATCTCCGCCGGTGTGCCGGGTGACAGTCGCTGCCCCCGCAGCAGTTCTCCGTCAGGTAATCGACGAGCGCGTGCATGCGATCGAACGCGGCGCGGTAGATGCGCTCGCGCCCGGCCGCCTGGCACTCGACCAGACCCGCATGCCGCAGGGCGGACAGGTGGAACGACAGCGTCGCCGGCGGCAGCTCCAGTCGGGCCGCGATCGCCCCCGCGCGCTCACCGCCCGGGCCGCTGCGCACGAGCAGGCGAAAGACCTCGAGCCGCGTGGGCTGGGCGAGCGCGGCGAGTGCATCGACGGCGAATGATTTTTCCATATTTCCAGAATAATCGAACGGGTCACGCTCGGCAACGGCCTGTCTGCAACGCGGGTGTCGACCGGCGTCCCGTGCGCTCAGCGCGCCCGGCGGCGGCGGGGCTCGAACACGTGCGTGGCGATGCGCCAGTCGCGGGCGCCGGCCGTCAGCACCAGGCAACCGGGCCCGCCGTAGGCCCGATCGCGGCCGGCGGCGCCCGGGTTGAGGATCCAGGGGCTCGCGTCACAGTCGGTCAGGCGACGGTGGCTGTGGCCGACGACCACCGCCGCGGCGTCGGCGTGGCGCTCGCGCAGGCGCCGGTGGCGCTCGCGGGCCTTGAGCCGATGGCCGTGGACGACGTCGAGGCGCCCGCCGGGCAGGTCCAGCGAGCACTCGCGCGGGAGCGCATCCAGGCGCTCGCGATCGCCGGGCGGCCAGTGGCGCGGGCTGTCGTTGTTGCCGGCCACCGCCTCGACCCGCGCGCCCGCGGCGGCCAGTGCCTCGAGGATGCCGACCGCGCCGATGTCGCCGGCGTGGACGATGACCCCGCAGGTGCGCGCCACGGCTGCGACCCGCGCGTCGAGGAAGCCATGGGTGTCCGCCAGCAGGGCGACCTTCTCCGGCTCGGCCATCGGCTGTCCCCGGTTGCGGGTGGCGCGGGTGATTGTGCCACGCGCGCGGACCGCTCCCCGTAGCCCGGACGCCATGCGAGCGCCGGGCCGGCAGTGGCGTTCGCCCGTCGCCGGCACGTATATTGGCGTCCGGGGATTGATCGGACGGATCGAACCATGACCAGATCTTCCGCTCCGATGCGCTCCTCCCGTCGCGCCGCGGGACGGGGCGGGCGCATGGGTGTCGGCGAACGCGCGCGCCCTGGGCGCCCCGGCGGGGCCGTTGCATGGTGAGCGTGGCGGCGGGGCAGGTGCCCCGGCTGCGCGAGAGCCAGGAGTTCCAGTCCGCCCTGATCCGTTTCCTGGTCGGCGCGGTGGCGCTCGCGTTCCTGGTCGCGGGCGACATGGGCGGCTACTTCGACGTGCCCTGGCTCGTCGCGGGCCTGCTCTACGGGATCCATCTCGCCCTCTTCGTCGCCCTGCTGGGTTGGGTGTGCGCCCGCCCGCGTTTCCATCGGCCGCGTTCCGACCTCTCGATCCTCGCCGATCTCAGCGCGATCAGCTCGCTCGTCTACCTCTCCGGCGATCCGCTCGGCCCCCTCTACCTGATCTACGTGGTGCTGTTCCTGTCGCAGGGGACGCGCCACGGCCGTCGCAACCTCACGCTCGCGGCGGTGGGCAGCGTGGCCAGCTTCGCCCTCGTGGTCACGCTGATGGGCGGCTGGCAGCATCCGGTCAAGGCGGGCCTGGTTGTCGCCGTGCTGGCGGTCCTGCCGATCTACCAGGACGCGCTGCTGCGCAACCTGCAGCGCCAGCGCGAGCGCGCCGAAGCCGCCAACGCGGCCCGCGGCGACTTCCTGGCGACGATGAGCCACGAGCTGCGCACACCGCTCGCCGGCATGCTGGGCACGGCGCGCCTGCTCCACAGAACCGGGCTCGATGGCGAACAGCGCCGCCACGTCGATTCGCTGTGCAGCTCGGGCGAGACCCTGCAGGCACTGATCGGCGACATCCTCGACCTGTCGAAGGTGGATGCGGGCGGCCTGGCACTGGATCCCGAGCGCTTCGACCTGCGCCAGAGCCTGCTCGAGGTCTGCCGCAACCTGGGCCGGGAAGCACTGTCCAAGGGCGTCGAGCTGGTCTGCTGCATCGACGGCGCGTTGCCCGAATGCGTTCACGGCGACCGCGTACGCTTCGAGCAGATTCTGTACAACCTGGTCGGCAACGCGGTCAAGTTCACGCCGGCGGGGCGCGTCTGTGTCAAGGCGGAGCGCGGCCGGCCGCATCGGGACCTGCCGAGCGAGCATCTCGAGATCGTGATCGGCGACACCGGCATCGGTATCCCGCGTGAGCGCCTCGACTGCGTCTTCGACAGCTTCTGGCAGGCGGACACGCGGTCCAGCCGCCATTACGGCGGGACCGGCCTGGGCACGACCATCGCCCACCGCCTGACCCGGGCCATGGGCGGGCACATCATGGCCGACAGCGAGGAGAACCGCGGCACCACGTTCCGGGTACGGCTGCCCCTGCTTCCCGAAGGCGATGACGACCGACCGCCGCAGCCGCCGCGCGAGCTGCGCGGCCGCCGCGTGCTCGTCTACGAGGGCGACCCGGAGTCGCGCGGCGCCCTCGAGGCATCCTGCCGCCAGGGCGGCATGGATGTGCGGTCCTGCTGTGACGAGCGGGAGCTCGAACGCCGGCTGGCCGCCCTCGGCGAGGGTGCGCCGATCGATCTCGCGCTGATCGCCGACAGTCCGGTGCCGCTGGATCTCGACGCCATCGCCGCGCGGCTGCGCGGCCGTGTCGGCGGTGACCTGGCGATCGTGTATGTCGCTTACGGCAGCCGCCTCGCCCCGCCCGCGGACGACCGGGTGGCGGCGGTGGCCAAGCCGTGGCACCCGGTGGAGATCTGGGACGCGATGCGGCGCACGCTCGCCGCACGCCACCGCAGCGCGCCCGGCAGAGGGGCGGGTGCGGCCGCGCAGGGCGGCGACGCGGCACCGCGGCGCCGCGTGCTGGTGGTCGAGGACGACCCCGTGAACGCCGCGATCGTGGACCACCTGCTCAGCCGGCGTGGCTACGCGGTGATGATCGCGGCGGATGGCGCCAGCGCGCTGGCGCGCGTCGACGACGACGCGTTCGACCTGCTGCTCGTGGACCTGCGCATGCCCGGCATGGACGGTTTCGAGTTCACGCGCCGGGTTCGCGCGCGCGAGCACGGTAGCGCGCGCCGGACGATCGTCGCGCTGACCGCGAGTGCCGAGAGCGACCGCCGCAACGAGGGCCGTGCGGCGGGCATGGATGCGTTTCTCGAGAAGCCGATCGACCCCGATCGGCTCGAGGACCTGATCCGGGAGCTGGCGCTCGCCTGAGTGCAGCGCGGAACTCCCGCACGCGGCCATTGTCCGCATTCGGGCGCCAACGCCACCCCACGGAGAACGCCATGTCAGCCGTCATCCGCAGCCTCTGCACGTGCCTGCTGGCCGCAGCCGCCACCGCCGCCGGTGCGGCGCCCAGCGCCGATCTCTGGCAGCGCTGGACCGCGCACGACGCGGGCGGGCCCGGGTCGATCGATCACGCCCCCTGGGACCGTTTCATCGAGCGCTACCGCCGCATGGGGCCCGAGGGCGTCGCGCGCATCGACTACGGCGCGGCAAAGGGGGAGGCGCAGGCCCTCGATGCTTACATCCAGCGCCTCGCGGGCCTCGAGATCAGTAGCTACCCGCGCGACGTGCAGCTCGCGTACTGGCTCAACCTGTACAACGCGCTCACGGTCGATGTCGTGCTCGATCACTACCCCGTCGACTCGATCCGCGATATCGATATCTCCTCGGGGTGGTTCAGCGACGGGCCGTGGGATGCCGAGCGGGTCGAGATCGAGGGCGAGGCGGTCACCCTCAATGACATCGAGCACCGCATCCTGCGTCCGATCTGGCAGGACCCGCGGATCCATTACGCGGTCAACTGCGCCTCGATCGGCTGCCCCGACCTGCAGCCCGAGGCGTTCACGGCCGACAACGCCGAACGGCTGCTCGAGCGCGGCGCGAACCGCTACATCAATCATCCGCGCGGCGCCGCGATCGTCGACGGCGAACTGGTGGTCTCGAGCATCTACGAGTGGTTCCAGGCCGACTTCGCGGGCACCGAGGCCGGCGTCATCGAGCACCTGCGCGAGTACGCGCAGGACGACCTCGCGGCCGAGCTCGAGGGCCGCACCGGCTACGGCGACCACCGCTACGATTGGTCACTCAACGACGTCCAGTGACGGTCGGCGCTGTGCCGTCGGACCGGTTGCCCGCGCGCTCTGCACGCGAACCACTTCATCCGTGGTTCGAGCACGGGACCGATCGAGTCTTGGCCGCGTCAGCGCAAGCCCCCGCGCAGAAGGGCCGGCTCGCCCCCTTCGGACCACCGTGTTCCGCTGTGCCCATCCGTGGTTCCCGGAAACCGCGCGTTACCGGTCCAGGCGCTTGTGCTTGGGGCGGTGGGGCTGGTCGGCGTCGCTGCCCAGGCGGCGCTTGCGGTCCTCCTCGTACTCGGAGTAGCTGCCCTCGAAGAAGAACACCTCGCCGGTCTCCTCGAACGCCAGCGTGTGGGTCGAGACGCGGTCGAGGAACCAGCGATCGTGCGAGATCACCACGGCACTACCCGGGAAATCGAGCAGCGCCTGCTCGAGGGCGCGCAGCGTCTCGACGTCCAGGTCATTGGTCGGCTCGTCGAGCAGCAGCAGGTTGCCGCCGCTCTTCAGCAGCTTGGCCAGGTGCACGCGGTTGCGCTCGCCGCCCGAGAGGTCGCGCACCTTCTTCTGCTGGTCCGGCCCCTTGAAGTTGAAGCGCCCGCAGTAGGCGCGCGAGGGGACCTGCCAGTTGCCGACCTCGATGTAGTCGTGACCGCCCGAGATCTCCTCCCAAACGCTCTTCTCGCCTTCGAGGGTGTCGCGTGACTGGTCGACGTAGGCGATCGCCACCGTGTCGCCGACATCGATCGTGCCCGCGTCCGGCCGTTCCTGGCCGGTGATCAGGCGCAGCAGCGTGGTCTTGCCGGCGCCGTTGGGCCCGATCACGCCCACCAGGGCCCCCTTGGGCACGCGGAAGGACAGGCCCTGGTAGAGCTCCCGGTCGCGGAACTGCTTGCTCAGGTTCTCGGCCTCGATGACCCGGTCGCCGAGGCGCGGGCCGGGCGGGATGTAGATCTCGTTGGTCTCGGCGCGCTTCTGGTACTCGGGCTGCTGCAGCTCCTCGATGCGCTGCAGCCGGGCCTTGTTCTTCGTCTGCCGGCCCTTGGGATTGCTCTTGGCCCACTCGAGCTCCTGCTCCATCGCCTTGCGCCGGGCGCTCTCGGTCTTCTCTTCCTGCGCGAGGCGCTTCTCCTTGTACTCGAGCCAGGCGGAGTAGTTGCCCTGGAACGGGTGGCCGCGCCCGCGGTCGAGTTCCAGGATCCACCCGGCGACGTTGTCGAGGAAGTAGCGATCGTGGGTGACCGCCACCACGGTGCCGGCGAACTCACCCAGGTAGCGCTCGAGCCAGGCCACCGATTCGGCGTCCAGGTGGTTCGTCGGCTCGTCCAGCACCAGCATGTCGGGCTCGGACAGCAGCGTGCGGCACAGGGCGACGCGGCGCCGCTCGCCACCCGACAGGTTGCCCGTCTCGGCCTCCCACGGCGGCAGGCGCAGGGCGTCGGCGGCGACCTCGAGCTTGCGCTCGAGATCCCACGCGCCGGCGGCGTCGATCCGGTCCTGCAGCTTGCCCTGTTCCTCGAGCAGTTTCTCGAAGTCCGCATCCGGGTCGGCGAACGCCTCGCCGATCGCGTTGAAGCGCTCGACCATGGCCTTGATCTCGGCGACGCCCTCCTCGACGTTGCCGCGCACGTCCTTGCTATCGTCGAGCTGCGGTTCCTGCGGCAGGTAGCCGATCTCGATGCCGGGCTGCGGCCGGGCCTCGCCCTCGAACTCGGTGTCGACGCCGGCCATGATGCGCAGCAGCGTCGACTTGCCGGCGCCGTTGTAGCCGAGTACGCCGATCTTGGCACCGGGGAAGAAGTTCAGGTTGATGTTCTCGAGGATCTTCTTCTTCGGCGGGACGACCTTCGTCAGGCCGTCCATCGTGAATACATACTGCGCCATGATTGCTCTGCCGCGGGGGTTGCGAAGGGGCACGCATTATCCGTGCGCGCGCGGGCGCGGTCCACAGCCGTCGCGGCGCTTCCCGTCACGGCGCGCGCTGCGCTAGGGTACTGATCGCAGCGCGCCGCGCGCGAGCCGGGCGCGCGGGCGCGGACCCGTCGGCGGGGCGCAGGCCGCACACAGGAGGACAAGCGAGTGAGCGACGCGGGACTGTTCGGCGAGCTCGAGGCCGGTGGCCACGAGCAGGTGGTGTACTGCAGCAACGTCGAGGTCGGGCTGCAGGCGATCATCGCGATCCACGACACCACCCTCGGGCCCGCCCTCGGCGGCCTGCGGATGTGGTCCTATGCCGATGACCGCGCGGCGCTCACCGATGCCCTGCGCCTGTCGCGCGGCATGACCTACAAGAACGCGCTCGCCGGCCTCGATCTCGGGGGCGGCAAGGCCGTGATCGTGGGCGATGCCGCGACCGATCGCACCGAGGCGCGGATGCGCTGTCTCGGCCGCTTCATCGACGCCCTCGGGGGGCGCTACATCACGGCCGAGGACGTCGGCATGACGGCGATCGAGATGGAGCACATCCTGCGGGAGACGCCATGGGTGGTGGGCACGCACGCCTATCGCGGCGGCAGCGGCGATCCGTCGCCGTTCACGGCGCAGGGCACGGTCGCGGGCATCCGCGCCTGCCTGCGCGAGCGCCATGGCGACACGGGCATCGGCGACGTCAGCTACGCGGTTCAGGGCGCCGGCCATGTCGGCCTCGAGCTGATCCGCCGCCTGCGCGAGCACGACGCGCGGGTGTATGTCTGCGACACCGAGGCGGATCGGGTACAGCGGGCCGTCGACGAGCATGGCTGTACCGCCGTCGAGCCCGAGGCGATCTTCGCCACCGGCGCCGAGGTGTTCGCGCCCTGCGCGCTCGGCGGCGTGATCAACGCCGAGACCCTGCCGCGCCTCGACTGCGACATCGTCGCCGGCGCCGCCAACAACCAGCTCGCCGACCCGGGCATGGGTGACGAGCTCCATCGCCTGGGGATCGTCTACGCCCCCGATTACGCGATCAATGCGGGCGGTGTCATGAACGTTTCGCTCGAGCTCGGCGGTTACACCGCCGAGCGGGCCCATGCGATGGCGGAGCAGATCGAGGACACCATCGCCGCGATCTTCGAGCGCGCCCGGGCCGACGGGATCCCCGCCTGGCGGGCGGCCGATCGGCTCGCGGAGGCGCGCATCGCCGAGCGCGCGCGGTTGCGTGCGGGTGCCCCGGCGACGCGCGCGCGGAGCATGCGCGAGCCCGGCGCTCGGGGCTGACTCGCCGCCCGCGTGCGGGATCAGTGCCCGAGGCTGCCCGCGCGGACGATCCGGCTCCGCCAGTAGCGCTGGTCGAGGCGGCTGGCGTGGACCGGGGAACCGCTCTTGGGCGCGTGCACGAAGCGCTGGTCGCCGACGTAGATCCCCACGTGCTCCACGCCGATGCCATCGATGCGGAAGAACACGATGTCGCCGGGCTCGAGCTGGTCCGGGTAGACCCGGTCGACCGCGCGGTACTGCGCGCTCGCGGTGCGCGGGACGTCGAGGCCGACCCGGCGATGGGTGTACTGCACCAGGCCGGAGCAGTCGAACGCCCCCGGCCCGTCGCCGCCGTGGCGGTAGGGGCTGCCGCGCAGCGACAGCGCGATCGCGGCGATCCGCTCGCCCCGGTCGTCGCCGCCCGCCTGCGTCGGCGCCGACGCGGGCGCCG
>CAZVFN010000071.1:0-14410 GCA_964626335.1 uncultured Ectothiorhodospiraceae bacterium
CGCGCGCAACGGCGACGCCGTGGTGATCGTCGGCGCCGGGGCGGTGGGCGCGACGCTGGCGCTCGCGCTGGCCCGGGCCGGGCGCCGGGTCACGGTGGTCGACGGTCGATCCGGGCCGGCGGCGCCCCCGGAAGCGGACTACGGTGAATTCGTCGTGTCGCTGAACCTCGCGAGCATCGCCCTGCTGCGGCGCCTCGACGCCTGGCGCGGGATCCACGCCACGCGCGTGAGCCCGTACGGCGGCATGCTCCTGTGGGACGAGGGCGGCGGCGGCAGCACGCGCTTCGACAGCGTCGACGTGGGCGAACCGGCGCTCGGCTGCTTCGTCGAGGCCGGCCTGCTCGAGGCGCGACTGCATGACACCCTGGGCGAGTGCGAGGCGGTCACGCGGCTGTGGGGCCGGCGGGCGACGGCCTTGCGCGTCGCGCACGACGGCGCCCACCTCGGCCTCGACGACGGTAGCGAGATCGCCGGGGCGCTGGTCATCGGCGCCGACGGCGGGCGCTCCGCACTGCGCCAGCTGGCCGACATCGGCGTCGCGCGCCACGATTACGGCCAGCGCGCGATCGTCTGCAACTTCGCCACCGAGCGTTCCCACGGCGCCGTGGCACGCCAGCGCTTCACCGAGGGCGGGCCGGTCGCGATGCTGCCCCTCGCCGACGGCCGCTGCTCGCTGGCCTGGTTCCGCCCCGAGGACGAGGCCGAGGAGCTGGTCGCACTCGACGAGCCCGCGTTCTGCGCGCGCCTGTCGACGGCCACCGACTACGCGCTCGGGGCCGTGACCGCCGCGACGCGGCGCCGTGCCTTCCCGATCGTGCGCCGTCACGCGGTGCGCTACGTCGGCGAGCGCGTGGCGCTGGTCGGCGACGCCGCGCACACGATCCACCCACAGGCCGGCCAGGGACTGAACCTGGGCCTGATGGATGCCGCGGCGCTGGCCGAGGCCGTCGGCCGGGCCGGCGATCCCGGTGCCGAGCGCGGCCTGCGCCGCTATGCGCGCTGGCGGCGCGGCCACAACAGCGCCGTGATGGCCGCCATGGATGCATTCCATTACGGTTTCGCGCGGCCGCTGCCGATCCCGGGCGGCATGCGGGGGCTCGGCCTTGCCATCGCCGACCGGGCCCGGCCGGGCAAGCGGCTCGTGCTGCGCCAGGGTGCCGGGCTGGCCGGCGACCTGCCGGCGGCGGCGCGGCCGCCCGCCGGTTACGGCATCGGCCCCTGAACGCGGCGCGCGGGGCCTCGGCGCGGCATGGACAGCGCCAGCGCAGTCGGTACAGACTGCAAGCGTGGATGCGGGCCGCGCTGCGTGCGCGATCCGTGCGAATGGGCCCGCGGGGACGCCATGGCGAAACACACGCCGCTGCACGATCGACACGTCGCCGCCGGCGCCCGGCTGGTCGATTTCGCCGATTGGGAGATGCCGCTGAACTACGGCTCCCAGCTGGCCGAGCACCGCGCGGTGCGCGAGTCGGCGGGCGTGTTCGATGTCTCGCACATGAACCCGGTCGACCTCGACGGCGACGATGCGCAGGCGTTGCTGCGCTACGCCTGCGCCAACGACGTGTGCCGCCTCGGCGACGGCCGGGCCCTCTACACCTGCCTGCTGAACCGGCGCGGCGGCGTCATCGACGACGGCATCGCGTACCGCTTCGGCCCCGCCCGCTATCGCCTCGTGGTCAACGCGGCCACGCGCGACAAGGACCTGGACTGGCTGCGGGGGCTGGCCGAGGGATTCCACCTGGAGCCGCAGGAACGCTGCGACCTGGCGATGGTCGCAATCCAGGGACCGGAGGCGCGCGCGCGCGCCGATGGACCGATCCGCCGGGTCATGGGCGACGCGGTCGCCGACGCCGCCGCCGGGCTGCGCCGCTTCGCGGTGACGCGCGAGCCGCGCATGCGCGTGGCGCGCTCCGGCTACACGGGCGAGGACGGCTACGAGGTCATGCTGCCGGGCGAGCACGCCGCGCGGCTCTGGGACGCCCTGCTGGAGGCCGGCGTGACGCCGGCGGGGCTGGGCGCGCGCGACACGCTGCGTCTCGAGGCCGGACTGGCGCTCTACGGCCACGAGATGGACGAGGACACCACGCCGCTCGAGGCCGGGCTCGGCTGGACCGTCGCCTGGGAGCCGCCCGACCGCGACTTCGTCGGCCGCGCTGCGCTCGCCGAGCAGCGCGAGGCGGGCGCGCCACGCGGCCTCGTGGGGCTGTTGCCCGAGGGCCGGGCGGTGCCGCGCGGCGGCGAGGTCGTGCACACGGACGCCGGCGCTGGCGTGGTCACCAGCGGTGGCTTCGGTCCCACGGTCGAGCGCCCGATCGCGCTCGCGCAGTTGCCTGCGGGTGCCGGCCCGGAGTGCGAGATCGAGCTCCGCAGGCGGCGCGTGCCCGCGCATGCCGCCGGGTATCCGTTCGTCCGCAAGGGGAAACCGGCGGTCTAGCCGGCCGTCGCGAGGGGAGAGCAGGCCATGAGCGATGTACCGAGCGATCTGAAATACACGCGCGAGCACGAGTGGGTGCGCGTGGAGGACGAATCCACGGTCACGATCGGCGTGACCGATCACGCCCAGGCGCAGCTGGGCGACCTGGTGTTCGTCGAGGTGCCCGAGGTGGGCCAGAGCCTCGGCGCCGGCGATGCGGCGGCCGTCGTCGAGTCGGTGAAGGCCGCTTCCGATGTCAATGCGCCGGTGGCGGGCGAGGTCATCGCCGCGAACGAGCAGCTCGACGAGAGCCCCGAGCTGGTCAACAACGACCCCTTCGGCGAGGGCTGGATCTACCAGATGCGCATCGAGAACCCGGACGCCCTCGAGGAATTGATGGGCGCCGGCGACTACGAGGCGTACGCCGAGTCCGGCGACGACTGAGGAGGTCCCAGCCGCAGTGCCCTTCATTCCGCACACGGACGCCGAGGTCCGGGCCATGCTCGAGACCATCGGCATCGGCGACATCGACGGCCTGTTCGACGAGATCGGCGCGGGCCTTCGCGCCGGCGAGCTCGATGGGCTGCCGGAAGGCCTGCCCGAGATGGAGGTCGACCGCCTCATGGAACGCCGGGCCGCCCGGGAGGGCCGGCCGCTGTGCTTCCTCGGGGCGGGCGCCTATCCACACCACATCCCCAAGGCCATCTGGCAGCTGACCACGCGCGGCGAGTACTACAGCGCGTACACGCCGTATCAGGCCGAGGCGAGCCAGGGCACGCTGCAGGTCACCTACGAGTTCCAGTCGATGATCGCCGAGCTCACGGCCATGGACGTGGCCAACGCGTCGCTCTACGACGGCGGCTCGGCGCTCGCCGAGGCCGTGCTCATGGCGGTGCGGGCGAACCGCCGCGTGAAGTCGAAACGCGTGCTCGTGCCCGCGGGCGTGCATCCGCACTATCGCGCGGCGACCGACACCATCGTGCGCAACCAGGGCGTCGAGCGAGTGCCGGTGGCGTTCGACCCGGCGAGCGGCGTGACCCCGGCACGGGCGCTCGACGAGGCGGCCGGCGACACCGAGGTGTCCGCCGTGGTCGTGCCGCAGCCGAATTTCTTCGGGCGCATCGAGGACGTGCACGCGCTCACCGACCGGGCGCACGCGCTCGGTGCCCAGGTCATCGCGGTCGTCAATCCCACGGCGCTCGCGCTGATGGCAGCGCCCGGCGAGTGGGGCGAGAAGGGCGCGGACATCGTCGTCGGCGAAGGCCAGCCGCTCGGCATCCCGCTGTCGGCGGGCGGCCCCTACTACGGGTTCCTGTGCACGCGGCGCAACCTCGCGCGCCAGATGCCGGGCCGCGTCGTCGGGCGCACGTATGATGCCGACGAGCGAACCGGCTACGTCATGACCCTGCGCGCCCGCGAGCAGGACATCCGGCGCTCGAAGGCGACCTCGAACATCTGCACCAATCAGGGCCTGATGGTGACGGCGTCGACCCTGTACATGGCCCTGATGGGTGCCGAGGGCCTGGAGCGTGTCGCCGGTCACTGCCATGCCAACGCGCGCGCGCTGCACGCTGCCCTGTGTGCCGTCGACGGCGTGGAGCCCGCGTTCGACGGGCCGTTCTTCCACGAGTTCGTTGTGCGCATCCGGGGGCGAGCCGTCGCCGACGTGCTCGGCGAGCTCGCCGGGCGCGACATCCTCGGCGGCCTGGCGCTCGCGCCGTACTACGACGGACTCGAGGACGGACTGCTCGTGTGCACCACCGAGCTCCACGACGGGGCGGATCGCCAGCAGCTCGTCGACGCCGTTGCGCAGGCCCTGCGATGAGCCGGCGGCGAGCCGCGCGTGGCCGTAGCGGGGACGGCGCGAACCCGACCGGCGCGGCCGCAGCGCGCCGACACGACGGGGGCGCCGGGCGGCCGCACCCGGGAATCCGGCCACGCCGCGCTCGACCGCCCCGGATCGCGCTGCGCGCCCCGCGGGCCGTGCAAAACGATCGATGACAGCGACGGGTGGGTCGCCATGAGCGAACTGATTTTCGACCGGTCCGAGCCCGGGCGCAGCAACGGTACGCAGTGCCTGCCGACGGCCCCTGCGGCGGACGACATCCCGGCGGGACTGCGCCGCGAGCGGCGCCCGCACTGGCCCGAGGTCTCGGAGCTGCAGGCCGTGCGCCACTACACGCGCCTGTCGCAGCGCAATTTCGCCATCGACACGCATGTCTACCCGCTGGGCTCGTGCACCATGAAGCACAACCCGCGCGCCTGTAACGCCCTGGCGATGCTGCCGGGCTTCCTCGAGCGCCACCCCCTCGCGCCGCCCGAGGCGGGCCAGGGCTATCTCGCGTGCATGCACGAGCTGCAGGACATCCTGGCCGAGGTCACGGGCATGCAGGCCGTGTCCCTGGCACCGGCGGCGGGCGCGCAGGGCGAGTTCGCCGGGGTGTCCATGATCCGCGCCTACCACGACGCCCGCGGCGACACCGAGCGCACCGAGATCCTGGTGCCCGACGCCGCGCACGGGACCAACCCGGCATCGGCGGCGATGTGCGGCTACCGGGCGCGCGAGATCCCGACCGACGACCAGGGCGACGTCGACCTCGAAGCGCTGCGCGAGGCGGTGGGGCCGCAGACGGCCGGCATCATGCTGACGAACCCGTCGACGCTGGGCGTTTTCGAGCGCCACATCAAGACGATCGCCTCGGTCGTGCACGACGCCGGCGGCCTGCTGTACTACGACGGCGCCAACCTCAACGCCATCCTCGGCAAGGCACGCCCGGGCGACATGGGCTTCGATGTCATCCACCTGAACCTGCACAAGACCTTCTCCACGCCGCACGGCGGCGGTGGTCCCGGGGCGGGACCCGTGGGCGTGCGCGCGACGCTGCTGCCGTACCTGCCCGTGCCCATGGTCGCGCGCGAGGGCGAGCGCTACGTCTGGCGCACGCAGGCCGATTGCCCGGACACGATCGGGCGCCTGACGGCCTTCGCCGGCAATGCCGGCGTGCTGCTGCGCGCCTACGTCTACATCCGCCTGCTCGGGCGACGCGGCATGGAACGGGTCGCGGAGTACGCCACGCTCAATGCCAACTACCTGATGGCGCGGCTGCGCGAGGCCGGTTTCGAGGCGGCCTATCCCGAGCGCCGGGCGAGCCACGAGTTCATCGTCACCCTGCGCCACGAGCACGACCGTTACGGCATATCGGCCATGGACTTCGCCAAGCGCATGCTCGACCACGGCCTCCATGCACCCACGATGTACTTCCCGCTGCTGGTGCCCGAGTGCCTGCTGATCGAGCCGACCGAGACGGAGGCCAAGGGCGATCTCGACCGCATGGTCGATGTGTTCGTCGCGATTCGCGACGAGGCCGCGCGCTCGCCCGAGACCCTGCGCACGGCGCCGCACACGCTGTCGCTGCGCCGCCTCGACGAGGTGCGCGCCGCGCGCGAGCTGCACCTGCGCTGGTCGCCCGGCGACAGCGCGAGCGCGGCGCCCGGCTGACGGCCTCGGTCACGGATTCCGCGCGGCCCGTGTAACACCCTCGCCATGCCACGGTGACAGCATCCGCGCACTGTCTGCGCGGCGCGAAGGGCATCCCATGAAACCGGGTTACACCGGGGTCGAGCGCATCGTGCATGCGCTGCGCTTCTCGCTGCGGGGGCTCGGTGCCTGCTGGCGGCACGAATCGGCCTTCCGCCAGGAGGCCTGCGTCTGCCTGATCGCGATCCCGGTCGGCCTGGCCGTCGGTGGCACCGGTGTCGAGCGCGCCCTGCTGGTCGCGAGCGTGCTGCTGGTGCCGGTCGTCGAGCTGCTCAACACGGCGGTGGAGACGGTGGTCGATCGCGTCGATGCGGGGCCGCACCCGCTCGCCGGGCGGGCGAAGGACATCGGCTCCGCCGCCGTTTTGCTCAGCATCGTGCTGGCGGCGGTCGTCTGGGTCTGCGTGCTGCTGCCGCGCTACGCCATCTGAGTGCCGAGTTTCGCCGCGCGCGCGGCGGCGTTATGCTCGCCCAACGCGGTCCACGGAGTGCTTCGATGCGGCGCCTGCCACGCTGGCCCGGGGTGGGGCCGGCCCTGCTGATCGGTCTGCTGTCACTGCCGTTCGGCGCCCCCGCGGCGGAGCTCGCCGGGGTCCGCCTGGACGAGCGCGTAACGGCGCGCGACGGCACCGTGCTCCCGCTTCATGGCGCCGGCCTGCGCGAGAAGTTCTTCATCGACGTCTACGTCGGCGCGCTGTATCTGCCCGAGACGGGGCACTCGGCCGACCACATCCGCGCCACCGACCAGGCCGGGCGCGTCGAGATGCACTTCGTCTACGACGAGGTGTCGCGGGAGAAGCTGGCCGAGGCCTGGCGCAGCGGCTTCGCCGACAACAACCCGGAGGCCGTGCGCGCCACCATCGGCGACCGGATCGTCACGTTCATCGACCTGTTCCCGGCCGCTGAGAACGGTGACGTCTTCGCCATGGAATACGTGCCGGGTGATGGCACGGTGGTGCGGATCAACGGCGAGACCGCCGGCAGCATCCCGGGTGGCGAATTCTTCCGCGCCCTGCTCGGCGTATGGCTGGGCCCGGAGCCCCCGGACGACGACCTGCGCCGCGGCATGCTCGGCCATGGCTGAAGCGCGGGGCGCCTGCATCACGGATATCCGTCATTTCCGCGATGCCGACTGGCCGGCCCTCTGGCGCGTGCTCGAGCCCGTGTTCCGCGCCGGCGAGACCTACGCCATTCCGATCGACATCGATGCGGCCGACGCGCGCGCTCGCTGGGTCGAGGCGCCCACGGCCACCTATGTCGCGTTCGATCGGTGCGGCGAACTGGTCGCGACGTATTACCTCAAGCCCAACCAGGGCGGGCCGGGCGCGCACGTCTGCAACTGCGGCTACATCGTGACGAGCGCCGCCCGCGGGCAGGGCATCGCCGCCACCCTGTGCGAGCACTCCCAGGCCGAGGCCGCGCGCCTCGGCTTCCGCGCCATGCAGTACAACCTGGTCGTGGCGACCAACGCGTCCGCCCTGCGCCTGTGGCAGCGCCACGGCTTCCACGTCGCCGGCACCCTCCCGGGCGCATTCCGCCACCCCGAGCAGGGCTACGTCGATGCCTACGTGATGTTCAAGACGCTGGTCTGATCGACGCCGAAGGGTGAAGGCGGCAGGCGCAGGTCGAATGGGGCGGAGCGGGTTCGAGCGCCCGCGTACACGCCCCCGGGACTCGCGAGCAAGCTCGCTCCCACACGCATCGGTTAGCTCCAGGGGTCGATTGACCCGTGCGAGTGAGCTTGCTCGCGAAGGCCGGATCGAGCCCGATGGCGGCGTTTGGCTCGAGTCGCGGCGCCCGAGTGGCACGATCCTGTCCACTGCCTGCCCCCTGCCTTGCCACCCGCCGCCCGTTGCCTGGCACGTGCATCCTGCCGCCGTGCGCCCGCCGCTTGCCACCGCCTTCAGCCCAGCAACATCCGCACGCCCACGATCGCGACGAACACGCCAAACCCGCGGCGCAGGGCGGTTCGGGGGACGGTGTGCGCCAGGCGGGCGCCGAGCGGGGCGCAGGCGATGCTGGCGGGCACGATGGCGGCGCAGGCGGGCCAGTAGACGTAACCGGTGGCGGCCGCCGGCAGGCCGGGCGTGCCCAGCCCCGCGACGACGAACCCAGCGGTGCCGGCGACCGCGATCGGCAAGCCGCAGGCCGCGGCGCTCGCGACCGCGCGCCGTATGTCGACGCCGTGCCAGGTCAGCAGCGGCACCGTCAGGGTGCCGCCGCCGATGCCGACGAGCGCGGACAGGGTGCCGATCCCGGCGCCGTAGGCGCTGGTGCCGAGCCGCCCCGGCAGGCGGCGGTGGGGCGCGGGGGTGTCCGGCAGCGCCAGGCGCAGGGCCACGGCGAGCAGGAACACCCCGAACACGGCCGCCAGGGTCTTCGTTGCCATGCGATCGGCGATGACGGCGCCGAGCGCGCACCCGGCGACCAGCCCGGGCGTGAGCCGTGCGACCTTGGCCCAGTCGATGGCTCCGCGGCGATGGTGTGCGCGAATCGACGCCAGGGCGGTGACGACGATCGTCGCCAGCGAGGTGCCGACGGCGAACTGCATCAGGCGCGCCGCCGGCACCGTGCCGTCGCCGAGCAGGTAGGCCAGCCCCGGCACGATGACGATGCCGCCACCGATCCCGAGCAGGCCCGCGAGCGTGCCCGCCACCGCCCCGAGGGCCAGCAGCGGCACGAACTCGAGGGGGCTCACGTCGTGCGACCCGCTGCGGCCCGAGCGTGCAGCCTGCGCAGGCCCGCCAGGTCGATGAAGTCCCCGCCCGGCGCACTCCCGGCATGGATGTGCCACGGCCGCCCCGCCTCGCCCAGCGAATCGGCGACCAGCACCGCGCCCGAGAAGTCGTGCGCGTGGGTGTAGCTGCTGAGGGTCACGAGCGTCGGCAGTCCCGCGGCGAGGGCGGCCTTGCAGCCGTTCTGCGAGTCCTCGATCGCGATGCAGGCCGCCGCCGGCAGGTCGAGGCGCTCGAGCACGCGCCGGTAGATCTCGGGTTCGGGTTTCTTGGAGACGGCGTCGTCGCCGGTGACGAAGGCGTCGAACCAGTCCTCGGCATCCGGCGCCAGCGTGTTCTGCAGCAGGGCCCGGACATTCGCGCGCAGGCTCGAGGAGGCAATCGCCAGCTTCAGGCCGGCCTCGCGGACCTCGCCGATCAGGCGGCGCACACCCGGGCGCAGCGGGATGTCACCGGCGCCCAGCATGGCGTGGTAGTGCAAGTTCTTGCGGCGGTGGGCAGCGCCGACGAAGGCGGCGCGCCCCTCGGTGGGCTCGAAGTCGGGCTCGTACTCGCGCAGGTAATGGCGCAGGCGCTCGGCGCCGCCCTCGACGTTGAGCAGGTAACCATAGAGCGACTCGTCCCACGTCCAGTCCGCGCCGAGTTCCTCGAACGCCTGGTTGTAGGCGACCCGGTGGCCGTGGCGCTCGGTGTCCGCCAGCGTCCCGTCGACGTCGAAGATCACCGCCTGCAGGGGGCGCGCGGGATCAGTCATGCGCGGCCGCCGCCCTCAGGCTTCGCGGGCCGGGAGATCGGCCGCGTCGGGCCACGGATCGCCGAAGGGCCAGGGGCGGACGTCGGAGGCAATGGTGACGTAGTGCACGACCTGGCCGAGCCAGGTGCCGAGCCGGTGGCCGAACTCGCGCAGACCGGCGTTGGGCTCGCCGGTGAACAGCAGCCACAGGAACTGGATCACGACCACGGCGGCCAGCACGAGCTCGGCGATCTGCCACATCACGGCGTAGACGAGCGTGTAGAGCAGCCGCAGCCATTTGTCGCGCCGCGTGAGCTCCGTGCGCAGATCGTCATCCATGACCGCTGGCCTCCGGCGCTGGCGCCAGCGCGGCGAACGCGCCCGCCGCCGCCTCCAGCGTCGCGTCGATCGCCGCCTCGTCGTGCGCGGCCGAGATGAAGCCGGCCTCGAACGCCGACGGCGCCAGGTAGACGCCGCGCTCGAGCATGGCATGGAAGAAGCGGGCGAAACGATCGGTATCGACGGATTGCACGTCGTCGAACGTGCGCACCGCGCGCCGGTCGGTGAGGAACAGGCCGAACATGCCGCCGACGCGGTTGGTCGCGAGCGGGATGCCGGCATCGCGGGCCGCCTCCTCGAGGCCCGAGACGAGCTTGTCCGTGCGCGCCTCCAGCGCCTCGAAGAAGCCGGGCTGGCTGATCCGCTCCAGGGTCGCCAGGCCGGCGGCCGTGGCGAGCGGATTGCCCGACAGCGTGCCCGCCTGGTAGACGGGCCCCTGGGGCGAGAGGTGCTCCATGACCTCGCGCTGGCCGCCGAACGCGCCGACGGGCAGGCCACCGCCGATGACCTTGCCGAGCGCGGTCATGTCGGGGGTCACGCCGTAGCGCCCCTGGGCACCGTTGAGCCCGACCCGGAAGCCGGTCATGACCTCGTCGAAGATGAGCAACGCCCCGTGATCGGTGCACAGGTCGCGCAGACCCTCGAGGAAGCCCATCGCCGGCGGCACGCAGTTCATGTTGCCGGCCACCGGCTCGACCATGACGCAGGCGATCTGGTCGCCGTACTGGGTGAACGCGTCGAATGCGGCGCTGATGTCGTTGTACGGCAGGCTGATCGTGTCGGCCACGACGCTCTCGGGGATGCCGGGCGAGCCGGGCGTGCCGTGGGTGAGCGCGCCCGAGCCCGCCTGCACCAGCAGGGCATCGACGTGGCCGTGGTAGCAGCCGGTGAACTTCACGACCTTGTCGCGGCCGGTATAGCCGCGCGCCAGGCGGATCGCGCTCATCGCCGCTTCGGTGCCCGAGTTGACGAGGCGCACCATGTCGAGCGACGGCACGAGCTCGCACAGGCGCTCCGCCATGTCCGCCTCGTTCGCGGTGGGTGCGCCGAACGACAGCCCCCTGGCGGCTGCCCGCTGCACGGCCGCCACCACGTCCGGGTCGGCATGGCCGACGATCGCCGGGCCGAACGAGCCGACGTAGTCGACGTAGCGCTTGCCGTCGGCATCCCAGACGTAGGGCCCTTCGGCGTGCTCGAGGAACAGCGGCGTGCCGCCGACGCTGCGATAGGAGCGCGCGGGCGAATTGACGCCGCCGGGGATGCGGGCGCTGGCACGCTGGAACAGGTCTTCGCTCTCGGTCATGGGTCGGCTCGTCCTTCGCTGGCAGCAGGCAACGGTCTTTGACCGCCACTGGATTGTAACAGTTGCCCGTGTGCGGCCTACGACCCGGGGGCGCCGTCGCCACCCTGCCCGAGGGCGAACGCGCCGGCGTACTCGCGCGCCCGTGTCGCGATATCGTCGCGCTCGAACAGGTCGCCGATGACCGCGAGCAGATCGGCTCCTGCGGCGACGAGCTCGGGTGCCCGGTCGACCGTGATGCCGCCGATGGCGCAGATCGCCAGGCCCGTTTCGCGCCGGGCCCGCCCCAGCAGTTCCAGTCCGGGCCGCGGACCACCGGGCTTGGTCGCGGAGGGGTACATGCGGCCGAAGGCGACGTAGTCGGCCCCGGCCGCGCGCGCGGCGCGGGCTCGCTCGAGCCGGTCGTAGCAGGACACGCCCAGGATCGCGTCGTCGCCGAGTCGGGCGCGCACCGTGGCGGGATCGCGGTCGTCGGCGCCGACGTGGACGCCGTGTGCGCCCACGGCCAGCGCGAGCTCGACGTCGTCGTTGATGATCGCGAGCGCCCCTGCACGGCGACAGGCGCCCACCACGTGGCGGGCTTCGCGCTGGCGCCGCGCGCTGTCGTCGCTCTTGTCGCGGTACTGGATCAGGCGCGCCCCGCCGCGCAGCGCCGCGACCACCGCGCCGTCGAAGCGGTCGCCGGCCAGCAGGGCCCGATCGGCGATCGCGTAGAGTCCGCGCAGGTGTCGCCGCTGCTCCGCGCTCATCGCGATCGCCCCCCTGGACCGCGCGCTGCGGGTACTCGGCGGCGGTGCTCGCAACTGGTTCCACCACTGGCACGGCTGTGGGAGAATCGCGCGCCCGTTGCCAGCGCTCCGCCCGCACGGCATCGCTCACCGGCCCGCGCCCGCCGGCTCGGCCCGCGATTCAACCTTCGAGGAGGCATCGATGGAATACCGCAAGTACATGTGCATCGTCTGCGGCTACATCTATGACGAGGCGCAGGGCGCACCGGACGAGGGCCTCCCGCCCGGTACCCGCTGGGACGACGTGCCCGTGACCTGGACCTGCCCGGACTGCGGCGCGAGCAAGGAAGACTTCGAGATGATGGAGATCTGACGCGCACGACGCCGCGTCGCGCCCGGTCGCCGCCAGGCGTCACCCCGCACCCCACGTCCCGCCGAGTCCGGCGACGCGTGCGAGCCACGCGATCCGGGCACTCGCCTCCAGCGAGCAGTTCCACTTGTAGGCCCGCTCCAGGGTCTCGCCCCATGCATAGACGCCGTGCCCGCGCACGATGGCGACCGGGTGCTCGGCCAGGGCCGCTGCCACCGCCGCCGGCGACTGCGCGACGTAGTCCGCGTAGGCGATGTCGAGCACGGGTACGCGCGGGAAGTAGGCGGCGCCCTCGAAGTCGATCGGCTCGAGATCGTGACCGGCGAGCGACAGCGCGATCGCGTGCGGGCCGTGGCTGTGGAGCACGGCACCCGCTTCGGGGCGTGCGCGATAGACGGCGAGATGCAGGGCCGCGTCGAGGGAAGCGCCGACGGCCGGTTCGCCGGCGACCGGGCAGGCGACCAGGGCGTCCGCCTCGAGGGTGTCGCCGCAGGCGCCGGTGGGTGTCACCCAGGCCGTGGCGCCCACGCGCACGGAGCCATTGCCCGAGTGCGAGTCGTTGTAGCCGTGCTGGCGCAGGCGGCGGTAATAGGCGATGAGGGCCTCGCGCGCGTCGCCCATGGGGTTTCTCCGAGCGGCCGGGACGCGCGAGTATAGCGGCGCCGCCGGCGCCTCGGCCACGGACGCCGGCGAGCACCGCACCGCCGTCCCGGAGGCAGAGCCGATGTCGGAACACACGCTCCAGCTCGATGACGCCCTGCAGCGCTACCTCGCCGAGCACGCGCTGCGCGAGCCGGCCGAGTGTCGGCGCCTGCGCGAGCGCACCCGCGGGCACGAGCGGGGCGGGCAGATCAGCTCGCCCGAGCAGGTCCAGTTGCTGGCGCTGCTGGCGTGCGTCGCCGGCGTGCGCCGCGTGCTCGAGGTCGGCACCTTCACCGGCTACATGCCGCTGTGGCTCGCGGGGGCGCTGCCCCAGGCGCACTTCACCTGCCTCGACCGCGATCGCGACGCGACGGCCATCGCCCGGGAGGCCTGGCAGGCGAGCGGGGTCGACGAGCGCATCGACCTGCACATCGGCGAGGCCGCCGACGAGCTCGAGACGCTGGTCAAGGGCAGCGGCGCGGTGTTCGATCTGGCCTACATCGATGCCGACAAGGAGGGGCAGATCGACCACTACGAGGGCTGCCTGCACCTGGTCCGGCCCGGGGGGGTGATCGCGGTCGACAACGTGCTGTGGAAGGGCCGGGTCGCCGACCCCGCCCACGACGATGCCACGACCCGCGCCGTGCGTGCGTTCAACGACCACGTCCACGGCGACGACCGCGTCGACATGAGCCTGGTGCCCGTCGGCGACGGCCTGACGCTGCTGCGCCGGCACGAGTAATCCCCATCCAGGCAGTGGATGCATGGTTCGGGGTTCACGCCAGGGCGCGAAGAACGCCACCAACCGCGAAGGCCAGGCTGGTCCACCCAGCGTCGCGCAGGATGCGGAGAGCACCGTCCGGGAATCCGGGACGGCAATCGATCCGCTGAAGCGCCGTGACCAGGGTGGGTTCGGTCGAGGCGGCGTCCCCTTCGACAACCGGCGCCCCGCAGGCGATGGGCCCTTCAAGTCGGCAACAAGCACCGTGCCTGCTGCCGATCGAACGCGTTGCGGCCACTCTGCGCGCTCTGCGACTCCGCGTGATCCTTCGAGACCCTGGGCGCTCCCTGGCGCTCTTCGCGCCCTGGCGAGAACCCCCGGACCCCGTATCCGGACCCCCGAGGACCGGATCACCCGTCGCCCGCGCGGGCGAGGCAGTCGGTCAGCGACTCGGCCAGCCCGCGCAGCAGCGTCGGGTAGAGGTCGGGGCCCGGCTCGAGGCCGGTGCCCAGCGGGTCGAGGGTGGCGATGCGCGTGTCGCTGCCCTCGGTGATGCTGCGCGCGATGCGGGGCTCGAACTGGGGCTCGACGAACAGGCAGCGGAGGTCGTTCGCAGCGACGCGTTCGCGCAGCGCGCTCACTCGGCGCGCGCCCGGCGGCCGCCCCGGGTCGACCACGATCGATCCCGCGGGTGACAGGCCATAGCGATGCTCGAAGTACTGGTAGGCATCGTGGAAGACGAGGTAGGGGCGATCGCGCACCGGCGCGATGCGCTCGGCCAGTTCGCGGTCGAGTCGGGCGAGGCGCTGCGTCACGGCCGCGGCGTTGGCCCGGTAGCGCTCGGCCCGGTCCGGGTCGAGCGCGGCCAGCTCGCGCGCGAGCGCGCCGTCGA
>CAZVFN010000072.1:0-11184 GCA_964626335.1 uncultured Ectothiorhodospiraceae bacterium
TGCGACCCTCTTCCTGGCCGATCTCGTTGAGTACCGCCTTCATGCGCTCCTCGAAATCGCCGCGGTACTTCGCCCCGGACATCAGGGCGCCGAGATCGAGGGTCAGCACGCGCTTGTCCTTGAGCCCCTCGGGCACCTCGCCATTGACGATGCGCTGCGCCAGGCCCTCGACGATGGCGGTCTTGCCGACGCCGGGCTCGCCGATCAGCACGGGATTGTTCTTGGTGCGCCGCTGCAGGACCTGCACCGCGCGGCGGATCTCCTCGTCGCGCCCGATCACGGGGTCGAGCTTGCTCTGCTCGGCGCGCTCGGTGACGTCCGTGCAGTACTTCTCCAGCGCCTGGCGCTGCTCCTCGGCGTTCGGATCGTCGACGTTCTGGCCGCCGCGGACCTGCTCGATCGACTTCTCGAGCGCACCCTTCACCGCGCCGTATTCCGTGAGCAGCTCGCCCACGCGATTCTTCGACTCGACCGCGGCGAGCGCGAACATCTCGCTCGAGATGTACTGATCGCCCTGCTTCTGCGCGGCCTTGTCGGCCTGGTTGAGCAGCTTCGACAGGTCGTTGGAGACGTGGACCTCGCCCTCGCTGCCCGAGACCCGGGGCATGCGATCGAGCTCGGCGCCGAGGCCGGAGCGCAGGCCGTTGACGTTGACGCCGGCGTGCTGGAGCAGCGGGCGCACGCTGCCGCCCTCCTGGTCCAGCATGGCCAGCATCAGGTGGACGGGTTCGATGAACTGGTGATCGCGCCCGACCGCGAGCGACTGCGCGTCGGCGAGCGCCATCTGGAACTTGCTGGTGAGCTTGTCCATCCGCATGGGGTTGACTCCGGGTGAATGCCTCGACTACCCGATACATGCGGACCGCTGGCGGTTTTTCAAGTCGCGATCGCGCGCGGGATGGCGCGAACTCGGGGCGTACCGGCGTTGCCTCGTTGGATCGCCCGGATTTCGATGTCGCCCGGTGTCGCCCGGAGTGCGGATTCCGGGGCCCATGGCGGAGGCGATCCCGGATTGCGCGCTTCGAGCCTGTAAAAGTATCCGTGCGCCGACTGCGGAAGGGCCACAGCGGTCGCTTTCGACGAGCGTTCTCGTCCCATAGTCTCCACTACGCTCCTCGAACGTTCGTCGAAATCGCCTCGCTGTGCCACTCCCTCGCTACGGCGCAGAATACTTCCACAGTCTCTTCGCGCCATCCGGCTCCGGGGCGGCGACCCGGCTACGCGGGCGTGGGCTCGATCCATGCCAGGGTCGCCATGCGGCCGGTGCCCGCGCCGTCGCGGCGGTGGGAGAAGAAGCGCGCCGGCTCGGAGAAGGTGCAGGTGCCCCCGCCCCGTGTCCGCGCCACCCCGATGGCTCGCAGGCGCCGGCGCGCCAGCGCGTACAGGTCGCCGAACCAGCGATCGTCGCGGCCGGGTCGGAACGCGGCCGCCGCCCCGGGATCGGCCGTGACGAATGCCTCGCGCACCTCGGGGCCGACCTCGAACGCCGACGGGCCGATCGCCGGCCCGAGCCACGCGACGACCTCGCCGGCGGGGCCCGGCAGCGCGGCCACCGCGTTCTCCAGCACGCCCGCGGCGAGACCGCGCCAGCCCGCGTGCGCCACGGCGACCCCCCGGGCGGAGCGATCGAACAACGCCACCGGCAGGCAGTCGGCCGTCAGCACGGCGCAGACGACGCCCGGCGTCTCGGTCCAGGCCGCGTCGGCCTCGATCCCATCCACCGGCTCACGGCCATCGAGGGCGACGCACTCGCACCCGTGGGCCTGGCGCAGCCAGGTCGGCTCGCCCGGCAAGCCGAGCCCCCGGACCAGCCGGCTCCGGTTGGCCCGCGTCGCGGCCTCCGGGGATTCGCTGGATCCGAGGGCGAGGGTCGCCCACGGCCCCGTGGCGAGGCCGCCGCGGCGGGTGGTGGTCACGACGCGGACCCCGCGCGGCGGATCCCGCGGTCCGAGGACCACGGGCCGCGGGTCAGACATGGGCGTCGAGATCCGCCTCGAGCCCGTCGAGCAGGGCCCGCATGTCGGGCGGCAGGGGCGCGTCCCAGCTGCACCAGTCGCCGCGGGCGGGATGCGCGAGCTCGAGCCGGGCGGCGTGCAGCGCCTGGCGACGGAACGACTCGAGCGCCTCGCGCAGCGCCGGCGCCGGCGAGCGCGGGAAGTGCGGGCGACCGCGGTACATGGGATCGCCGACCAGCGGCAGACCGACGTGCTGCATGTGCACCCGGATCTGGTGCGTGCGCCCGCTCTCGAGGCGCAGGCGCAGGTCCGCATGCGCGCGATACTTGCGCTCGACGCGGAAATGCGTCACCGCGGGCCTGCCGCCGCTGCGCAGCACCGCCTGGCGCTGCCGGTCACGGGGATGGCGGCCGATCGGCGCCTCGACCGTGCTGCCCGCCACGGGCACACCCGTGACGACGGCGCGGTATTCGCGCACAATCGCGCGCTCGTGCAGCTGGGCGACGAGCCGATTGTGCGCGGCCAGGTCGCGCGCGACGACCATCAGCCCGGTCGTGTCCTTGTCGAGCCGGTGCACGATGCCCGCGCGCGGAACGGCCGCCAGCGCCGGATCGTAGTGCAGCAGGCCGTTCTGCAGGGTGCCGCCGCGGTGGCCGGCCGCGGGGTGGACCACGAGGCCGGCGGGCTTGTCGACGACGAGGATGGCGTCGTCCTCGTGCACGATCCCGAAACCCACCGGCTCGGGCGCGGCGTCCACGGTCGGGTCGATCGCCTCGGCGATGCCGGGGTCGAGGACGACGGATTCGCCGCCGAGCACCGGGGTGCGCGGCGCGGGGCTCATGCCGTCCACCTGCAGGTGGCCGGCCTTGAGCCACTCCTGCAGTCGCGTTCGCGAGTATTCGGGGAACAGCGTCGCCAGCGCGCGATCCAGGCGCTCGCCGGCCTGTCCGCGCGGGATGCGTCGTATATCGGGTTCTTCGGTATCCATAACCTCGGAAGCGTAGCCTGATCTCGGGTAGAATGGGAAGGTCATGTCGCACATCGGTTGGCACAAGCGCGCATTGATGGCCGTGGCGGTGGCCGCCCTGGCACTCGGCGGCGTCGCGTGCAGCTCGAAGGATTACGACCCCACCCGGGACTGGTCGAAGGAACGGCTCTACCGCCAGGCCAAGTCCTCGCTCGAGGCCGGCTCCTTCGAACAGGCGATCGACTACTTCGAGACGCTCGAGTCGCGTTACCCGTTCGGGCCGCTCGCGCTGCAGGCCCAGCTCGAAATCGCCTATGCCTACTACCAGTTCGGGCAGGAGCAGTCGGCGATCTCCGCGCTCGATCGTTTCATCAAGCTCCACCCGACCCACGAGGGGGTCGCCTACGCCTACTACCTGCGCGGGCTGATCCGCTACAACCGGGGCCGCACCTTCGTCAACGACGTCTTTCCGCGCGACATGTCCCAGATGGATCAGGGCCGGCTGCGCCAGGCCTTCGCCGACTTCCGCCGCGTGGTCGAGCAGCACGGCGATACGCGCTACGCCGAGGACGCGCGCCAGCGCATGATCTACCTGCGCAATCAGATGGCGAAGCACGAGCTCGAGACGGCACGCTTCTATTTCGAGCGCGCCGCCTACACGGCCACCCTCAACCGGATCGAGTACCTGCTGGCGAACTACGACGGGGCATCGGCGGTCCCGGAAGCGCTCGCGCTGCAGGTGCGCGCCTACGAGCAACTCGGGCTCGCGGACCTGGCGGCGGACGCGCGCCGCGTCCTGCGCCGGAACTGGCCGGACCACCCCGTGCCCGACGCGAGGCCGGGACAATCCTGAGCGGGTCTTCACGAACGATCCGCCTGCTCGTTCGACCCAGCCCACGCCCCGGCGGCGAGACCGGGCACGCCCCCCGCGGGATTACCCGCTCGACGATAGGCGCGGGCTCGCCCGCGAAGTCGAGATCGCAGGATGCCCGCGGCGTCGATCCGCGGGCAAACCCGCTCCTGCAGTGGGGCATCGGTCACAGCCCGAGTTTGTCGACGTTTCCCTAGTGTCCTTTAACGGAAGTTCGCCGAGGTTTCTCGGCGAGGCATCGTGGTGGCTGGCACGGCGCGCCGACGAGCCATGGCGCATCCCATGGTGAGGAGGCGCAACGCCGCCAGGCGCCGCGAGGCCCGGCGAAAAGCCGGTGAACTCTCGTTAAAGGGCACTAGAAGCGATAACGCGAGGTGATCGGATAGCGGCGCTCGCGGCCGAACGCGCGCGGCGAGATCTTCGGCCCGGGCGCCGACTGGCGCCGCTTGTACTCGCTGCGCACGAGCATCGTGGCCACGCGGCGCACGGTTTCGACATCGTAGCCGCCGGCGGCGATCGCCTCGACCGATTCGTCGCGCTCGACGAGTCCCTCCAGGATCGGGTCGAGCACATCGTAGGGCGGGAGGGTGTCGGAATCGGCCTGGTCGGCCGCGAGCTCCGCCGAGGGCTCGCGCTCCAGCACGCGCTCGGGGATGACCACGGAACGGGCATTGCGCCAGCGGGCGAGCGTGTAGACCCGGGTCTTGCTCACGTCCTTGAGCGGCGCGAAACCGCCCACCATGTCGCCGTAGAGCGTCGAATAGCCCACGGCGAGCTCGCTCTTGTTGCCGGTGCTCAGCACGATCGCATTGTGCTTGTTCGCCAGCGCCATCAGCAGCACGCCCCGACAGCGCGCCTGGATGTTCTCCTCCGTGACATCCGGCTCGCGACCGGCGAATACGGGCTCCAGGGTCTCGAGCAAGGCCGCGTAGGCCGGCTCGATCCCGAGGGTGGTGCAGGCCACGCCGAGTGCCTGCGCCTGCGCCTGCGCGTCCTCGAGACTCATGGGCGCGGTGTGGCGCGAGGGCATGCGCACCGCCGTCACGCGATCCGCGCCGAGCGCGTCGGCCGCGACGGCCAGCGTCAGCGCCGAGTCGATGCCGCCGGAGAGCCCGACGAACACGCCGTCGAAGCCGTTCTTGGCGACGTAGTCGCGCACCGCGAGCTCCAGGGCGCGGTAGATGGACTCGGTGCGCGCCGCGCCCTCGGGCGGTGACGCGGCGGAGCCGGTCTCGCGCGGGCCCGGGTCCCCGGCCGCGAACACGCCATCGGCCTCGGTGAACGCGGGCAGGCGGATCCGCTCGCGGCCCTCGGCGTCCAGCGCGAAGGAATCGCCGTCGAAGACGAGGTCGTCCTGGCCCCCGACCTGGTTGACGTACACCAGCGGGCAGCCGGTGCTGGCCACCCGTTCGCGGGCCACGCGCAGGCGCTCGGCGGCCTTGTCGCAGTGGTACGGCGAGGCGTTCGGGCACAGGATCAGCTGCGCGCCGGCCGCCGCGAGCTCGTCGGCCGGACCGGGCGACCAGATGTCCTCGCAGATCATGAGCCCGACCCCGTGGCCATCGACGTCGACCACCACGGCCTCGTGACCCGGCGCGAAATAGCGCTTCTCGTCGAACACCCCGTAGTTCGGCAGGCAGCGTTTGCGCACGGTGGCCACGACGGCGCCGCCGTCGATCAGCATCGCCGCGTTGAAGCAGCGCTCGCCCTCGAACAGGGGCACGCCGACGAGCACGGCGACCCCGGTGCCCGCGAGGCGCTCGGCGATCCCGGCGACGGCGGCATCGATCCGCGCCGGGAGGTCGGGACGCAGCAGGAGATCGTCGGGTGGGTAGCCGAGCAGGCACAGCTCCGGCAGGGCCACCACGCGGGCCCCGTGGCGGCGGGCGCAGGCGAGGGCCGTATCGCTCGCGCGCTGCGCATTGCCCTCGATGTCCCCGACGACCGCGTCCACCTGGACGAGGCCGACGCTCAACCCATGATCCGGCTTCGACACGACGACTCCTCGCTGGAACGCATGAACCGTGCATTCTCGCCGCTCGCCGCGTCGCGGCCAAGCGGCGCCGCTTGCCTGAAACAGGCCGATTGCCGAGACTGAGCGTTCCATGGACGAGGCAGCCCCACAGAGCGAGGACCGCCGGGATCCGGCCCCGGGCGCGCCCGCGAGCGCGGACTGGCAGTCCATTCGACTGCTCAACAGCTATCGCCTGTTCATCGCCATCGCACTGCTGGCCGCGTTCCTCTTCGGGGTGCCGGCGCTCGATTTCGGCGCGACCGCGCCCCGGATCTTCTACGGGCTCTCGGCCACCTACCTCGTCGCGGCCCTCGTCTTCGCCCTGTTGATCCAGCAGCGGCGGCCGTCGGCGGATCTGCAGGCCCGCATCCAGCTCTACGGGGATATCCTGGTGGTCGCCGGCCTGACCTACGCCTCCGGCGGCATGGGGAGCGGGCTGGGCACGCTCCTGGTCGTACCCGTGGCCGGCGCCGGTACCCTCCTGGCGCTGCGCGAAGCCCTGCTGTGTGCCGCCCTCGGGACCCTGCTGACACTGGGCGGCGAGGTCGCGCGCTTCCTGGAACGGGGGCCGAGCGCCACCGCCTACACGCAGGCGGCATTGCTCGGGATCACGCTGTTCGCCGCCGCTCTGCTGGCCGCCGCGCTTGCCCGGCGCTCGTCGCGCAGCGCCGAGCTGGCGCGCCGGCGCTCGGCCGACGTGCGCCGCCTGTCCGCCCTGAACGACCGCATCGTCCAGCAGATGGATGCCGGCATCCTCGTGGTCTCCCCGGACCGCACGATCGCCCTCGCCAATGCCAGCGCCGCGGCCCTGCTCGACCGCACGACCCGGCTCGTTGGCGAGACCATCGACGCCGTCGCCCCCGAGCTGGCAACCGCCCTCGATGCCTGGTCCGCGGATGCCCGCACGCCGACGGAGCCACTCGTGCCCCATGAGCACACCGACCGCCACCTGCAGGTCCAGTTCACCCCGCTCGGCGAGGCCGGCACGTTGATCGCCCTCGAGGACGCCGGTTTCATCGAGGAACAGGTCCAGCAGCTCAAGCTGGCGTCGCTGGGCCGCCTGACCGCCGGCATCGCGCACGAGATCCGCAACCCGCTGAACGCGATCAGCCACTCGAGCCAGCTACTGGCGGAATCCGATCGGCTGGGTCCGGGCGACCGGCGCCTGACCGAGATCCTGCTGTCGCACTGCGAGCGCGTCGACGGCATCGTCGACAACGTGCTGGAGCTCTCGCGACGGCCGCAGGGGGCGTCCACGAGCATGGAGCTGGGCGAGTGGCTGAACGACTTCGCGCAGCGATTCGCGGCGGAGCACGGCCTCGACGGCGCCCGCCTGACGCACGCGCCACCCGCTCGCGCCATTCCGGTACACTTCGACCGCGGCCAGCTCGAGCAGATCGTCCGCAACCTCTGCGACAACGGCCTGCGCCACGGGCGGCGGGACGATGGCCGGCCGGTCGGCATCACGCTGCGCCCGAACGCCGACCGCGATGGCCGTCCCTGTCTCGACATCGTCGACGACGGCAGCCCGATCGACGGCGAGCATGTCGACACGCTGTTCGAGCCGTTCTACACGACCAGCCACTCCGGCACCGGCCTCGGCCTGTTCCTCGCGCGCGAGCTGTGCGAGTCCAACCGCGCGCGGCTGCGGTTCCTCGGCTCAGCGGAGGGCAACACGTTCCGGATCACGTTCGCGGCCGCGACGGCGAAGGCGGGGGAGGAGGATGGCTGAGCACAGCGCACTCATCGTCGACGACGAGCCCGACATCTGCGAGCTGCTGGAGATCACCCTCGGGCGAATGGGGCTCGCGACGTGCGCAGTGGGCACGCTGGCCGAGGCCCGCCGCGAGCTCGACCGGGATGCCTACGACCTCTGCCTCACGGACATGCGACTGCCCGACGGCAACGGGCTGGACCTGGTGGACGCCATCGGGCACGAGCATCCCCTCCTGCCGGTGGCGGTCATCACCGCGCACGGCAACATGGAAGCCGCCGTACGCGCGCTCAAGGCCGGTGCGTTCGACTTCGTCGCCAAGCCCGTCCAGCTCGAGGACCTGCGCAATCTCGTCGGCCAGGCACTGCAACCGAGCGCGGCGGCCGACGACAGGCGCGCCGACACGAGCCTGCGCCTGATCGGCGAATCCGCCGCGATCGAGGCGCTGCGCAAGCAGATCCGCAAGGTGGCGCGCAGCCAGGCGCCGGTCGTGGTCACCGGCGAGTCCGGCTCCGGCAAGGAGCTGGTGGCCCGCCTGATCCACGAGCAGGGCCCGCGATCGGACAAGCCCTTCATGCCCATCAACTGCGGCGCCATCCCGCGCGAGCTGGTCGAGAGCGAGCTGTTCGGCCACAAGCGCGGTGCGTTCACCGGCGCCAGCAGCGACAAGGACGGGCTGTTCACGGCGGCCCACGGCGGGACGCTGTTCCTCGACGAGATCGCCGAGCTGCCGCTGGACATGCAGGTCAAGCTGCTGCGCGCGGTCCAGGAGAAGCGGATCCGGCCGGTCGGCGCGACCGACGAGCGCCCGGTCGACGTGCGCATCGTCTGCGCCAGCCACGCCGACCTCGACACGGCCGTGCGCGAGGGGCGCTTCCGCGAGGACCTGTTCTACCGCATCCACGTGATCGGCCTGCGCGTGCCGCCGCTGCGCGAGCGCCCCGAGGACATCCCGCTGCTGGCCGATCACATCCTCGATCGCCTCTCGAGCGAGTACGGACAGCCTTCCCCGCGCCTGAGCGATACGGCGCGCGAGCGCCTGCACGCCTACGCCTTTCCGGGCAACGTGCGCGAGCTCGAGAACCTCCTCGAGCGCGCCCTCGCCATGGCCGAGGACAACACGCTGGACGCCGACGATCTCGCCCTCAACGGACGGACTTCCCCCGCCGCGGTCCCGGACTCCGGTTCCACCGACAGAGCCGACGACACCCCGATCACATCCCTGGACGACCAGATCGAGGCCAGCCAGCGACGGATGCTCACCGAGAGCCTCGAGCGCAACCGCTGGAACCGCACCGCCGCCGCGCGCGAGCTCGGCCTGACCTACCGCCAGCTCCGCTACCGTCTGAAAAAGCTCGGCATCGACTAACGATCGACGGACCGGGCCATGAATCGGCGTCAGAATGTGACCATTCCCGTCCATTGCCGGCGCCCGGAGGCCTGCGGCGGCGATGCCCATCGCGAAAAAGGGGCGTCAGGCGGGCAATACCCCTCTTGGCATGGTCCCTGCTTGCTGTTCCGGCGAGACCTTGCAGTCTCCATGCACCCGAACGCGGGCCCGGCGCCCACTCCCACAACGAGCAACGCCGGAACCGCCTACAAGGAGTCGAAACATGCAACGCACAATGCACAAGGTTCAGCAGGGCTTCACCCTGATCGAGCTGATGATCGTGGTCGCGATCATCGGCATCCTGGCGGCCATCGCCATCCCGCAGTACCAAGACTATGTCGCTCGTACACAAGTCACTGGCGCGCTTGCCGAAATTCGCGCGCTCGAGACGGCCGCGGAAGAGGCTGTGCTACAGAACCGCACCGTCAATCTGACTCAGGTGGGATTCAACTCGAGCGACTTTGGCAGCGCCGCTGTCATCAACGGCGGCGCTAACCCCGCAGACACCGTTGGATTCTCGATCACTCTTTCCGCCGACGTGGCGCCGGCCATCAGAGATACCGTGATCACCTGGCAGCGGTCACCGAATGGCGACTGGGACTGCACACTAAACACGAGTCCCGCCAATGACTGGAAAGACTCTTACGTGCCGGCACCCTGCCGGTGAACGCCATAATGCTGCGCCCCGGTCGTTAGCGGCCGGGGCGACATCATTCACGCCCTCGGTTTAAGGCTACCGCGCTTAGGCTAGACCTCGGTGCAGGTCTCCGTAGAATCTCGGCTAGGACAGTCCAGGCGGTTGGCTGCCGGGCTCCCCTTGCCGCACCAGACCGATGCTCAAAAGCCTACGAGATCACTGCCAGCCCACATCAACTGCCAGCCGGCATCACCAGTTCCACCGTACCCGCGCGCTTTGGGCGCGGTGTTCGCGTTGTCCCGTCGCAGCGAGTCAACCTATCCACCTAACCTGTATTCGCGTATTATAAACATTCCTGATCGGACTCCCGCGACGATGCAACCACTCGTTCAACTGCTTCGGCAAGCGCTGTCCTCGGACCGGGGTTACCTGATTGTCGTTGGACTCATCACGGTCGCAGTACTGATACCGGCTATCCACGCCGGTGCGCAGGGCCCTTGGTTCCTCGACTCCTCAAAGCTGACCCCGGTCACCGACCACGTCGCCGGAGACGAGGTCGATGTCACACAGACGAAACCGATGTCGCCGCGACTGCTCGGACGCTGGCTGAGCATTGCAAGCTTCGTGGGTCAGGCCCAACTGACCGCCGGAGAACTCGATCAGACCACATCCAAGCTCGTGAACGTGGCGATCCACGTACTGTGCACTGCACTCCTATTCATCCTCGTGCGTCAACTGCTGCAACTCACTCGTTACGCAGCCGCCGCCACCCTCATTGCAGGCACGACGGCGGCGATCTGGCTACTTGCGCCGGCCAATCTAGGCACGGCCTTCTACGCTGTACAGCGAATCGCCCAGCTCGCGTCCCTTTTTGTCATAACCGGCCTCATCGCCTACGTTTCGCTGCGGGCGCGCCCGCACACTCTACCGCGTGCCGTTGGACTCCTCGTTGCCTATATCACATCGCTCACGCTCGCGCTCGCAAGCAAGGAGAACGGGGCCAACCTCCTGCTCTTTACCCTCGCGGTGGAGATCTTCTTCTTTCGGTTCCGGAACCCGTACACCTCCCCGGTCAGACTCGGCCTCGCTGTATTCTCAATCTTCGCCGCTTGCGCCCTGGCGGTACTTGCGCTCAAGACCAGTTATCTCGACTACAGCAACCGCCCGTTTAGCATGGTCGAACGGCTGCTTACCCAACTTCGTGTCCTCCCGATGTACATCGCGGAGCTCTTGCTTCCAATGGAGCACGCCACGGGGCTTCTGAAACAGGTGAGTCCATCCAAGAGTCTGTTCGTCCCGATCACGACCCTGTACGGACTCCTCGGGGTGATCGCGTACCTCGCCCTGATCGCACTGCTAACATGGCGCGGTTTCTACGTCGCCGCCTTCGGTTTCGTGTTCTTTGCTGCCGGACACGGTCTCGAGAGCACCATATTCCCACTGGAGATGCACTTCCGGCATCGAAATTACCTCCCATCGATTGGGCTCTACCTGGCCTTGGCAACGCTCGCGTACGACCTCGCGACCCGGACCCAGAAACAGCGCCTGCTCGCGGTATTAGCGTGCATCTACCTCGCCTTCATGGGGACAACTACGTATGCCCGCGCAGTTGCATGGGGCTCCGAAATCGAAATGG
>CAZVFN010000072.1:11194-14073 GCA_964626335.1 uncultured Ectothiorhodospiraceae bacterium
GTATCGCTACCATCCTGCCGGCTACCGCTCCGTGAGCAACTACGCGAAACTCCTGCTCAAGGCGGGCAGGCCGGATGACGCGCTGGACCTACTGCGGAAAGAGATCGCTGAACGCCCCGACGATGACTTTATCTTCCACGTGCAACTCCTCTACTACAGATGCGCGCTCGGACGGAACATTCCCGATAGTGTCTACGAAGATCTACGCTCCTCACAAATCGGGATTCCGGATATCGAGGTGTCTCAATCACTCGACGTTCTTATCAGTTCGGCGTTCGAGAACGCCACGTGTTCTCAAGTCGACCCCGTTCGGTTGGTCGAATCACTTGGGCGAGTGGCCGAGGCCGAACACCCTCGCTCGGTGAACACGTGGTACATCCATTATTACCGCGTGCGCATCCTCGTGTTGACAGGACACGAGGCCAGGGCCGAAGAAACGCTTGAGCGCCTCCTAGAAAACGGCTCTACGAAAGCCGGATTAATGTTGGCGGACCGTTACCTTCGATCCGGACAACAAGAGCGTGCAGAGGCCGTTTTATCACGTCTAGAGGAAGACCTCTCTATAGACGATATCGACACATTCGGCATCGTCGAAGACAGGTGGGAGCGCCAGCGTGGGATCATATTCCAGTCGCGATGATTGACCGTCGAGTGCGTGGAATTGTGCCGTACACCTGAGACCGACATGACGCATCGCTCCATGACGGCCGGTGCCGTCACCGCGAGCGATCCACAGTACTCCTGTGTCGGCGCCAGTTGGCTGGGGAGGCCCCATCCGGACTCGTGATCTCAATCGTGAGGTAACCCTATCCGCGTGTGGACAGGAGTTCTGCCCCGAAATGCTACCGCTTCGCGAATACTCGCGTTGGCTCTCGAAAGAGACTCTTGACAAGCTCGTTAGTGAGGCGTGGATAATCGCGGCTCACATCATCTGCACTGCGCCTAGGCCGGATCACGTACTGGCCTCAACCAACCCGCTTGACGTCTCATGACGCGACCATCACACATTGTCCGTTTCGCCTATCAAACCTGCCGGGCAGGGCTCGCACGTTCCTTCGGCCAGGCGCGCCGCGCATCTATTGGCGCCGAGCGCGACGCGGAATGGTACGACTTGTCATTCACGGTTTTCCGGCACTGGAAAAAGCACTATTCACAATCTCGGTATTTTTTCCTCTGGTCGATCGTCGCGGACCGCTTGATTACCGGTCACTGCGACAGCGTACTCGACGTAGGCTGCGGTCCCGGCCAGTTCGCCTGCCTGTTGCGGGACCGGGGGATACCGGCCTATCACGGAGTGGACTTCAGCACTCGTCGCATTGCTCAAGCCCGGTATCTATGCCCTGAGTATCGTTTCCACGCCGAGGAAGCATTCAAGACGGGGCTTTTCGACGAGTTACAGTATGACGCCGTGGTAATGACCGAGGTCTTGGAACACATCGAGTGCGATGTCGATCTAATTGGACGAAGCCAGGAGGGTACACGGCTGCTGGCCAGCGTACCCAACTTCCCAAGTGCAGGGCATGTTCGGCATTTCCTACGCACCGAAGAGGTACATGAACGCTACGGAGTCATCCTTGAAAATATCCGGGTGGATGCCCTCCATGGCGATCCGCATGGGAAGATCTATTTCCTTATAGACGGTATCGTGCGCTCCGGCGGGCGGTAGCAGCAGGTCAACCGCAGTGTATAGCCATACGCGCATAATGCCTCGATGATACCGAAGGCACCCTGGAGTGGCCGTAGCTTGCCGGGACTCGTTCTGGCGCTCGGACTTGTGGGTGCACTGCTCGTCGTCGTCGGGCTAGACGGCCCCGGCGACTTTTCCCTCCAGAACCCCTCCCGTATCGCCGACTCGGCGGTGTTTCTGCTGCTCGGGATGGCAAGCCAATTCATGGTTTGGCATTCCGCATTACGGCTAACGGGGGCTCATGTCGACTTTCATACAAGTTTTCGCGCTCACGGTCTGACGATCTGGGCGAAGTACGTCCCAGGCAAAATCTGGTCGATCGCGGGCCGCGCGGCTTTGTTGGCCCGGTACACAGGACTGCCATTCTCCGGCTGTGCGCTGGCATCGGGAATCGCACAGGCGAGCATGATCGCCTCTGGCGTCGCGATCAGTATTCCGCTCCTCGTTCGGTATCCTGGTGTATTTGGTGTCCCACACGGATCAACGGCACTCCTGACCGCCCTTATCCTTGGGCTCCTGGGCATCCTCACCGCCGCACTGCTCTGGGAGCCCATTCGTAGGGCTGTGCTGAAACGCCATCCGGTCAGGTTGGCGATCGTTTTCGCTCTTTCGCTCGCGACCTGGATCTGCTGGGGACTAGGGTTTACGGGGCTACTCGGGATGGCGGGTCACACAGTAAACCCGGTCTCTGCCATCGCCAGTTTTTCCGCGGCCACCACCCTAGGCATCGTGACCGTAATAACACCCGGCGGCGTCGGCGTCCGGGAAGGCGCGCTGTCTGCTCTCCTCGTGACCCAGGAGTTTACGTGGGCTACTGCCACGGCCGCCGCGCTCGCCGCCCGCCTATGGTTTATTGCGGGCGAAACCTGCGTTTTCCTGATCGCGCTTCGTGTACGGGGCGTACTCGACGCGTGAAACGGTCCCCTCATGAATCAGCCGCACGTCCAGCACTCACTACACGTAGCCGATCCGGCGCGTCGCCATTGCGCGCAATTCCTACCCGGCTTCCGGTTCTACAAGCCCGCCCGACCGCCTTCAGCCTCCTGATTTCCGCCAGTACCCATATCGCTCCATCAGGCTACCGCAGATACGCTCAACCTCCTCAACCTCGGCCATACTGAGCCCGGGCGACATATGGGCATCCCGTCGGCGCTCAGAGTGGTTTTCGGACGGAAATCCACCGTCAGTCCTC
>CAZVFN010000073.1:0-13815 GCA_964626335.1 uncultured Ectothiorhodospiraceae bacterium
GGCGGCCTGCGCCGCACGCTGCAGGCGCTCGCGGCGCGCCGACCAGGCCACGTCGCCGGCCGCGGCGGCGATCGCGTCGATCGCCTGCAGCAACGCGTCGAGGCGCTCCGGAGCGCGGACTGCATCGAGCTCCGCCAACAGGGCAGCGGCCGTGGTTGCGGCGTCGCCCGCCAGCGTGCGGCACGCGGCCTGCCAGCGAGCAACGCGGCGCGCGTGGGCGTGCCATCGCCGGGGTATGGGCAGGCGCTGCGCGAGTTCATCCAGCCCGCTGTGCGGATCGAGCCCGTGGCCGAGGACGGCGAAGCGCTGGCGCGCGTCCACGCCGTCGGCCGTTGCCTGGTCCAGCGCCTTCGCGGGCAGCGGATCACTCCCGGCGGCGAAGAGCGGCGCGAGCTCCGGCAGAACCGCCGCGAGTGCCTCGCAGGCGGCCAGCTCCTCGAAGTAGCGTCGCGGTGCGGGCTCGGCGAGCGCGCGCTCCGTCTCGCGCCAGACGCGCTCGGGCACGAGCCAGTCGAGTTCGCCGCTGGCGGCCATCCGGCGCATGAGCTCGCGCGTTTCCCCGGCGACCTCGAAACCGAGCCGGGCAAAGCGCGCGGCGAACCGCGCCACGCGCAGCACCCGCAGCGGGTCCTCGACGAACGCGGGCGAGACATGGCGCAGCCGGCGTGCCTGCAGGTCGGCTTGCCCGCCCCAGGGGTCGATGACCCGGCCGGATGCGTCCCGGGCCATGGCGTTGATGGTGAGGTCGCGGCGCCCCAGGTCGGTTTCCAGGGACACGTCGGGGCCGGCGTGGACATCGAAGCCGTGGTAGCCGTGGCCGGACTTGCGCTCGGTGCGCGCGAGGGCGTATTCCTCGCCGGTCCGCGGGTGCAGGAACACCGGGAAATCCCGGCCGACTCGGCGGTACCCGGCCGCTTCGAGATCCCCGGGCGTGGCGCCCACGACGACCCAGTCGCGCTCGACGGGTTCGAGGCCGAGCAGGGCGTCGCGCACCGCACCACCGACCAGATAGGTCTCCATGGGCGCGCTTCAGGCGTGGCGTGTTGCGGGGCGCCGACGGCTGCGCGCGGACCCGGACAGCCCGAGTGGCCGGTCGCGCACGGGCGCCGTCGTTCTCGGCGAGCACGAGTGGCGGCCGACCGGGCGCGCCGACGAGCGAGGGCGAGCCCCGTTGTGTGGCGGTGCATGGCCGCCGCACGCGGCGCGACCCGGCGAGTCCTGCCGATTGGCGCGCCAGGACACTAGTAGGTGTCGCCGCGGCTTCCGCGCCGGGCGGCCCGCCGCAGTTCCTGGAACCGCTTCTGCCGGTTCTCGCCGCCGAGATAGTGCGGCACGACCGCCTCGATGGGCGTCGGGCAGGTCGGGCCCTCCGGGCAGACGCTGTCGATCTGCAGCGACGCGTAGTTGTCGCGCGAGAAGGGCTTGCCGGGCACGAACTCGAGGACGTTGGCCTGCCAGCGGGCCATCCAGTCCGGCAGCGGCACCACCACGCGCCGGAATCCCTTGAGCCGGCAGATGTAGTCGACGACCTGGCGCAGCGTCCAGATCTCCGGGCCGCACAGGTTGTAGCGCCGGCCGAACGTCTCGCGATCCTGGAGCGCGTCGCCCATGCGCTCCGCCACGTCGCCCACATACACCGGGGCGAAGCGCGCTTCGGGGCACGCCAGCGGCAGAACCGGGGCCAGGCGCAGGAGGTCGGCAAAGCGATTGAATAAGCCGTCGTCACGGCCGAAGATCACCGAGGGGCGGAAGCTGGTCACGGCGACCTCGGGCTGGGCGAAGGTGTGCAGATGGTTCTCGGCCTCGCCCTTCGTGCGCAGGTAATGGCTCGGGCCCTGACCCTGGTCCGCACCCAGCGAGCTCATTTGCAGCAGGCGCTGCACGCCCGACTTCTTGCAGGCATCGAGCACCTTCTTCGCCAGGTCGACGTGCACGCGGCGGAAGCCCTCGCCGCGGTGCCCCTTCTCGTTGAGGATCCCGATCAGGTTGATCACGGCGTCGCGGTCGCCGAAGTAGCGCTTGAGCGTCTCGGGGTCGTGCGCGTCGCCCTCGACGACCTCGACGAAGGGCAGCACCAGCAGTTGCTTGTGGCGTTCACGGCGGCGGGTGATCACGCGCACATGGATCCCCAGGTTGTTCAGGCGCGTGACGAGATGCCAGCCGACGAAGCCGCCACCGCCGAGTACGCACACGGAATCGATTCGCATGATTGTGCTTCCCGTTCATGGTCGGGCCATTCGGCCCGAATGATAGCGGCGCGGCGGCCGGCGCCGGGAGCCCGTCGGGAGCGTCCATGTGCTCGTGACGGCCGGGCGGGGGCGCTGCCGGGCGTGCGCCGCCGTTGCGGGCGGGTTCCCGGTGTCAGGACGACGATGTCTCCGTCTTCTTGCGGCCACCGCCGCGGCCGCGACGCTTGCCGCCTTCGCCGCTGCCCTGTCCGCCCCTGCCGCGGCCACCGCTCTGGCCGCCGCGCCCGCCATCGCGCCCGCCGCGGGCCGGCTTGCGCGCCGGCGTCGGCGCTGCCGTCCTGGGCAGCAGGTCGGCGCTGACCGGGGCCGTCGGCAGCTTCGCGCCGATGTATTCCTCGATCTCGGGGACGTAGAACGCGGTGTCCTCGCAGGCGAAGCTCAGCGCGTGCCCGCTCTCGCCCGCGCGCGCCGTGCGGCCGATGCGGTGGACATAGTCCTCGCCACTCTGGGGCAGGTCGAAGTTGAACACGTGCGTGACATCGGGGATGTGGAGGCCGCGGGCGGCGACGTCGGTGGCGATCAGCACCGATAGGCGGCCCGCCTGGAAGTCGCTCAACAGCCGCTGGCGCTTCTTCTGCGGCACCTCGCCGGACAGCACGGCCACGTCGAAGCCGTTGGCCTCGAGGTTGCGCCCGACCCAGTCGGTGCCGCGCCGCGTGTTGACGAACACGAGCGCGCGTGCCGGCTCCAGCTGCCGCAACAGCCCCACCAGGAGCGGGATCTTCTCCTCGTTCGCCGGGTGGTAGAGCAGTTGCTCGACGCGATCGGCGGTGATCTGCTCGGGGTGCGACTGCACGTGCTCCGGGTGGTTCATGTGCTCGAACGCGAGTTCGGTGACCCGCAGCGACAGCGTCGCGGAGAACAGCATCGAAAGCCGCTTCTGCGGCGGCGGCATGCGCCGGAACAGGTAGCGGATGTCGGCGATGAAGCCGAGATCGAACATGCGGTCCGCCTCGTCGAGGACCGCTACCTGGAGCCGGCGCAGATCATAGACGCCCTGCTTCAGGTAATCGATCAGGCGCCCCGGCGTGCCGATCAGTACCTCGCAGCCGGCCGCGATGGCATTGCGCTGCTTGTCGTAGTCGGTACCGCCGTAGGCCAGCGCGAAGCGCAGATCCGTGTGCCGGCCGAGGTCCACCGCGTCCTTGTGGATCTGGATCGCCAGTTCGCGCGTCGGGGCGACGACCAGCGCCCGTGGCTGGTTGCCCTGGCGCTCATCCGCCGCCGGGTTGCGCGCGAGATGGGTGAACAGGGCCACCAGGAACGCGGCGGTCTTGCCCGTGCCGGTCTGCGCCTGGCCGGCGACGTCGTGGCCGGCGAGCGCGATCGGAAGCGTCTGCGCCTGGATCGGGGTGCAGCGCTCGAAGCCCGCGTCCGCCAAACCGCGCGCGACGCTGTCCGGCAGGTCGAACTGGTCGAAGAGGGTATCGGAGAGGTGGCTGTCGCTTGCCGTCATAGATGCCCTAGGGGCGCGGACACTGCCGTGCCGCGGTGATCGGGTTCGCGGGGCCGGCGGGGCGGGGCCGGGCGCGTGCTGCTCGACCGTGACCGCCTTTGTCAGCGTCACGGATGGTAGTGCAGAATCGTGGCATACTTCGCAACCCGCGACAATTTGGAGGCATGGCCCCGTGAGCGCGAATATCCAGGAAGTGACCGACCAGAGCTTCGAGCAGGACGTGCTGCAGTCGGACAAGCCCGTCCTCGTGGACTACTGGGCCGAGTGGTGCGGGCCGTGCAAGGCGATGGCCCCCGTGCTCGAGGAGATCGCCGACGAATACTCGGACCGCCTGTGCGTGGCCAAGCTGAACATCGACGAGAACCCCGACACCCCGCCGCGTTACGGCATCCGGGGTATCCCCACGCTGATGCTGTTCAAGAACGGCAACGTCGAGTCGACCAAGGTGGGCGCGGTCTCGAAGTCGCAGCTCACCGCCTTCATCGACAGCAACGTATGACCCCGTGCGCGGACGCTGCGTCGGGCCCCGCAGCCCGCCGCGGGTCCGCGGATGCCCGAGCACGGGCCGGGTGGACGCCCCGCGGGAACCGTGCTAGCCTGCGTTTCAGACTTCGGTTCTCGCTGTTTCCGTAGCGAAGCCTCCCCGAATCCTATCTGCCAGCGATTCCTCGCGCCCGCCGCCGCTGCGGCGTGCCCGGGCCTGATGCACGTCGACAACCTCGAGATAACCCCTGACCGATGAACCTGACCGAACTCAAGTCGAAACCCGCGACGGAACTCATCGAGCTCGCCCAGGAAATGGGCATCGAGAACGTGGCACGCTCGCGCAAGCAGGATGTGATTTTCTCCATCCTCAAGGCCCGGGCGAAGCAGAACGAGCACATCTACGGGGGCGGCGTCCTCGAGATTCTGCAGGACGGATTCGGTTTCCTGCGTTCCGCCGATAGCTCGTACCTGGCCGGCCCCGACGACATCTACGTATCGCCCAGCCAGATCCGGCGCTTCAACCTGCGCACGGGCGACACGATCGCCGGCAAGATCCGCCCGCCCAAGGAAGGCGAGCGCTACTTCGCCATGCTCAAGGTGGACGAGATCAACTTCGGATCGCCGGAGCATGCGAAGAACAAGGTCCTGTTCGAGAACCTGACGCCGCTGCATGCAACCTCGCGCTTCCGCATGGAGCGCGGCAATGGCTCCACCGAGGACATCACGGCCCGCGTCATCGATATTGTCTCGCCGATCGGCAAGGGGCAGCGCGGACTGATCGTCTCGCCGCCGAAGGCCGGCAAGACGATGATGCTGCAGAACATCGCGCAGAGCATCGCCGCCAACAGCCCCGAGTGCTACCTGATCGTGCTGCTGATCGACGAGCGGCCCGAGGAGGTCACGGAGATGGACCGCATGGTCCAGGGCGAGGTCGTTTCCTCGACGTTCGACGAGCCGGCCAGCCGCCACGTGCAGGTCGCCGAAATGGTCATCGAGAAGGCCAAGCGCCTGGTCGAGCACAAGAACGACGTGGTCATCCTGCTGGACTCGATCACCCGCCTGGCGCGCGCGTACAACACCGTTGTGCCGTCGTCCGGCAAGGTCCTGACCGGCGGCGTCGACGCGAACGCGCTCCATCGCCCGAAGCGCTTCTTCGGCGCCGCGCGCAATGTCGAGGAGGGGGGCAGCCTGACCATTCTGGCAACCGCGCTGATCGATACGGGCTCGAAGATGGACGAGGTGATCTACGAGGAATTCAAGGGCACCGGCAACATGGAGCTCCACCTCGACCGCAAGATCGCCGACAAGCGGATCTATCCCGCCAT
Source organism: uncultured Ectothiorhodospiraceae bacterium (assembly GCA_964626335.1). Lineage (GTDB taxonomy): Bacteria > Pseudomonadota > Gammaproteobacteria > XJ16 > Halofilaceae > Halofilum. The sequence continues at coordinate 5,517 of CAZVFN010000073.1, forward strand.
CAACATCAACCGCTCGGGCACGCGCCGCGAGGAGTTGCTGATGACGCAGGAGGAGATGCAGAAGACGTGGATTCTGCACAAGTTCCTGCACTCCATGGACGACTTCGAGGCCATCGAGTTCCTGATCGGGCGGATGCAGCAGACGAAGACGAACGAGGAGTTCTTCGAGCTGATGAAGCGCTGATGTGTCCAGCGGCGCACCCGCCCCGCGTCGCAGCCACCCCGGGGTAGAGCGAACCGGCGCGGCGGCGTCGCGCCCGGGCCGCCGGCGAACCCGCACGCGGGGAGGCCCATGCCCGATCTGCTCCAACGCATCCGCCACGGTGTCCACGCCTGGATTTGGGCGACCGACCCCGCGACCGTCGCGCCGGGTCGCCGGCGCCTGATCGAACTGGCGCGCCTGGCCCATGCAGTGGGCCGGGATCTGGTTTCCGGCGCCATCACGCTGCGTGCGATGAGTCTGGTGTTCACCACCCTGCTGGCGCTCGTGCCGCTGATCGCCGTGAGCTTCTCGGTACTGAAGGGCTTCGGCGTGCACAATCGCATCGAGCCTGTCCTCTATCGCATGCTCGCGCCGCTGGGCCCGCGTGCCGACGAGGTCACCGAGCGCCTGGTCGGCTTCGTCGACAACATCAAGGTCGGCGTGCTCGGCGCCGTCGGCATCGGACTGCTCCTCTACACCGCCGTATCGCTGGTGCAGAAGATCGAGGAGGCGTTCAACTACACGTGGAACGTCGCACGCCGCCGCACGCTGGTCCGGCGCTTTTCCGACTACTTCAGCGTCCTAGCGATCGGGCCGGTGCTGGTGTTCACCGCACTGGGCATCACCGCCAGCCTCGCCAACAGCGCCGTGGTCCAGCGGCTGTCGGCGATCGAGCCCTTCGGCTCGTTGATCCAGGTCGCGAGCGCGCTCGTGCCCTATGTGCTCATCGTGCTGGCGTTCACGTTCGTCTACATGCTCATCCCGAACACGCGGGTGCGCTTCAGCGCGGCGTTCGCCGGGGCCGCCGTGGCGGGCATTGCCTGGGAGAGCCTCGGGCGCGTCTTCGCCACGTTCGTCGCGACCTCGAGCAACTATACGGCCATCTATTCGGGCTTCGCGATCCTGCTGCTGTTCATGATCTGGCTCTACGTGTCCTGGCTGATCGTGCTGACGGGGTCGTCGGTCGCCTTCTACTGGCAGCATCCGGCCTATGCCCGGGCCGGCGGGCGGACCGCCACCGCCCTGTCGCCTGCGGCCGCCGAACGCCTGGCGCTCGAGATCGTCGGGGTCGTCGTTCGTGCCTGGTACAAGGGTGAGGCGCCGCCCCCGCGCGAGCGCCTCGGCCAATCGCTGGGTGCGCCGGTACAGGCCCTCGATCGGGTACTCGCGGATCTCGTGGCGGCGCGCCTGCTGGCACGCACCGGGGACGAATCGCCGGGCTACCTGCCGGCCTCGCCGCCCGATCGAACGGGGGCCAAGCACGTGCTGGACGCCGTGCGCGGCGTGGCCCCGGCCGGGACACCGGCGACCGGGCGGGTCACCGCGGCGGCGGAGGCAGCGGTCGAACGGGCGCTGCGGGGGTACACGCTGGCGGACCTCGCGCGCGACCCGGATCCGCAGGGCGTGGAGGAAGCGCCCGGGGTTGCCGGCGGTGGGGGGTGAGGGCGAAGGCGGCAGGCGGCGATTCGGGCACGACCGGTCTGGCGATGGCGGGGCGCATGCGTTGCGCGCACTGCGGCCACGATCCCTGGAGCCCTCGGCCCTGGCGCTCCTGCGAGCGCGGGAGCGGCGGCGGCTCAGCGGTCGATGGCGCGGTGGCCGATGTCGCGGCGGTAATGGACATCGGGCCAGCGGATGTCCACCGCTGCCTCGTAGGCCCGATCGCGGGCCTCGGCGACGTCGGCGCCGAGCGCGGTGACACAGAGGACGCGGCCGCCGGCGGTAGTGACCGCGCCATCCGCGCTCCGCCTCGTGCCCGCGTGGAAGACCTTGATGGCGTCGGCCTGCGGGCGATCGAGCCCCGCGATGGGATCCCCCTTGCGGTAGGAGCCGGGATAGCCGCCGGCGGCCATGACCACGCCGAGCGCGGCGCGCTTGTCCCAGCGCGGTTCGACGTCCTGCAGCCGGCCGTGGGCGGCCGCCTCGAACAGCTCGACGGCGTCGCTCGCCAGGCGCATGAAGATCGGCTGGCTCTCGGGATCGCCGCCGCGGACATTGAATTCGAGCACCCGTACCCCGCCGTGCGGGCCGATCATCACCCCGGCGTAGAGGAAGCCGTTGACCGGGCGGTCCTCGGCGGCCATGCCCGTGACGGTCGGCTCGATGATCTCGCGCAGGATCCGTTCATGTACGGCATCGGTGACGATGGGGGCGGGCGAGTAGGCCCCCATGCCGCCGGTGTTGGGCCCGATGTCGCCGTCGTCGCGCGTCTTGTGGTCCTGCGACGAGGCCAGCGGGACCACCGCGCGCCCGTCGACGAGGCAGATGAAGCTCGCCTCCTCGCCCTCGAGGAAGTCCTCGACGACGACCCGCGCGCCCGAACCGCCGAACGCCCCGCCCAGGATGTCGCGCACCGCCGCCTCCGCCGACGCTTCGTCGCGGGCGACGACGACCCCCTTGCCGGCGGCCAGGCCGTCCGCCTTCACCACCAGCGGCGCACCACGCTCGCGGATCCAGGCCACCGCGGGGTCGATCGCCTCGAACGTCCGGTAGGCCGCGGTCGGGATATCGTGGCGCGCCAGGAACTCCTTGGCGAACGCCTTCGACCCCTCGAGGGCCGCCGCCGCCCGCGTCGGCCCGACAATGGCCAGCCCCTCGCGCTGGAAACGGTCGACGATGCCGCCGACCAGCGGGGCCTCGGGACCGACGACGGTCAGGCCCACGGCGTGCTTGCGGGCAAAGTCGGTGAGCCCGTCGATGTCCGTGGGCTCGATGTCCACGTTGCGCACCCCGGGCTCGCCCGCGGTGCCGGCGTTGCCCGGGGCCACGTGGACGGTATCGGAGCGCGGCGACGCCGTCAGGCGCCAGGCGAGGGCATGTTCGCGACCACCGCCGCCGATCACCAGGACATTCATTCGCCCTCCGCTGAATCGCTGCCGCTGGTCCCGTTGCAGCCGTTCGGTGCGACCTCGACGGCCTCGATGATGACCGGCTCGCGCGGCACATTGCGCCGTCCGGCGCGGCGCGTCGTGGGTACCCGCGCGATGGCATCGACGACGTCCATGCCGGCGGTGACCCGCCCGAAGACCGTGTATCCGGGCTCCCCGGCACTGGCGTCCAGGTTCGGGTTGTCGGCGAGGTTGATGAAGAATTGGGCGTTGGCGCTGTCGGGATCGCGCGTGCGCGCCATGGCCACTGTGGCGCGCTCGTTGCTCAGGCCGTTGTCCGACTCGTTGACGACCGGGTCGCGTGTCGCCTTGCGCTCGAGCCCGGGCGTCAGGCCGCCGCCCTGGATCATGAATCCGGGGATCACGCGGTGGAAGATCGTGCCGGCGTAGAAACCGTCGCGCGCGTAGGCGAGGAAATTCGCCACGCTGGCCGGCGCGCGCTCGCGGTCGAGCGCGAGCGTGACCGCGCCCTGGTCGGTGACGATGCGTGCGGGCACGCGTGGCGCGTCCGGGCAGGCCGCTGCGGCCGCGTTTGCCGAGCCCACGGCGAACAGCAGGAGCGTGGCGACGCGCGCGGCGAGTCTCGATGCACGGATCGTGCGTTGCATCAGTGGCGGAAGTGGCGCATGCCGGTGAACACCATCGCGAGGCCGAGCTCGTCCGCGGCGGCGATCACCTCGCTGTCGCGCATCGAGCCGCCGGGCTGGATGACCGCGCGCGCGCCCGCCTGCGCGGCGACGTCGAGTACGTCGCGGAACGGGATGAAGGCGTCCGAGGCGAACGCGCTGCCCGCCGTATCCAGGTCGGCCTCGGCGGCCTTCGACAGCGCGATCCGGGCCGAGTGCACACGACTCATCTGGCCCGCGCCCACCCCCACCGTGGCCCCGTCGCGCGCGTAGACCACCGCGTTCGATTTGACCGACTTGCAGACGCGCCAGGCGAACAGCAGGTCGCGCTCCATGGCGGCGTCGGGTGCGATGCGCGTCACGGTGCTCAGTCCGGCGTCGCCGAGCACTCCCGTGTCGCGCTCCTGGACCAGCAGGCCGCCGGCGACGCTGCGGTAGTCGAGCCCGGGAGTCTCGCCCTGCAGCACCCCGGTCTCGAGCACGCGCACGTTGGGCTTGCGCTCGAGCGCGCCGAGGGCGTCGGGCTCGAAGCGCGGCGCGATCAGCACCTCGATGAACTGGCGTTGCGCCAGCGTCTCGGCGAGCGCGCGGTCGACCGGGCGATTGAAGGCGATGATCCCGCCGAACGCGGAGACCGGGTCGGTGCGGTAGGCGGCCTCGTACGCGCCGGGCGCATCGGCGGCGATGGCGACCCCGCACGGATTGGCGTGCTTGACGATCACGCAGGCGGCCGCGTCGAACTGCTTGACGCATTCGAGCGCGGTATCGGTGTCCGCGATGTTGTTGAACGACAGGGGCTTGCCCTGGCGGACCCGGGCGCGGGTGACGGTTGCCGCCGCCGCATCCGGGGCGGCGTAGAATGCGGCCCGCTGGTGCGGGTTCTCGCCGTAGCGCAACGCGAGGACGCGCTCGAAGCCGGTCTCGAGGTGCCCCGGCAATATCTCGCCGTGGTCGGCGCCGGACGATTCCCGATCAGCGAGCCAGGCCGCGATCGCGCCATCGTATGCCGCGGTATGACGGAACGCCTTGAGCGCCAGACGTCGGCGGGTCGATCCGTCGAGCCCGCCTGCCGCGATCGCGTCGGCCACGGCATCGTAGTCCGCCGGGTCGGTGACCACGCCGACGTCCGCCTGGTTCTTGGCGGCAGCGCGCACCATCGCGGGTCCGCCGATGTCGATCTGCTCGATCGCCTCGGTGCGGGTCACGTCGGGGCGGGCGACGGTCTCGCGGAAGGGATAGAGGTTCACGACCACGAGGTCGATCGGTGCGATATCGTGCTCGGCCATCGCCGGGGCGTCGATATCGCGGCGCCCGAGGATGCCGCCGTGGATGCGCGGGTGGAGCGTCTTCACGCGCCCCTCCATGATCTCGGGCGAGCCGGTGTGCTCGGCGACCTCGACGACCTGCAATCCGGCCTCGCGCAGCGCCCGCGCCGAGCCGCCCGTCGACAGCAGCTCCACGCCGGCGTCGACGAGCGAACGGCCCAGCTCGATCAGTCCCGTCTTGTCGGACACGCTCAGCAGGGCGCGCCGGACCGGCATGCGCTTCGTTTCGGACATGGATCCTCGCTTGCCGCGCCGCTATCGGGCGCCGACCGCCCGAGGCCCGGCCACGGATCGCCCCTGGCCCGGACCCCACCGGCACCACCACCCGATCAGATCAGGGCGTAGTATTGCAGCTTCTTGCGCAGGGTGCCGCGATTGAGTCCGAGCAACTGGGCCGCGCGGCTCTGGTTGCCGCTGGTGCGTTCGAGCACGAACTGGAGCAGGGCCTGTTCCGTCTCGCCGATCACCATCTTGTGGAGATCGCACGGCTGTTCTCCGTCGAGCGCTTCGAAGTAGCGCGCGAGCTCCTCCGACACGCAACGCTTGAGCGGCGTCTCGACCGCGTTGCCGCAGCCGTCGGGGTCGGTATGGTTCATGCGGCTTGCCTTCCCGCTGACCGGGGTCTCACGCAGGCCGGGGGGAACGGCCGGGGCACCGGCGACGGAGCGGGCGTCGCTGGCGCTGCCGGCGGGCACGCCGTACGGGGGCAGCCCCGCGGCGGCGCGATCGCCCGAACCTTTCATTGGGTAACTCCCCGCGACTGCGAACCCGACACCCGCGAGCGGATGCGGTTGGATCGACCCTGCGCGATTTGTTCTTCGTCCGGCGCGCGCCGGACGTTCGGTTCCCGCGGCAGTGGGGACCGAACGACACCGCCGCGCGACGACGGAGTATAGCACGCACTTGCGGGCGTTTCCGGCCTCGCCGCCCTGCCCAGGCGCCCCGGGGCGCGCCGTCGCAGCCAGAGGAAAGTGCAGCCTACGCCACGAGGTCCGCTGCGTGCCGTGACACGGGTCACGAGAAGTCGAGTTCGAAGGTGCGCGCCTCGCGGCCCGGGTCGCGTACCTCGAGCGTGACCCGTACCGGCGAGCCCGGTGGCATGCGGGCGTTCGGATCGAGCCCCGGGCGGTACTCGCGCGGACGGAAATTGCGCCGGATCAGCGGCTCGCCCCGCAGGTCTCCGAGGCTGACGGAAAGTGTCGGGTAGGGTTGCGGAAAGGACGCATTGTTGACGAACTTGGCGTCGATGATCAGGGCATCGTCGACGTTCGGGTGGGCGTAGACGTTGCGTCTCACCAGTTCGATCCGGTCCACCGCGCGCCGCGGCTCGAGGGTGCAGCCCAGCACCGCGCACAGTTCGACGATCAGCGGACGCACCGACGGGTTCTGGGCGAACGCCTCGCGCTGGACGAGCAGCAGCTGTGCGAACAGGACGAGCAGCAACAGGGCATTGACGGTCGACCAGGCGACCAGCGAGCGCCGCGACGGCGAGCGCCGCCGCGGGGGCGACTGCTCGCCCTCGAGGTCCGACAGCAGCACGCCCGATAGGCGACCGTGCGTGCGGCGTTCGAATCGCAGCGGGGCCTGCACGGGTTCCGCCACCGCCCCGCCCGGCGCCTCCCGGCCCGCCTGGCCATCGAGGGCGAGTTCCTTCTGCAGGTAGGCGCGGGCGTCGAAGGTGCGCCGGCAGTGCCCGCAGCGGACTCGCCCGTGCGCCCGCTCGAGGGCACCCGGTGGCACCCGGAACACGGTCTGGCAGTGCGGGCAGCGGGTGTTCACCGGCGGCCCCGCCGCGTCCGGCGTCCCCGTGGCGTCGTCACCCTCAGTCGCCATCGCCGCGGCGCCTGCCGGCGATGCGGACCCACTCGTCGCGCTCACCGTCGATGGTCAATGCGTACCAGGGGCTGTAGGCGGCGATGACGTCCTCGGCCTGCTCGGCGAGCACGCCGGCGAGGGCGATCCGCCCGCCCGGCGCCTGCTGCGACGCCAGTGCGCCGGCCACCTGGATCAGCGGGCCGGCCAGGATGTTCGCCGCGACGACATCGAAGGGCCCGCTGATGCGGTCGTCCGGCTCCGCAGTGGTGATGCGATCGGCCACCCCGTTGGTCTCGGCGTTGGCGCGGGTCGCCTCGAGCGCCTGCGGATCGATGTCGATGCCCAGCGCGCGCTGCGCCCCGAGGCACAGGGCAGCGATCCCGAGGATGCCCGACCCACAGCCGTAATCGAGGACCCGGCTGCCCTGCAGTGCCAGGCCGTCGAGCCACTCCAGGCACAGCGCGGTCGTGGCATGGGTGCCGGTACCGAAGGCGAGGCCCGGGTCGAGCCGCAGGACCACGGCCCCGGGTTCGTCGAGCTCGGCCTCGAGCGGCGCGACCCAGAGCCGGCGCCCGAAGCGCAGCGGCTCCCAGTCGTCCATCCATGCGCGAGTCCACTCGCGCTCCGGCAAGGTCTCGAATTCGGGCGTGAGCGCCTCGCCATCGGCGACCCGCGCGAGCGCGTCGAACACGGCGTCGCGATCGACGCCGCCCTCGAACAGCGCGACCACGCGTGTGGCCTGCCACAGGGGCATCTCGCCCGGGTCGGGTTCGAGCAGGGCCATGTCGCCGGCATCCTCGAGGGTCACGGACAGCGCGCCGACCCCGCTGAGCGCCTCCTCGATCACGCCCGCGCCGTCGGGCGCGGTTTCGACCTTCACCTGCAGCCAGCCGGCTGGCGAATCCATCATCGCCACCAGGCCTCCGTCCCGGGCCCGAAGCAGCGGCGTACGGGCGTCCCCCGCGGCATCGGCTCAGAGTCCGAGCTTCTTCTCGAGGTAATGGATGTCGGTCCCGCCCTGGCGGAACGCGGCGTCGGCCATGATGGTGCTTTGCAGGCCGACGTTGGTCTTGATGCCCTCGACCACGATCTCCGACAGCGCGCCCGCCATCCGGGCGATCGCCGCGGGGCGGTCCTCGCTGTGGCAGATCAGCTTGCCGATCATGGAATCGTAGTACGGCGGCACCCTGTAGCCGTTGTAGGCGTGCGAGTCGACGCGCACGCCCGGTCCGCCCGGGGCATGGTAGAGCGAGATCGTGCCGGGGGAGGGCACGAACGTGGCCGGGTCCTCCGCGTTGATGCGGCACTCGACGGCGTGGCCGTCGATCTCGACTTCCTTCTGCGCCAGGGACAGGCGCTCGCCGGAAGCGATCCGGATCTGCTCCTTGACGATGTCGACGCCGGTAATCATCTCGGTGACCGGGTGCTCGACCTGCACGCGCG
>CAZVFN010000074.1:0-13451 GCA_964626335.1 uncultured Ectothiorhodospiraceae bacterium
GCTCGACCAGCGACCAGAAGTTGCGCCGCGCCTGCGGATCGAGCCCCGTGGTGGGTTCGTCGAGGAAGACCACGTCGGGGTCGTTGATCAGCGCGATCGCGACCAGCAGGCGCTGGCGCTGGCCGCCGGAGACCCGGTTGCAGTACTGGCCGAGGTAGCCCTCGAGCGCGCACAGCTCGACGAGCTCGTCGACTGCCATGTTGCGGGGATACAGGCAGGCGAACAGACGGAGCGCCTCGCGCACCGTCATGAAGTCGGGCAGCGACGTCTTCTGGAACTGGATGCCGGCGCGCGCCCGGAAGGCCTCGCCGCGCGGCTCGCCGCGGAAGCGGATGGTACCGGCGGTCGGCTCGCTGATGCCCTCGAGCATCTCGACGGTCGTCGTCTTGCCGGCGCCGTTGGGGCCGAGCAGGCCGAAGCAGCTGCCGGGCGCGACGGCAAAGCTGACCCCGTCGACGGCGCGCCGGGCGCCGAAATCCTTCACCAGGTCCTCGGCTTCGAGCAGGGCGTTCATCGGTGGTCGCGTCTCGCTCGGGCGGGGATGCAGCGGGCGCACATCGTAGCCCGCTTGCGGGCCCGCGGACAGCCGCGGCGGATCGGGCGCGCTCAGCCCGGGCGGGGGGCCAGCCCGGCGTGCAGGGCGCGGGCGCGCTCCAGGGCCTCGTCCGCCGTCGCGGCGAGCACGTTGACGTGGCCCATCTTGCGGCCGGGGCGCGCCTCGCCCTTGCCGTAGAGGTGGAGCCTGGCGCCCGGGGTGGCGAACACCCGTGCCCAGGGCGGCTCGCCTTGGCGCCACAGATCGCCCAGCAGGTTCAGCATGGCCACCGGGCTCAGCAGGTCCGTGGGGCCGGGACGGAACCCGCAGAGCAGGCGCACCTGCTGCTCGAACTGGCTGGTGGCACAGGCGTCGAGGGTGTGGTGACCGGAATTGTGCGGACGCGGCGCGACCTCGTTCAGGTTAAGCACGCCGTCGCCGGTGACGAACAGCTCGACGCCGAGCACGCCGACGTAGCCGAGCGCCTCGGCCGTCGACGCCGCCAGGGCTCGGGCGCGCCCGGCGAGGGCCGCATCGACCGGCGCGGGCGCGCACGTCGTGAACAGGATGCCGCCGGCGTGGACGTTCTCGCCCGGCGCGTAGGTCGCGATCGTGCCGTCGGCGGCGCGGCAGACGATGACCGAGAGCTCGCGCTCGAGCGCGACGCGGCGCTCGAGGATGCACTCCGCTCCGCCGAGGGCTGCGAACGCCGCGCGCGCAGCGTCCGGGGCATCGACCGGCGCCTGGCCCTTGCCGTCGTAGCCCCCGGCGGCGCGCTTGAGCAGGGCCGGCGTGCCGACGGCGGCCACGGCCGCGTCGAGCTCGTCGCTGTCGCCGACCCGCGCCCAGGCGACGGTGGGCAGGTCGTAGCGGTCGAAGAAGGCCTTCTCGCGCAGGCGGTTCTGCGTGGGCGCGACCGCCTCGGCCGCCGGGCGCACGACGCAGTCGCGCGCGAGGCGCTCGAGGGCCTCGGCCGGCACGTTCTCGAACTCCGTGGACACGGCCGCGCAATCGCCCGCCATGCGCTCGAGCGCCGCGGCGTCGCGATAATCCGCCTGAAGCCGCTCGTCGGCGAGCTGCCCCGCCGGGCTGTCCGCCGTGGGGTCGAGGACCAGGACGCGGTAGCCCATCGTGCGCGCGGCCACGGTGAACATGCGCCCCAGCTGGCCACCGCCGAGGATGCCCAGCGTGGCCCCCGGCAATAGCGGCGATGCGTCGGCCGCTGCGCTCATTCGGCGGGCGGCACCTGCATCTCGAGCACGCGCGCACGCTGGCGCTCGCGGAACGCGTCGAGCTCGCCGCGCACGCGCGCGTCGCCGTTGGCGATCATGGCGGCGGCGAACAGGCCGGCGTTGGCCGAGCCCGATTCGCCGATGGCGAAGGTGGCGACCGGCACGCCCTTCGGCATCTGCACGATGGAGTACAGCGAATCCTGTCCGGACAGGTAGCGCGAAGAAACCGGGACACCGAGCACGGGCACCGTGGTCTTGGCGGCGACCATGCCCGGCAGGTGGGCGGCGCCCCCGGCGCCGGCGATGATGCACTGCAGCCCGCGGCCGGCGGCGCGCTCGGCGTAATCAAACATCAAGTCCGGCGTGCGGTGGGCCGAGACCACGCGGGCCTCGACGGCGATGCCGAAGGCCTCGAGCTGCTCGACTGCGTGGCGCATCACGGGCCAGTCGCTGTCGCTGCCCATGACCACGCCGACCTGGGGCTCGGACACGGTGGTGTCCCTCTGTGGCATCGCGAAGCCCGGCATTATGGCGAAAAGGCCGTGGTCACACCAACCGCGGGCGATCCCGCCCCGGCGCCCGGGGGTCGAGGCCGGGTCGCGGGCAACGGTAGGCAGGCAAGAATCGACGCCCCGGTTGCGAATCGTTCGCATATGCAAGTAGACTCGGGCTTACGGGTCATCGAAACCCCCTTTCGGAGTTGCCATGTACGTCTGTATCTGCGGTGCCGTATCGGACCACGCGATCCGCCAGGCGGTGCGCCGCGGCACCGTCAGTTTCGAGCAGCTTCGGTTCGAGCTCGGCGTCGCCCGCGGCTGCGGGCGCTGCGAGGAGCATGCACGCCAGGTCATGGTCGAGGCCATGGCGGCCGAGCTGCCGACTGCCCCCCCGGGGGTGGTTCTGCCCGAGCCGGCGACCACCTGAACACCCGCGGCCCGGCCCGGGCCGACCGCCGCGCGCGGCACGCTGCACCCGGGTCCGCCGTGCAGTCCCGATGTCGTCCCCGCGCCGCACGCCTTGCCGCCGTGTGGCGTCGTCCCGGCGCGTACGATACGCTCGCGGCCACGATAGCAGCCGCCCTGGAGTAGCCCGCGATGAAGGGTGATGCGAAGGTCATCGAATACCTCAACCGTGCGCTCAAGCACGAGCTCACCGCGATCAACCAGTTCTTCCTGCATGCCCGCATGCTCGAGGACTGGGGCCTGGAGAAGTACAACGACAAGGAATATCAGGAGTCGATCGAGGAGATGAACCACGCGGACAGGCTGATCAAGCGCATCCTGTTCCTGGAAGGGCTGCCCAATCTGCAGGATCTCGGCAAGCTCCTGATCGCCGAGAACGTCTGGGAGGTCATCAACAACGATCGCCAGATCGAGGTCGACGCCCTGGACCTGTACCGCGAGGCCGTCACCTGCTGCGAACAGGCCCAGGACTACGCCACGCGCGACCTGTTCTCGAGCCTGCTCACCGACGAGGAGGAGCACCTCGACTTTCTGGACACCCAGATCGAGCGCTACCAGTCGATGGGGCGGGAGAACTTCATCCAGTACTGGACCTGATCCGCACCGCGTCGCCGTGCACCGATCGCCGGGCCCATCGGGCCCGGCGATTTCGTTTGCGGGTTGCCGGCACAACCGCGGTCTCCGGGGGGCCGGCCGCGCCTGCAGCCGCGGCGGGGTGATAACCGCAAGCGCGCGCAGCCCGGATGGAGCGCAGCGGCACCCGGGATCGGTGCCGCGAGCCGCCAGCGGTGCCCGGCGATCGGCTGCGGGTTCAGCCGCCGCCGGCGAACAGCAGCAGGGCGGTGGCCGCGACGGCGGCGATGCTGGCGGCGAGCACGGTCCAGCGCTGGCGCATGGCCCACGCCACGGGGGCGCCACCAACGCGCGGCGCCGCCCCGGCACCTGCCCGTCGCACTGCCTCCGCGCGCTGCCTGTTCGCGTGCCATCGCCGTGGCCCGAAACGCCCGGCGACGAATGTCACCGATTCTCATTAACAGTCCCCGCGGGCGGACGGCCGCGATGGCTCTCCTTTTGCCCCGCGTGCCATGGACGCGCGCACGCCGAATCGCGACAATCACGTCGCCTTCCGGACTATTGTCAAAGCCATGCCCGAGGACGACACCCTGTTCCAGCCGCGGATCGATTCGCTCCAACACCTGCACAGCGGCAAGGTGCGCGAGCTGTACGCGATCGACGCCGAGCGCATGCTGGTCGTCGCCACCGACCGCGTGTCCGCATTCGACGTCATCCTGCCCACGCCGATCCCGGGCAAGGGCCGCATGCTGACCGCGCTGTCCAACTTCTGGTTCGGGCGCATGGGTCACATCATCGCCAACCACCTGCTCGATACCGAAGTCGCGGACGTGCTGACGGACCCCACCGAGCGCGAGCAGGTCGAGGGGCGCGCCGTGGTGGCGCGGCGCCTCGAGCCGCTGCCGGTCGAGGCCATCGTCCGGGGCTACCTGATCGGATCGGGCCTGCGCGACTACGAGGCCACGGGCACGATCGGCGGCATCCCGCTTCCCGGGGGCCTGAAACGCGCCGACCGCCTGCCCGAGCCGATGCTCACGCCGTCGACCAAGGCCGCCGCGGGCGACCGCGACGAGAACATCGACCTGCAGCGCATGAGCGCCATCGTCGGCCAGCGCCGGGCCGAGCGCATCCGTGCGGCCAGCCTGCGCCTGTATGGCGAGGCCGCGGAATACGCCGCCGGGCGCGGGCTGATCATCGCGGACACGAAGTTCGAGTTCGGGGTCGCGCCGGACGGCGAACTGGTGCTCATCGACGAGCTGCTCACACCCGACTCGTCGCGCTTCTGGCCGGCGGACGCCTGGCATCCCGGTGACAACCCACCGTCCTTCGACAAGCAGTACCTGCGCGACTGGCTGGGCACGCTGGACTGGGACCAGACCGATCCCGGCCCCGAGATCCCGCCGCCGATCGCCGCGGAGACGGCGGCCAAGTACCGCGAGGCCGTGGCACGCCTGACCGGGTCGCGATAACGGGCGCGCGGCGGGGATGCCCGGGGCCATCGAGGCGGACGCCGGCGCGCCAGGATGAGATAGCGAACCCGGAGTCATGCATGCCATGAACGGCCTGTTCATCACGGGCACCGACACCGAGGTCGGCAAGACCCGGGTCGGGTGCGGCCTCGCGCGCGAGCTCACCCGGGCCGGGGTCCCGGTCGCCGTGCGCAAGCCGGTCGAGTCGGGCTGCACGCGCCGCGACGGCGGCCTCTGGCCGGCCGACGGGGCCGCCCTGCGCCGCGCGGCCGGCGACCGCGAGTCGCTGGACACGGTGACGCCGCTGCGCCTCGCGCGGGCGCTGTCACCGGAGCGCGCCGCGCACCTGGAAGGGGTCTCGCTGTGTCGCTACGATCTGATCGCGGCCGCGCGCACGGGCGCGCCCGACGCGTTCTACCTGGTCGAGGGGGCCGGCGGCTTCCTGTCGCCGCTCGCCGCGGACGCGCTCAACGCCGACCTGGCCGCGACCCTCGCCCTGCCGGTGCTGGTGGTCGTGGCCGATCGGCTCGGCTGCATCAACCACGCGCTGCTGACCGTGGAGGCGATCGAGCAACGCGGGCTGCGCCTCGCCGGCCTGGTGCTCAACGCGGTCGACGCGACGAGCGGCGGGGGGATGGCGAACCGCGACGACCTGGCGGCAAGGCTGGACGCGCCGGTCATCGCGCACGGGCACGGGGGCGAGGACCGCGCCACGGCCGAGCGCCTGGTCGCGGCGCTCGGGTTGCGCGGCGGCACGCCCGCCGCCGGCGCCTGAGGGCGGCGCGACCCGCTACTCGGCGAGCGTATCCGGCGCCGGCGGCACGTCGATGTCGCCATCGGCGTTCACCTCGATGATCTTCATCGAGTTGGTACCGCCGTGCACGCCCATCAGGTCGCCCTTGGTCACGATCACGCGATCGCCCGGGCCGACGGCGCCGTGGTTGTAGAGCACGGCGATCGCCTCGCGGTTCGCCTCGGCCGGGTTCACCTGCACGATCGGGTAGCTGAGCGGATAGACACCGCGGTAGAGGCTGACCTTGCGCCGGGTGCGCTCGTGGCGGGTGAGCGCGTAGATCGGGATGCCGGAGGAGATGCGCGACATCCACAGCGTGGTATCGCCCGACTCGGTGAGCGCCGCGATGGCACGCAGGCCGAGGTGGTTGGCGGCGTACATCGTCGCCATCGCGATCGCCTCGTCGGTGCGCTGGAACTGGCCGGCGATGCGTTCATCCGGCGGTTGCGCGCTGGGATGGCGCTCGGCACCCAGGCAGATGCGCGCCATCGAGGCGACCACGGCGACCGGGTAGCGCCCGGAGGCGGTCTCCGCGGAGAGCATCACCGCGTCGGTGCCGTCGAGCACGGCGTTGGCGACGTCGAACACCTCCGCGCGCGTCGGCAGCGGATTGGTGATCATCGACTCCATCATCTGCGTCGCCGTGATCACCGGCAGGTTCGCGGCGCGCGCCGAGCGCAGCAACGATTTCTGGACCGCCGGCAGTTCCGCGTCGCCGATCTCCACGCCCAGGTCGCCGCGGGCGATCATCACCGCGTCGGTGGCGGCGAAGATGTCGTTGATCGCGTCCAGTGCCTCCGCCCGCTCGATCTTGGCGACGATGCCGCCGACGCCGCCCGCGCCCTCGAACAGCTCGCGCGCGTAGCGCAGTTCCTCGCCGCTGCGCGGGAAGGACACGGCCAGGTAATCGACATCGATCTCGGCCGCGAGCTCGATGTCGCTTCGGTCCTTGTCGGTGATCGCCGGCGCCGACAGGCCGCCGCCCTGGCGGTTGATGCCCTTGTTGTTCGACAACACCCCGCCAACGGTCACGCGCGTGCTCACGCGCCCGCCGTTGATCGACTCCACCTGCAGCACGACGCGTCCATCGTCGAGCAGCAGCGTGTCGCCGGGTGCCAGGTCGCCGGGCAACTCCGGGTACGACACGCCGACGGCGTGCACATCGCCCTCGTTGCGCCCGAGATCGGTATCGAGGGCGAACGCCTCGCCCGCCGCCAGCTCGATCTCGCCCTCGGCGAAGCGCTCGATGCGGATCTTGGGCCCCTGGAGGTCACCGAGGATGCCGACGTCGCGGTTCAGCCGGGCCGCGATCTCGCGCACCCGGCGCGCGCGGTCGCGGTGCGACTCGGGCGAGCCGTGCGAGAAGTTCAGGCGGACCACGTCCGCGCCCTCGGCGATGAGGTGCTCGAGCACGTCCGCCCGGTCGCAGGCCGGGCCGAGCGTGGCCACGATCTTCGTTCGACGCATCCCTGACCCGCCGATCGGGGCGTCGAGATCGTCCGGGAGTGCCGCGCTACGGCTCTTGGGCGCGCTGTTCAAGAATATCCACCGCGGGCAGGTGCCCGTGTTCGACGAATTCGAGGAAGGCCCCGCCGCCGGTACAGATGTAGTCCATGCGCTCGGTCATCAGGAACTGGCGCAGGGCCGCGAGCGTGTCGCCCCCGCCGGCGATCGAGTAGGCGCCGGAGTCGGCGATCGCCTCGGCCAGGGCCCGCGTGCCGTCGGAGAACTGATCGATCTCGAACATGCCGACGGGCCCGTTCCAGAAGATCGTGCCGGCCTCGGCGAGCATCCCGGCGTAGCGCGAGCGCGTCTGCGGGCCGACGTCGAGGATCATCTCCTCCTCCGCCACCTCCGCCACCGGCTTGATCGTCGTCACTGCATCCGAGTGCGCATAGGTCGCCACCACCACGTCGCTCGGCAGCGGCATGACGCCGCCGCGATCGCGGGCCTTGGCGATCAGGCGCCGCGCGCCCGCCACCAGCTCGGGCTCGTGCAGCGACCGCCCGACCGGGTGGCCCGCGGCGGCGATGAACGTATTGGCGATGCCCCCGCCGACGATCAGGCGATCGACCTTGTCGAGCAGCGCGTCCAGCACCCCGAGCTTGGTCGAGACCTTGGCGCCGCCGACGATGGCGACGAGCGGGCGCCGTGGTGCCTCGAGCACGTGCTCGAGCGTGTCGACCTCGCGCGCCAGCAGCGGCCCGGCACAGGCCACCGGCGCGAACCGGGCCACGCCATACGTCGATGCCTCGCGCCGGTGGGCCACGCCGAACGCGTCCATGACGAAGATGTCGCACAGCGCCGCCATCCGCCTCGCCAGCGCCTCGTCGTTGGCCTTCTCGCCCTCGAGCCAGCGCACGTTCTCGCACAGCACCACCCGGCCCGGCTCGATCGGCGGCAGGCCGTCGATCCAGCCGTCCGCCAGACCCACTGACTGGCCGAGCAGGTGCTCGAGTTTGGCCGCGATCGGCCGCAACGAGGATCCCGGGTCGGCCCGGCCCTCGGTGGGCCTCCCCAGGTGCGCCATCACGGCGACCCGGCCCCCGGCCTCGAGCGCCGCCCGGATGGTCGGCACCGCGGCGCGGATGCGCTCATCGCTGGTCACGCGCCCGTCGGCAACCGGCGCGTTGAGGTCCTCGCGGATGAGCACGCGCTTGCCCGCGAGGTCGATGTCTTCCATGCGCAACATGACGGCGATGCCTCTAGAGGGTCGGACAGCGACGCTGCCCGGATTGCGCGACGCCGGGTCCGGGGGGCGCGGTGCGGGACCCGCCCCGGATTGCGCTTCGCGGCATCCGGGCTGCGCGAGGCCTATGCACGCGACCAGGCGACGGCCACGTCCAGCATGCGGTTGGAGAAGCCCCACTCGTTGTCGTACCAGGCCACCGCCTTCACCAGGGTGCCGTCGGTCACCAGCGTCTGCGTCGCGTCGAACGTGCAGGAGGCCGGCTCGTGGTTGAAGTCGATCGAGACCAGCGGCTCGTCGCTGTAATTGAAGACGCCGCCGATGGGCCCGTCGGCCGCCTTGCGGCAGGCCGCGTTGATCTCCTCGATCGTCGTCTCGCGCCGCGCGACGAAGCTGAAGTCGATCAGGGAGACATTGATCGTCGGCACGCGCACCGAGTAGCCCTGCAGCTTGCCGGCGAGCTCCGGCAGCACCAGGCCGACGGCCTTCGCCGCGCCGGTCGAGGTCGGGATCATCGAGTGCGTGGCCGAGCGCGCCCGGCGCAGGTCCTTGTGATAGACGTCGGTCAGCACCTGGTCGTTGGTGTAGCTGTGGACCGTGGTCATCTGCCCGCAGCGCACGCCCACGGACTCGTTCAGCACCTTGACCAGCGGCGCCAGGCAGTTGGTCGTGCAGGAGGCGTTCGAGACCACGCTCATGTCCTGCGTCAGGATCTCGTGGTTGACCCCATAGCACACGGTCGCGTCGATATCGCCCTTCGCCGGCGCAGAGATCAGCACCTTGTCCGCCCCCGCCGTGATGTGCGCCCGTGCCTTCTCGGCCTCGACGAACAGGCCGGTGCACTCGAGCACCACGTCCACGCCGAGCTCCCCCCAGGGCAGCTTCGCGGGATCGCGCTCCGCGCAGACCCGGATGCGGTCGCCGTTGATCACCAGGCTGTCACCGTCGACGCGGACCTCGCCCGGAAAGCGCCCGTGGGCGGTGTCGAAGCGAGTCAGGTGCGCATGGGTCTCGGCATCGCCGAGGTCATTGATGGCGAGGACCTGGATCTCGTCGGAGCGCCCGGACTCGTAGAGCGCGCGCAGTACGTTGCGCCCGATGCGCCCGTAGCCGTTGATCGCGACCTTGGTGGCCATGGCCAGTCTTCCTCCCGCAGTGTCAGGTAACCAGGAACGCCCGCGGCGTCCCGCTCAATACGCTCTTTCGGCGCGAGCCTCGCCAGCGGACCGGGCGTGGCCCCGAGCAGCCCGGTCGTTCACGCACGGCTGCGCCGAAGGCCAACACCGGTCCCGGATGCGCTTCAGGCGTGCGCGGTGGCGCGCCGCTCGCCGACGACGCGGCGCGCGCTCGCGATGACATTGTCCACCGTGAAGCCGAAGTGCTTCATGACGTCGCCGGAGGGCGCCGACTCGCCGAAGCCATCGAGCCCGATCACGGCGCCGTCATTGCCGACGTAGCCGCGCCACAGGCCGGTGACGCCCGCCTCGACCACGATCCGTCGGCCGTCGCGCGGCAGGACGCTGTCGCGGTAGGCGGCATCCTGGGCCTCGAAGCGCTCCAGGCAGGGCATCGACACCACTCGCGCCGCGATGCCGTCGCCGGCGAGCGTCTCGAGCGCCCCCGTCGCCAGGTGCACCTCGCTCCCCGTGGCGATCAGCGTGACGTCGGGCTCGCCGTCGCAGTCGGCGAGCACGTAGCCGCCGCGGGCGATGTCCGCCTTCTGGCGCGCGTCGCGCTGCTGCGGCGGCACGCCCTGGCGCGAGAACGCCAGCGCCGACGGCCCGTCGTCGCGCTCGAGGGCGCGGCGCCACGCCGCGACCGTCTCGACCGCGTCGCACGGCCGCCACACCTCCATGCGCGGGATCAGGCGCAGGCTGGCGAGCTGCTCGACCGCCTGGTGCGTCGGCCCGTCCTCGCCGAGGCCGATGGAGTCGTGCGTGTAGACGAACACGCTCGGGATCCTCATGAGCGCGGCCATGCGCACGGCGTTGCGCGCATATTCGGAGAAAATCAGGAACGTCCCGGCGTAGGGCTTGAAGCCGCCGTGCAGCACCATCCCGTTGACCATCGCCGACATGGCGAACTCGCGCACCCCGTAGTAGAGGTAGCCGCCGTCGGGGTGGCGCCGGTCGATGTCGCTCGCGCCCTTCCAGCGGGTGTTGTTCGACCCGGTGAGGTCGGCCGAGCCGCCGAGCAGCTCGGGCAGCCTCTCGGCGAAGCCGCCGATCGCTGCCTGCGAGGCCTTGCGCGTCGCCACCTTCTCGGCGTTCGCGTCGGTGTCCTCGAGCAGGCGGTCGGCATGCGCGGTCCAGTCCGCGGGCAGCTCCCCCGCCAGGCGCCGGTCCAGCTCGGCGGCGAGCTCCGGCAACGCCTCGCGGTAGGCGACCATGCGCTCGTGCCACTCGGCCTCGCGCGCCGCGCCCCGGTC
Organism: uncultured Ectothiorhodospiraceae bacterium; assembly: GCA_964626335.1. Lineage (GTDB taxonomy): Bacteria > Pseudomonadota > Gammaproteobacteria > XJ16 > Halofilaceae > Halofilum. The sequence continues at coordinate 10,682 of CAZVFN010000074.1, forward strand.
GCGCGCATCCCAGGCGGCGTAGATGTCGTCGGGAACGTGGAACGGCGGGTGCGACCAGCCGATGGTCGCGCGCACCAGCGCCACCTCGTCGTCGCCGAGCGCGGCACCGTGCGCCTCCTCCCTGCCCTGCTTGTTGGGTGACCCACAGCCGATCACGGTCTTGCAGCAGAGGATCGACGGGCGGTCCGTCTCCGCCCGCGCCGCCTCGATGGCCGCGCGCACGGCGTCCGGGTCGTGGCCGTCGACGTCGGGCACCACGTGCCAGTTGTAGGCGGCGAAGCGGGTCGGCGTATCGTCGGTGAACCAGCCGTCGACATTGCCGTCGATGGAGATGCCGTTGTCGTCGTAGAACACGACCAGCTTGCCGAGGCCCTGCGTGCCCGCCAGCGAGCAGGCCTCGTGGGAGATGCCCTCCATCAGGCAGCCGTCGCCGGCGAACGCGTAGGTCCAGTGGTCGACGACGTCGTGACCATCGCGATTGAAGCGCGCGGCCAGCGTGCGCTCGGCAAGGGCCATGCCGACCGCGTTCGCCAGCCCCTGGCCGAGCGGCCCCGTGGTCGTCTCGACCCCGGGCGTATCCCCGTACTCGGGGTGTCCGGGCGTCATCGAGTGCAGCTGGCGAAACCGCTTGATCTCGTCCAGCGGCAGGTCGTAGCCGGTGAGGTGCAGCAGCGAGTACAGCAGCATGGAGCCGTGGCCGTTCGAGACGACGAAGCGGTCGCGGTTCGCCCAGGCGGGGTTGGCGGGGTTGTGACGCAGGAACTCGTTCCAGAGCACCTCGGCGATGTCGGCCATGCCCATGGGCATGCCCGGGTGTCCCGACTGGGCCTGCTGCACGGCGTCCATGGACAGCGCGCGGATGGCGTTGGCGAGATCTCGGCGCGCGGGCATGGCGGAACTCCCGGGGCTCGGCGGTATCGAAACAGGACAAGCGCGGGCCATGCGGCCGGGTCGGCATCGGCGCCGGCGGCCTTGGACACGCGCAGCGCCGTCCCCATCTTGCGTCATCGGGACGTCGGCCGGCCGGGGTCCGGTGGCGACGATCCGGACAGCCCGCACCGGGCGCGGCGAGCGGCGATTGTCGCCCACCGCGCGCTCAACGGCAAGCCGTGCCCGCCAGGGGTGGCCGCTGGATCTGGAAGGCGGCCGCGTGGACTGTTATACTGAAAGATTACTTCGGACTGCGACAAGCGTGCATCGCGCGGAGCTTATGGACCAGGAACAGCAATCCCGCCTGAAAGAGTTGATCGCCAAGGGCAAGGAGCAGGGCTACCTGACCTATGCCGAGGTCAACGACCACCTGCCCGACGGCGTCGTCGAGCCGGATCAGGTCGAGGATATCATCTCGATGATCAATGACATGGGGATCTCGGTCCACGAGGTGGCGCCGGACAACGACACCCTCATGCTGGCCGATGAGCCCGTGACCACGGACGACGACGCGGCCGACGAGGCGGCCGCCGCGCTGGCGACGGTCGACGGCGAGTTCGGGCGCACGACGGACCCGGTGCGCATGTACATGCGCGAGATGGGCACGGTCGAGCTGCTCACGCGCGAAGGCGAGATCGAGATCGCCAAGCGCATCGAGGACGGCACCTACCGCATGATGGCGGCGCTGGCCGACTATCCCGGCACGGCGGCCAAGATCCTCGACAAGTGGGACCGCATCGAGGCCGGCGAGGCGCGCCTCACCGAGCTCATGAGCGGCTTCCAGGATCCCGAGGCGCCGGACACCGCGATGTCGCCGTCGGCCGATGACAGCGCCGACCGCTCGAGCGAGGACGAGGAAGGCGCCGCGGCCGACAACACGATCGACATCGCGCAGGTCCGCGCCCACATGGAGTCGCTGCGGGCGGTATACAGGCGCGTCATCGCCGCGCTGGACAAGGCCGCACGCCAGCGCACGCAGCCGAAGTCGGGCGTGCGCGCCCAGAAGCCGCGCCAGGAGATGGCCACCCGGGTGCTGGAGATCCAGCTCGTGCCGGCGTTCGTCGACAAGTGCGTCCGCGAGCTGCGCGAGCGCGCCGACGCGGTCCGCGCCGAGGAGCGCGTGATCATCCACAGCGTGACCAAGCGCGCGAACATGTCGCGCAAGGCGTTCATCGCGTCGTTCACGGGCCGCGAGAGCGACACGAGCTGGCTGCAGGAATTGATCGACGCCGGCGAGCACTACTCGAAGAAGGTGGCCAACCAGCACGAGACGATCGAGGCGGCGCAGGATCGACTGCAGGCGATCGAGAAGAAGACGCACCTGCCGGTCGGCGAGATCAAGGAATCCAAGCGGCGGCTGTCGATCGGCGAGGCCAAGGCACGGCGCGCGAAGAAGGAGATGGTCGAGGCGAATCTGCGCCTGGTGATCTCCATCGCGAAGAAGTACACCAACCGCGGCCTGCAGTTCCTCGACCTGATCCAGGAGGGCAACATCGGCCTGATGAAGGCGGTCGACAAGTTCGAGTACCGCCGCGGGTACAAGTTCTCGACCTACGCCACGTGGTGGATCCGCCAGGCGATCACGCGCTCGATCGCCGACCAGGCGCGCACCATCCGCATCCCCGTGCACATGATCGAGACGATCAACAAGCTCAACCGCATCTCGCGGCAGATGCTGCAGGAGATGGGCCGCGAGCCCACGCCGGAGGAGCTGGCCGAGCGCATGGAGATGCCCGAGGACAAGGTCCGCAAGGTGCTGAAGATCGCCAAGGAGCCGATCTCCATGGAGACGCCCATCGGCGACGACGAGGACTCGCACCTGGGCGACTTCATCGAGGAC
>CAZVFN010000075.1:0-13386 GCA_964626335.1 uncultured Ectothiorhodospiraceae bacterium
GCAGCCGCGCGCGCCACCCGCCCGCGGGCGCGCTCCGGTCGCCCATGACGCGGTGCATGCCTCCATGACCGCGACCGCGCGCCCGCCCGAGGCCTTCGACCGCCTGCTGGCGACCGACACCGGTGCCCGCCAGCCGCCGGGCCCCGCCGGCTTCGCGATCGCCGGCCTCTGCCTCGCGTGGTCCGTCTTCCAGCTCTGGCACGCTTCGCCCCTGCCCTTCATGCTGGACGTCGCGGTGTTCAACAGTACCGAGGCGCGCGCGCTGCACCTCGGGTTCGGCATCGTGCTCGCCTATCTGGCGTGGCCGGCCACTCGGCGCGGGGCCATCGACCGCGTGCCGTGGCCCGACTGGGTCCTGGCGGCCGTGGCCGGCTTCGCGGCGACCTACGTATTCTGGTTCTACGACGCGCTCAGCGAACGCCCGGGGCTGCCGCAGCCGCGCGACATCGTCGCGGCCGCGGCGGGCCTCGTGCTGCTGCTCGAGGCGGCCCGGCGCACGCTCGGCCTGCCGCTCGTCGGCGTCGCCCTCGTGTTCCTGGGCTATGTCTTCTTCGGCGACGCCGCGGTGCTGCCCGACGTCGTTCGCTGGAAGGGTGCGTCGATCGAGCGCGCCATGTCCCACCAATGGCTGACGACCGAGGGCGTCTACGGCATCGCGCTGGGCGTGTCGACGAGCTTCGTGTTCCTGTTCGTGCTGTTCGGCGCGCTGCTCGAGCAGGCGGGTGCGGGCAGCTGGTTCATCCGCGTCGCATTCGCCCTGCTCGGGGCCCTGCGCGGCGGGCCGGCCAAGGCCGCCGTGCTCGCCTCGGGCATGACCGGCGTGATCTCGGGCTCGTCGATCGCCAACGTCGTGACCACGGGCACCTTCACCATTCCCCTGATGCGCCGCACCGGTTTCTCCGCCGAGCGCGCGGGCGCAATCGAGGTGGCGAGCTCGGTCAACGGCCAGCTCATGCCGCCGGTCATGGGGGCCGCGGCGTTCCTCATGGTCGAGTACGTCGGCATCGCCTATATCGAGGTCATCCGCCACGCGATCCTGCCGGCGCTCATCGCCTACATCGCCTTGCTGTACATGGTGCACCTGGAGGCGCTGAAGGCGGGTATGCAGGGCCTGCCGCGGCGGCGCACACCGCGTCCGCTGCGCGCGGCCCTCGCCTTCGGCCTCACGTTCGCCGGGCTCGTCATCCTCAGCGCCGCGGTGTACTGGGGCATCGGCTGGATCCGCACGCTCGCCGGACCGGCTGCCATCTGGATCGTGCTGGCGGGGCTGGTCGCCGCCCACGTGGCGCTGGTGGCGCGCGCCGCCCGCTTCCGCGACGCCGACGATGACAACACGCCCGGGTCGATCGAGGAGCTGCCCGAGACCGCATCGACCCTGCAGGCCGGCCTGCACTTCCTGCTGCCGGTCGTGCTGCTGATCTGGTGCCTGACGGTCGAGCGCCTGTCGCCCGGCCTGTCCGCGTTCTGGGCGACCGTCGCCCTGATCGCGATCCTGCTGACCCAGCGTCCGCTGCTGGCGCTGTTCCGCGGCGGCCACGGACTCGCCTCACAGGCCCGGCGTGGCGCGGTGGAGCTCCTGCACGGCCTGGTCGGCGGCGCGCGCAACATGATCGGCATCGCGGTGGCGACCGCCACCGCCGGCATCGTCGTCGGCACCGTCACGCTGACCGGGGTCGGCCAGGTGATGACCGAGTTCGTCCAGCTGCTCTCCGGCGGCGATCTGCTGGTGATGCTCATGCTCACGGCGTTGCTCTGCCTCGTGCTCGGCATGGGCCTGCCGACCACGGCCAACTACATCGTGGTGTCCTCGCTGATGGCACCGGTCGTCGTCACGCTGGCGGCGGAACAGGGGCTCACCGTGCCGTTGATCGCGGTGCACATGTTCGTGTTCTATTTCGGCATCATGGCGGACGTGACACCGCCGGTCGGGCTGGCTTCGTACGCCGCCGCGGCCGTCTCCGGCGGGGAGCCGATCCGCACGGGCCTGATCGCGTTCCGCTATAGCCTGCGCACGGTCGTCCTGCCGTTCCTGTTCCTCTACAACACGGAACTGCTGCTGATCGGCCTCACCAGCGCCGGGCACCTGCTGCTGACGATCGCTGCGGCAACGACGGGGATGCTCGCATTCGCGGCGGGCACGCAGGGCTGGTTCCTGCGCCGCTGCAGAGCCTGGGAGACGGCGGCCCTGTTGCTCGCCGCCTTTACCCTGTTCCGACCCGGCTTCTGGCTCGATCTCGCCGTGCCACCCTACCGCGACGTCCCGGCCGGCCGGCTCGAGCACTACGTCGAGCAGGCGCCGCCCGGCACCGAGCTGCGACTGGTGCTCGAGCGCCGTGCCTACGACGGCGACACCCGGTCGATCGTGGCCGCCACCGAGCTCGGCGACAAGGCGCCATTCGGGCAGCGCATGCGCGACGCCGGCTACGTCTTCGTGCGGCGCGAGGGCGACGTCTACACCGCGGAGCCCGCATTCGACGGCCCGCTCGACACGGCCCGCTATCGCCCGGCCATGACGATCCAGCGCCTGCGCCTGCGGGTCGAGCAACCGCGCAGCGAATGGTTCTACCTCCCGGCGCTGGCGCTCCTCGCGGGGATTGCCTTCAGCCAGCGCCGGCGCCCGCCTGCGCCATAGCGACCGCCGGTCGGCAGGGCGCAGCATGCGACGATTGACAGAACCACGAATGGACACGAATGGCGCTCGCAGGACAGCGAGCGCTCGCCGCGCTTCGCTGACAGCGCTTGCCGTCAGCGGCGCTCCACCGACCCCGAATGCGCCGCCAGACATTCGTGTCCATTCGTGCCCATTCGTGGTCCCGGAACGGGATGACCGCGCCCACGGCCGACGCGCTGGTCCAATCGCGGTTCGATCACCGCTCCCGCGCGGGAACGGGTCAGGCGTTGGGGGCGTGCAGGCGGATGTGCTCGGCGCGGTCCTGCTCGCCCCGGTCACAGGACAGCGTGATGACGTCGCGCAGCTCCGGGTATTGCTCGCGCAGGCCCCTGGCGGCGAGCCGGTGGCCGCCCGACGACGGCCCGCCGAAGCCGCCTTGCTGCGGAGCGATGCGGCGCATCTCGGCCACCGCCTCGTCGCTCTCGACGGCGACGACAGCGTCGATCTCGCCGCGGTGGCGCTCGATGATTCTCGCCACGAAGTGGTCCGCCATGCCCGTGCTCAGGTGCTTGCCCGTCTCGCCGCAGACGCTCCTGCACGACGCCGCGGGCTCCATGCCGATGAGCCTGCAATCCGGATTGACGGCCCGAAACGCCTGGCCGACGCCGACCACCGCGGCACCCGCCAGCGCACCCCCGGGCAGCGGCTGCAGCATCTCCCGGCCGAGCCACTGGCCGTCCTCCGCGACGTTCCACGCCCAGGCGAACCGGCACGGGCAAAGGCCACCTCCTCGCGTACCCGGCTCTTCCGCGTTGTGGCGCGCCGCTTCGACGTGGAAGTCACCGACGAGCCGCACCTCGGCCCCGGAGCGCACGCGAGATCGCGAGGCGTTCGGCGGTCATGCCGCGGGGCATGACGACCCGCATGCGCTCGCCCTGGAGCGCCGCAAACCATCGACCGCGCGGTGCCGGTGTTGCCGCTGGAGGCCTCGACGCGGGTGTCGCCGGACCGCCGTCACGCCGCCGCGGCCGGTGCCGACAGCCGCCGCGAAGGGCGGAGGGATCCTGCCATCGGCGACGGGGACGCTCCATCGCGCCCGGACCGCCGCCGTCGCCCGGAGACAACCGGGTGTCGCCCCCTGGCCGCACGCCACGGGGGCGCGTCAGTCGGCCCCCTCGCCGGCGCCCCGCGCGCGCGATGAATCGCTCGACTCCACCAGGGTCCGCCCGGCCAGTTCCTTGAGCCGCCACCAGACGTCGTCGTCCACCTCGAGGCCTTCTTCCCAGACCCGTCGCGACTGGCGCGCGAACTCCTCCGGGGGGATCACCTGCAGCAACGTCGCTTCCTCGGGATCCGGATGCAGCGACTGCAGCATGGCGAAATGGGGCGAGGCGATCAGGGTGACCGAGCGATTGCGCGTGAGCGTGTCGTCCTGATCGTCGATCTGGTAGAGCAACAGCGTCGGATAATCGTCGAACGCCCGGATCGAGACGACCTGCTCGATCACGACCGGATCCTCGCTGTTGCGCCAGAAAGCCATCAGGCTCATGCCGCGCCGGGCGCAGCGCGCGAGATAGCCGAGCATCAGCTTGCGATTGTAGCAATCGTGGATCTTGACCACGGCCAAGCCCTTGCGCCGGGCCTTGGCGTAGACGAGATCCGCCGCGAGGCTGCCGCAAAGCATCACGGAGTTGCCCGCCCCGTCGATGACGCCGATCGACGCATCCTCGAAGGTCCGGCTCATGGAGGCGCGCGCCTCGCTCGTCAGCCGGTCGAGCCCGCGGCGCAGCGCCTCGACGCCCCCGAGCGCGTGCTGCTCCAGCCACACGACCATGTCCGCGGCATCCTCGTGATCGCCGGGCGGAAAGCCCAGTCCCTCGAACGCACGGCGGCAGAGCCCGGTCAGCTCGTTGTGCGAAACCCTCAAGCCCGCTCCCCGGCGGGCTCGGGCATGGCCGGCATGAACCAGTCGTCGTCGAACGCGCCACCGATGTCCTCGACCAGAGGCGCTCCCTGGAACAGCGTGATCCGCACCCAGCGGCTCGAGCGCGGATCGAACTTGGTCGCGCCGAAGAACGACAGCTTGCAGCGCAGCAGGTGCATGGGGAGGACGTCTGCGGCGAGCAGGTTCTTGCGTATCTCGCCGTAGGTCGTGCGCGACATCGACTGCACGCGCCGAACGATGCCCTTGAAACCGGGACGCTCGAGCAGGAACTCGACCACGGTCACACGCCCGCCGTGCGCATCGCGGTGCGCGCGCAGGGCATCGTAGGCCCGGCGAACCTGGCGCGCCACGTCGAGCGGCATCTCGCGATCGGCGCCCGGCTCCTCGCCGCGGAAGCCCAGCCGCGGCTCTTCCTTTTCCACCGAGCGGTACCAGAACACGCGGGTCGCATGCGGGTCGTCGAAATCGACCGCCAGCGCCCAGTCGTAGTGGCTCTCGATCTCCTCGATCAGCCGATCGAGGGTCATGTCCGGCACGAGATCGTATTGCTCCACCGCGCCCATGTAGACCTCGAGCTCGTCGACCTGCGCCGGGTAGAGCTCGATGATCAGCGAATGCAGCAGCTCCTGCGTCTCCAGCGACCAGTGCCGGCGAGCGTGGTCGGACAGTTCCTGCCACAGGCGGCGCTCGCCCGTATCCTGTCCCGCGAGCCAGCCATGCGCCTCGCACAGCTCCTCGATCAGGATCCGGTTGCGCTCGGCCTGGCGCTCGTCGTCGACCGGCGTCTCGCGCGTGTGCTGCGCACCCCGATCGACGAGCTGCAGCAGCCGGTCGCGGCGCTCATCGGTGGCGGTCTCGCCGAGGCATCGTGCCAGCGCGGTCTCGCGCATGAGCACCCACTGGTTGATCAGCTTGGGATGGTTGACCAGGAACGGTGCCATGCCGAGACCGGTCGAGTTGCCGATGCCGAGATAGCGCTTGATGGGATCGGCCATGCGCACGGCCGAATCCGGCGCACGGCAGGCGGCCATGTGCTCGACCTGCGCGATGCTGAAGTGGCGCAGCAGATACACGGTGAACATCTGCGCCGAGAACGGCAGGCCGAAGTCCCCCCATTCCCGGATCTTCGGGTAGTCGGCGATGCCGAACTTGCCGTTGCCGTAGACCGCGGTGGTGCGATAAAGATAGCCTACCCGTGCGATCTGGCGCGGGTCGGGCTGCCGGCCCTCGGACAGGGCCTGCACGATCGAGTCGAAATTGCGGACGCTGCGATTGGCGCGCGACAGCACGATGACGCTCGGGTCGCAGCGGCCCGCCTCCTGCTTGGGGATATTGTCGCGCAGCGCCTCGAGGCGGTCCTCGTCGACCTCGCCGACGCACAGCGCGAAGGCACAGTCCCACGCATTGGCGATCACGCGGTCGCTGCGCTGACTCGGATCCAGGTACTGCGAGAACAGGACGAACTCGTAGACGTGCTCGGCGGTCGTGATGCGATAGATTGCCGTGCCGTAGCCGTCCCGGTCGATGTCGAAGCGTCGATTCTCGATCCGCCACGCCTCGCGCATCATCTTGCGCACGATGGTGCGGATGAAGCTGATCCGGCTGCCGTGCAGGCTGCCCAGGCGCTCGAACTGCATGACCTCGTCGGCCGGACGCAGCGGCACCGGCCCCGCATGCGGCGCGGGATGCGCGGTCGCGAAGTGGCGGGCTTCCTGCAGCATGGTGGTGCCCCCTGAAAACACGACCCGTCGATCACGGGTCCTTCGAGCCGGCCGCAGGGCCGGATTGGCCGCCGCTGCCTCGCGGAGACCGGGGCGAGCACGGACCGGCGGCATTGCGCCGCCGGCCCGATCTGCCTCGGGGCAGTCTAACAGGTGATCAGCGCACGGCCGTCACTTCACCATACCCTGGTTTCGGGCCATCTCATAGGCTGCCTTCGGCCCGGTCCACAGCGACGGCAGCAGCACCAGCGACACCGGGATCGCCGTAATCACGATGAACTGCTGCAACGCGCCGATCTGGCCCGATCCCATGAACAACAGGATGGCGGCCATGACCGCGAGCGCGATGCCCCAGAAGGCACGCACGGCCCTATTGGGCTGGTCGTGGCCCGAGGCCACCATCGAGATGGTGTAGCTCATCGAATCGCCGGTCGTGGCGACGAAGATCGTCGTCAGGATCAGGATCAGGAACGCCATCAGACCACCGAGAGGCAGCGCCTGCGCCACGGTCAGGGTGGCCACGTCGAACTTGAAGTTGGTCAGCGCCTCCTGCAGGTCGATCGCGCCGCTCATCTGGTAGAAGATCCCGGAGCCGCCCAGCAGCGTGAACCAGATGGTGGTCGCGATCGGGGCAGCCACCGCGACCGCGAGGATCATCTGGCGCACGGTGCGCCCGCGCGAGATGCGGGCCACGAACAGCGCCATCAGCGGCCCGTAACCGAGGAACCAGGCGAAGAAGAACACCGTCCACCACTTCATCCACCAGGCCGGCGCGGTCTCCGCCGTCATCGTCGCCATCTCGAAGAACGAGGTGAGGTACTCGCCGAAGCCCTGCACATAGGCGTTCACGAGGAACAGCGTCGGGCCGAAGACCAGGATGAAGATGGCGATCCCGAGCGCGAGGAACACGTTGAACCGGCTGAGGATCTGGATTCCCCTGTGAATCCCCGTGATCGCCGAGGTCACGTAGATCGCGCCGAGCACGATGAGCACGACGAGCTGCGAACCGTAGGTGTCGGGGATGCCGAACAGGACCTCGCCGCCATAGGCGACCTGGGTCGCGAGGAAGCCGATGGGCCCGACCGTGCCCGCGACGACCGCGATGACGCAGACGGCGTCGACGATACCGCCGAACGCGCCCTTCATGACGCGGTCACCGAACACGGGGTACAGCAGCGTCCGCGGCTGCAGCGGCTGTCCCTTCACGTAGTGAGCATTCATCAGCACGAGGCTCGTGAGCGAACCCAGGATGGCCCAGGCAAGGAAGCCCCAGTGCATGAACGACTGGGCGAGTGCCGCCCGGATCGCATCCGGCGACCCGGTCTCGACATTGAACGCCGGCGGGGCCTGCGCGATGAAGTGGTAGACAGGCTCGCCCGCGGCGAAGAACACCCCGCCCCCGGCCAGCAACGTGCACAGAATGATCGAGATCCACTTGAACGTGCTCATCTCCGGCCGATCGAGGTCGCCCATCACGGCGCTGCCAGCCGGCGAGGCGCAGACACCCAGCGCGATGAAGAACGTCAGCACCAGCAGCAGCTGGAAATACGAACCCAGGTACCTGGCTGTCCAGGCGAAGCCCGAGCTGACCGCCGAGGACAGCAGGTTCACGTCGTAGATGGAAAACGCGATGAACAGAATGATGAAACCGGCGCTGATACCCAGCACCCACGGATCGCCCAGCGTCGCATTCATGCCCACGCGAGGCTGCTCGTCGGGCGTCGTTGCCTTGGCGTTGCTCATATGTACCCCCGTTCAGGGTTTTCGATTTTCCCGGCACTCGCTTCAGTCGGCCGGTTCCAGTGCATGCTCGAAAAAACGCAGCCAGTTACCTCCCATGACCGCGTTCACTCCATCATCGTCGAAGCCCCGATCGCGCAGGGCCCGACCGATGTTCGGGAAGTCGGCAGCGGTCCGGAACCAGGGCAGCGGCTCGGGCCAGCTCGGCCTGTCCGCCGAGCCTTCGCCGTAATCCATGACCCTGGACCAGTTGCCGTTGCGCATCCATTGCAACACCTCGACGGGCTGGTCCTGGCACAGGTCGGTGCCGATGCCGAGGTGCTCGACGCCCATGACGTCGGCACTGCGAGCGATCATCTCCGTGAATTCCTCGATCGGCGTCGCCGAGCCGTTCGACAGATGGAACGGGTAGCAGCTGAACCCCATCAGGCCGCCGCTTTCGGCCAGCCCACGCATGACCTTCTCGGACTTGTTGCGCGACGTCGAGTGGTAGAACTGCGGGTTGGCGTGCGACACCACGATCGGGCGCTCGGACAGGCGGATCGCCTCGAGCGTCGAGTACTCGGCGCTGTGCGACATGTCGACGACCATGCCGACGCGGTTCATCTCGCGGATGACCTGGCGGCCGAACCGGCTGATGCCCGGATCGGCTTGCTCGAAGCAGCCCGCACAGATGAGTGACTGGTTGTTGTAGGAAAGCTGCATGACGTGGACATTCAGGCGCTTGAGGATCGCCACCATGTCGATGTCGTCCTCGATCGGCGAGCAGTTCTGCAGGCCGATGAGGATGCCGGTGCGCCCGCTGTCGCGGGCGCGGCGGATATCGGCGGCGGTCTCGACCGGCAGGATCAGGTCCGCATGGGCCTCGAAGCGGCGGTTCCAGTCACCCAGATTCGACAGCAGCTCGCGCGCATCCTCCCAGTACGCGGCCGTGACGTGCACCGCGTCGAGCCCGCCCGTACGCATGTGCTCGAACATGGCGCGGCTCCAGTTGCAGTACTGGAGCCCGTCGATCACGGCTGTATCACTCGCCACGACGGCCCCTCACATCGCCCGCATGTAGGTGGTCTTGACTTCCGTGTAGAACTCGCGTGCGTACTGCCCCTGCTCGCGGGGCCCGTAACTCGATTCATTGCGGCCACCGAAAGGCACGTGGTAGTCCGTTCCGGCCGTGGGCAGGTTCAGCATCACGCAGCCGAAGCGCGCATTGCGCTTGAAGTGCATGGCACACCCGAGCGAGCGGGTCACGACGCCGCTGGTCAATCCGAAACGCGTGTCGTTGACCGTCGCCAGCGCCTCGTCGTAGTCGCGGACCTTGATCACGCAGGCGATCGGGCCGAACATCTCCTCCTGGTTGACCGTCATGCGGTTGTGGCTGTCGGTGAACAGCGTCGGCTGCAGGAAGTATCCTTGCGTGTCGCGCTCCACCCGCTCACCGCCGAAGGCGAGGGTGCAGCCTTCTTCCTTCGCCTTCTCGATCCAGGCGAGATCCTGTTCCAGCTGATCCGCGTCGACGACGGGACCGATCTCGGTGCCTTCGGCCAGCGCGTCGCCCACCTTCGCCTTCGACAGGCGCTCCACCATGGCCTCGACGAAACGGTCGTGGATGCCCTCGGTGACGATGATGCGCGAGGAGGCCGTGCACTTCTGGCCGGTCCCTGAATATCCACCCGCGAATGCGCACTGCACGGCCGTGTCGATGTCGGCATCGTCCAGCACCACCAGCGGGTTCTTGGAACCCATCTCCATCTGGACCTTGGTGAGGTTCTGCATCGCCTTGGCACCGACCTGCTTGCCGGTCTCCACCGACCCGGTGAACGTCAACGCATCCACCTCGGGTGACTCGACCAGCGTGTTGCCGACGGTGCTGCCGCGCCCCATGACGAGATTGAAGGTCCCCGGCGGCAGTGCCTGGCGGCTGATGATCTCGGCGACGCGGGTGGCGCTGTACGGCACGAGGCTGGCGGGTTTCCAGACCACGGCGTTGCCGAACGCCAGTGCCGGGGCGATCTTCCATACCGGCGTCGCCATCGGGAAGTTCCACGGCGATATCACGCCGACGACGCCCATCGGCTCGCGCCACGTCTCGACCTCGATCCCGGGACGAACGGAATCGACCGTGTCGCCGACCTGGCGATGGACCTCCGCGGCGTAGTAATGGAAGAACTGCCCTGCGCGGTAGACCTCGCCCTTGCCCTCGGCGAACGGCTTGCCCTCCTCGCGCGCGAGCTCGCGCCCGAGCTCCTCGGCCCGCGCCATCAGCTCGCTGCCGATTGCGAGCAGCGCGTTGTACCGCCCCTCCAGACCCCGGGCGTACCACTGCGGTTGCGCGGCGCGCGCGGCCGCGATGGCCTCGCGGGTCTGCTCGGCCGATGCCTGGGCGAAATGGCCGAGGCTGTCGGACACGTCGGAAGGGTTGACGTTGGCGACGGTGGTCTCGCCGTCGACCCACTCGCCATTGATGAAGTTGGGGAACGTCGTTGCGGCCATGACTCCTCCTGTCCTGTCGCTCCCGATGGTAGTTGCGCGGTTGACAAAATGATAATTATTACTTGAAATCTATCAGTAAATTTATGTTATCAGAGGAGCGCACATGATCCGTGATGTCAAGCTCCAGCAACTGCGCTACTTCCTCCTGGTCGCCGAGCTCCAGAGCTACCACGCCGCGGCCGAGCGCGCCGCGCGCACGCAGCCCGCCATCTCGCTGGCGATCCGCGAGCTGGAGCACCGCCTCGGCGAGACCCTGTTCGAACGCGGCAACAAGACCGAGCTCACGCCCTTCGGCCACCAGTGCTATCCCCAGGTCCGCGGGTTGCTCGCGCACTACGACCGGGTCGTCGAGCAGATGGCCCTCGCCGCGGAACGGCGCCTGGGGCGCGTGGCCCTCGCCTGCGTGCCTTCCTTCGCGAGCCGCGTTCTGCCGAGCATCCTCGAGCAATTCGCCGGGCGCTATCCGGAAATCCAGCTCAGCGTCGAGGACGACACGGCCCACAACGTCCAGCAACGCGTCCTGCAGCAGCGCGTCGATTTCGGCGTATCCAGCCTCTGGGAGGCCGATCCCAATCTCGACTTCGAACCGATCCTCACCGATCGCATGGGGCTCGTCTGTCGTCGCGACCATCCGCTGGCCATGCTCGGGCGACCGCTCGTGTGGGCCGACCTCGAGGGCCAGAAGCTGATCACCAACGGCACGGTACGCCTGCTCGACGGCACCGCCGCCAAGCGGATCATGGACCAGGCCCACTTCTCCGTATCCAACGTGATCTCGCTGCTGGCAACGCTGCGCGCCGGTATCGGCATCACGACGCTGCCGCGCCTGGCGCTCGGCGAGGGCGATCCGGAGCTGTGCTTCCGGCCGCTCGGCGAGCCCGACATCGAGCGCCCCATCGGTGTGCTGCGGACCCGCCGCCAGAGCCTGTCGCCCGCGGCACGAGCCCTGCAGGAGACCATCCGCGAGGTCGCCACGACGCACGCGCCAGCCGTGTCGTGCGAACCCGACGCGCCACATTGACGCCCCCGGGGGTCTGCCCTAGATTGTTGCGCATGCAGGCTGAACTGCGACAAGGAGATGCCGTCGTCGCGGTCGACGTGCAGAATGATTTCTGTCCGGGCGGGGCTCTCGCAGTGCCGGACGGCGATGCGGTCGTTGCCGTGCTCAACCGCTGGATGGCCGCGGCCTCCGAGGCGGGCCTGCCGGTGATCGCCTCGCGCGACCGGCACCCGGCCGACCACTGCAGCTTCACCGAGCAGGGTGGACCGTGGCCGCCGCACTGCATCCGTGCGACGGAGGGTGCGGCATTCCATCCGGAGCTCGACCTGCCCGACGACACGATCGTGGTCAGCAAGGGCGAGTCCAGCGAGCGCGACCAGTACTCGGGGTTCGACGACACCGGCCTGGCCGATCGACTGCGCTCGCTCGGCGTCGAGCGCCTCTGGATCGGGGGCCTGGCGCAGGACGTCTGCGTCCGTGCGTCGGTGCTCGACGCCTGCGAGGCGGGGTTCGAGACGCACCTGATCGCCGACGCCACGCGCGCGGTCGACGTTTCACCCGGTGACGGCGAGCGTGCCCTCGAGGCCATGCGGGCCGCGGGGGCACACATCGACGAATCGCCGTGACGAGCCAAGACCGCGTCACCGGCGAGCGCCCCGCCGCGCTCTTCACGGACCTCTACGAACTGTCGATGGCCCAGGCCTACGTGGCCGACGGCATCGATGCACCGGCCGCGTTCGAGGTGTTCTTCCGCAAGCTCGGACCCGAACGCGGTTATGTCCTCGCCGCGGGCCTGGAATCGCTGCTCAGCGCGCTCGAGGCATTCGCCTTCGACGCGCACGAGCTGGCCTATCTCGCCGACACGGGCCTGTTCCGCGAGGACTTTCTCGAGTGGTTGCGCGGGGTGCGCTTCACGGGCGACATCGACGCCGTGCCCGAGGGCACGGTGGTGTTCCCCGACGAGCCGCTGTTGCGCATCGCGGCGCCGCTGCCGGTCGCCCAGATCCTGGAGACGCGGGTACTCAACGCCACCCATTACGCGTCGCTGGTCACGACCAAGGCGGCGCGCATCGTGGAAGCGGCGAGCGGGCGCGGGGTCGTCGATTTCGGTGCGCGGCGCGCCCATGGCGTCGACGCCGCATTCACCGCGGCGCGCGCGAGCTGGATCGGGGGCCTCGGCGGCACGTCCAACATGGTGGCCGGGCAGCGCCTCGGACTCCCGGTGGTGGGCACGATGGCGCACAGCTACATCGAGGCCTTCGCCACCGAACTCGAGGCGTTCAGGGCATTCGCGCGGCATTATCCCGAGACGACCCTGCTGATCGACACCTACGACACGCGCGCGGGCGTCGACAACGTGATCCGTCTCGCCGGCGAACTGGGGGACGCGTTCCACGTCCACGCCGTGCGGATCGACTCGGGCGACCTCGAGGCACTCGCCCGCGAGGTGCGCAGCCGGCTCGACGCTGCGGGGCTGGCAGGCGTGCGGATCATCGCCTCCGGCGGCCTCAGCGAGCAGCGGATCACCGACCTGGTCGCCTCGGGCGCCCCGATCGACGGCTTCGGCGTGGGCACGGACCTGGTCGTCTCGCGCGATGCGCCGACCCTGGACTTCGCCTACAAGATGGTCAGCCACGCGGGCGAGCCGCGCCTCAAGAGCTCGCCCGGGAAAGCGAGCCTGCCCGGCGAGAAGCAGGTGTTTCGGTGCTGGCGTGACGGGCTCATGGCGGGTGACACGATCGCGGGGGCCGGCGAGGCCCTGGCGGGCGAGCCGCTGCTGCGCCCGGTGATGCGCCACGGCGAGCGCCTCGATGCCGCGGAGTCGCTCGACACGATCCGCGAGCGCGCCGCCGCGCAGCGCGGCGCGCTGCCGCCACGG
>CAZVFN010000076.1:0-13369 GCA_964626335.1 uncultured Ectothiorhodospiraceae bacterium
CCGGCGCGCGCGCCGGCTGGCCGGCGTCATCCTGGCCATCTGGGCCCTGGCAGCCGCCGGCGCCGACGCCGAGCGCCGCGCGCCGGCGACCATCGAGGCCGATCGCGCCGAGATCGATCGTGCGGCCGGCGAGTCGCGCTACTTCGGCGACGTCGTGTTCGTCCAGGGCGGGCTGCGCCTGACGGGCGATCAGCTGACGATCCGCACGCGCAACGGCGCGCTCCGGCGGGCGCGGGCCACGGGCGAACCCGCCCGGATCCGCCAGCAGACCGAGCAGGGCCGGGTCGTGCGCGCCCACGGGCGAACGATCGACTACGACGCGGGCGAGGGCGTCGTCGTCCTCACGGGCGACGCCGAGCTGCTGCGCGCGGGCGAGCGTTTCGCCGCCGGGCGGATCCGCTACTGGCCGGACAGCCGCCGCGTCGAGGGCGGCCAGGGCGATGACGGCGGCCGCGTGCAGATCCGCATCGAGCCGAAGGAACGCGAAGCCGGCGGCGATGACGCCAGCGGCGACGGCGCCAACGACACGGCCCCGGCGGACGGCCCGTGAGCGAGCTCCGCGTCCGCGACCTGGTCAAGCGCTACCGCCAGCGCACGATCCTCGCGGGGATCTCGCTCGAGGTCGCCAGCGGCGAGGTCGTCGGGCTGCTCGGCCCGAATGGCGCGGGCAAGACCACCTGCTTCTACACCATCGTCGGGCTGATCCGCGCCGACGGCGGGCGCATCGAGCTCGACGAGCGCGACCTGACGCCGCTGCCGATCCACGCGCGGGCGCGGCTGGGCCTGGGCTACCTGCCCCAGGAGGCCTCGGTGTTCCGCAAGATGACGGTCGCGGACAACATCCGCGCGGTCCTCGAGACCCGCCGCGACCTCGACCGCCGGGGCCGGCGCGAGCGCCTCGACGCCCTGCTGGGCGAACTGCAGATCACCCACATCCGCGACAGCGTCGGCCTCAGCCTGTCCGGCGGCGAGCGCCGGCGCGTGGAGATCGCGCGCGCGCTGGCCGTCGAACCGCGCTTCATGCTGCTCGACGAGCCGTTCGCCGGGGTCGATCCGATCTCCGTGATCGAGATCCAGCGGATCGTCTCCCACCTGGCGGAACGCGGCATCGGCGTCCTGATCACCGACCACAATGTCCGCGAGACGCTCGGCATCTGCGACCGCTCCTGCATCCTCGCCGACGGCAACGTCATCGCCGGCGGCACCGCCGAGGAGGTCCTCGCCGAGCCGCGCGTGCGCGAGGTCTACCTCGGCGACGACTTCGCGCTCTAGTGGGCCATGCAACGCGACTTCGCCGAGCGTTCTCGGCGCGGTCCCGCCGTGGCGGGCAAGGCGCGCCGACGAGCCATGGCGCGCCCCATGGTGACGCGGTGCAACGCCGCCAGGCGCCGCGCGGGGGCGTCGAGGAGCCGGTGAAACCTGGTTGCACGACGCCAGGATGCGGCTCCGCCGGTCCGGGCCGGGCCCGCCGCCGGCCCGCCGCCGCGGGACCGCGGCCGTGCGCGCCGAGCTTCGCGCAGCGTCGCGCAAATGCAGTACCATGGCGCCGTCGCTCCGCGCAAAGCGTGCCAGGCATCATGAAGCAGACCCTCCAGGTCCGGCTCGGGCAGCAACTGACGATGACGCCGCAGTTGCAGCACGCGATCCGTCTGCTGCAGCTGTCGTCGCTCGAGCTCCAGACCGAGATCCGGGCGACCCTGGAGTCGAACCCGATGCTCGAGCGCGACGAGGAGGCGGCCGACGACGATTACATCACCGAGGACGATTTCGGCTCGCTCACCGCGCAGGAGCCCGAACCCGACGACGGCGCGGACGCCGTGCGGGTCGAGGGCATCGGCGACGACGCGGAGTTCTCCACCGCCTGGAGCGAGGCCGGCCACGGCATCTCCGGCGGCGACGACGATCGCGACCTGCTCGAGACCCACAGTGCGGGCGGCGACACGCTGCGCGACCACCTGCTCGAGCAGCTGCACCTGAGCAGCCTCAAGAGCCCGGACCAGGAGATCGGGGCCGCCATCATCGAGTCGGTCCGCGACGACGGCTACCTCGACGACAGCCTGGAGGAGATCGTCGCGGGGCTCGGGCGCGACGGCATCGACACGGACACGGGCGACGCCGCGGTCGTGCTGCATCTGGTCCAGCAATTCGACCCGCCCGGCGTCGCGGCCCGCGATCCGCGCGAGTGCATGCAGCTCCAGCTCGCGCAGCTCGGCCCCGACGAGCCCGGGCTCGAAACCGCGCAGCGCATCATCGACGACCACATCGATGCGCTCGCCGCGCACGACTTCAACGCCCTGCGCCGGGCACTGCGGGTGCGCGAGGACGAGCTCGCCGCGGCGATCGCCGTCATCCAGTCGCTCGACCCGCACCCGGGCTCGCAGATCGCCAGTACCGCCACGCAGTACATCGCGCCCGACGTGTTCGTGCGCAAGGAGCGCGGCATCTGGCGCGTGCGCCTCAACCCCGACATCGCCCCGCGACTGCGGATCAATCCGACCTATTCCGGCATGGTCAAGCGCGCCGATCGCAGCGAGGACAACACCTTCCTGCGCGAGCACCTGCAGGAGGCACGCTGGTTCATCAAGAGCGTGCAGAGCCGCAACGAGACATTGCTGCGCGTGGCCACGGCGATCGTCGAGCAACAGCGGCCCTTCCTCGAGTACGGCGAGGAGGCCATGAAACCGCTGGTGCTGCGCGACATCGCCGAGCAGCTCGAGATGCACGAATCGACGATATCGCGGGTGACCAACGAGAAATACATGCACACGCCGCGCGGCGTGTTCGAGTTCAAGTACTTCTTCTCGAGCCATGTCAGCACCGCCGAGGGCGGCGAGTGCTCCGCGACCGCGATCCGCGCCATGCTGAAGAAGCTCATCGAGGAAGAGGATCGACGCAAGCCCCTGTCCGACCACCGCATCCGCGGCATCCTCGTGGAGCGCGGCATCAACGTCGCGCGTCGAACGGTGGCGAAGTACCGCGAGTCGATGGCGATCCCGCCGTCGAACGAGCGCAAGCAGCTGACGTGAACGCGTGCGGTGACCTCCGCCGCGCGGGCGGGGCCCCGGGGCGCGACACGGCGGCGCAAACGAGAGGAGGTAGGACCATGAATCTGTCGGTTACGGGTCACCACGTGGACGTCACGGACGCCCTCAAGGACTACATCGGGGAGAAGATGGAGAAGCTGCAGCGGCACTTCGACCGGGTGAGCGACATCCACGTCATCCTCAGCGTCGAGAAGGTGCGCCAGCAGGCCGAGGCCACCATCGACCTCGCGGGGGCGAAGGTCCACGCCGAGGCGGAGTCCGAGGACATGTATGCCGCCATCGATGCCCTGATCGACAAGCTCGACCGACAGGTACTCAAGCACAAGGAGAAATTGCGCGATCATCACAAGCGGGAGAAGTTCGCCACCTGAGGCCCCGGAGCCCGCCATGACCGAGTGCACCGAACTGCTGTCGCCCGAACGCGTCCGCTGCCAGGAGCCGCTGGCGAGCAAGAAGCGCGCCCTGGAGCGCGCCGCCGAGTTGCTCTCGCCGTCGGTGCCGGGCATGACGCGCGTGGAGATCTTCGAGGCACTCAACGCGCGCGAGCGCCTCGGCAGTACCGGCCTGGGGCAGGGCATGGCCCTGCCCCACGGCCGGGTCGCCGGCGTGGGGCAGCCGACGGCGGCCTGCCTCACGCTGGCGAATCCCATCGACTACAACGCCCCCGACCACCAGCGCGTCGACGTGCTGTTCGTGCTCCTCGTGCCGCGCGACTGCAACGACGAGCACCTGCGCATCCTTTCCGGCCTTGCCGAGATGTTCAATGATGCGGCGCTGCGCGCGGCCCTGCGCGAGCAGACGGACCCGGCCGCCCTGATCGACCTGCTTGCCGGGTGGTCCCGGCGAACGGATGCCGCCAGCGGCGCCGGCTGACGCCGCCCGCCGTCGCACCCGCCATGCCCGCCGCGCCCTCGCTCCCGGCCCTCGTCGATCGGGCCCCGGCGGATCTCGGCATCGCGATCGTCGCGGGCGACACCGGGCGGGCCCCGCCGCTGCCGCCCTCGCGACCCGGCGGCAACGGCCCCGGTGTAGTGGGCCGCCTCGACCTGAGGCAGCCCAACCGGATCCAGGTCCTGGGGCGAACCGAAGTCGACTTCTGGAACGCGCAGGCGGCCGACGAGCGCGCCGAGCTCGTCGAACGCCTCTTCGGCGAAGGACTGTGCGGCATCGTCGTCAGCGACGGTCTCGCCGTGCCGTCCGGGATCCGCCGCCGCGCCGCCGCCGCCGGCGTACCGCTCGCTTGCGCCGCCGCCGGCGGCGAGCGGGTCGTGCACGGCCTGCGCCGCGTGCTGGCCGAGGTCACGGGGGCGTGGACCGTACGCCACGGCGTGTTCCTCGACGTGCTCGGCGTGGGCGTGCTGCTCACCGGCGAGGGCGGCGTCGGCAAGAGCGAGATGGCGCTCGAGCTGGTCTCGCGCGGCCACAGCCTGGTGGCCGACGATGCACCGGAGTTCCGGCTCCAGGGCCCGTACGTCGAGGGCAAGGCGCCCCCGATCCTGCGCGACTTCCTCGAGGTCGGCGGCCTCGGGGTCCTGAACCTCCGCGCCATGTACGGCGACGCCGCGATCCGCGAGACCAAGAGGCTGCAACTGATCATCCACCTCGAGCCACTGACGAGCGCCCTGCGGAGCCAGATCGACCGCCTCAACGGCAACATGTCCACCACGCACGTGCTCGCAACGCCGGTGGACTCGATGACGCTGCCGGTGGCCCCCGGGCGCAACCTGGCCGTGCTCGCCGAGGCGGCGGTGCGCAACTTCCTGCTCAGGCGCCGCGGCTATCACGCCGCGGAGGACCTGATGCAGCGCCAGCGAGAGCAGATGCGCGAGGACGACCCATGCGACTGAGCGTCATCAGCGGCCTGTCCGGCTCCGGCAAGAGCGTCGCCCTGAACACGCTCGAGGACGAGGGCTTCTACTGTATCGACAACCTGCCCTCGGGCCTGCTGGAACCGCTGGTCGACCAGGTCGCCGGGGGCGAGCGCGTCGCGCACGAACGCGTCGCCGTCGGCATCGACGCGCGCAGCGACGTCAGCGACCTGCAGGCATTTCCGCAGCTGCTCGAACGCCTGCGGGCGCGCGCCGGTATCGATGTCGAGGTCGTGTTCCTGCAGACGGCGGCCGAGACCCTGCTGCGCCGCTTCTCGGAGACGCGGCGCAAGCATCCGCTCTCGCTCGACGGCATGCCGCTGGCCGATGCCATCGAGCGCGAGCGCGAACTGCTGTCGGCGATCAGCGAGCAGGCCGACCTGCTGGTCGACACGACCCACCTGACGCTCCACGGCCTGCGCGGGCTGCTGCGCGAGCGCCTGCTGCCGGACGACAGCGAGGGCCTGTCGCTGCTGTTGCAGTCCTTCGGCTTCAAGAACGGCGTGCCCCTCGACTCCGACATGGTCTTCGACGTGCGCTGCCTGCCCAACCCGCACTGGGAGCCGCACCTGCGGGCGCTGATCGGCACCGACGCCGCCGTCGGCGAGTACCTCGAGGCCGACCCCCGGGTCGGCGCCATGTTCGAATCGATCCGCGACTTCCTCGAGCGCTGGTTGCCGGCCTTCGAGGCCGAGAACCGCGCCTACATGACGGTCTCCGTCGGCTGCACCGGAGGCCAGCACCGTTCGGTCTACCTCGCCGAGCGTCTGCTGCGCCACTTCGGCGAGCGCTACCGGCGGATCACCACGCGTCACCGCGAGCTGCAGACGGGTGCCGGCGGCACGCAGCGACCGCCCTGAAGCCCCGGTGCCGGGCTCGCCGGGGCTGGAAACGCGCCCGGCGAGGGCGTACTGTCGTCGATGTCCGCCGGGCGATCGGGGTCGGCGCGGCAATGCGAGCGCTGAAACCGCCGCCCACGGAGGGCGTCGACCGGGGCGATCGAACTGATTGCGATGACCGTCGGCCTGATCACCGTCACGCACAATGGCATCGGCGAGGCGATCTGCGACGCCGCCGAGGCCATCCTCGGGCGCTCGCCCGCCGGCGTTCGCCACTTCGCCTTCGCCCCGGGCGATTCCGCGGACACCCTGCTGCGCGACCTGACCGCCGCGGTCGGCGAGATCGACGCTGGCGACGGCGTGGCCGTGCTCACCGACCTGTACGGCGCCACGCCGTGCAACATCGCCCGCCGCCTCGGCCCGGATCAGCCCGTGCGCGTCCTGTCCGGCATCAACCTGCCCATGGTCCTGCGCCTGTTGAACTACACCCACCTCGAGCTCGAGCGGGTGATCCAGCGGGCGACCGACGGGGCCCATATCGGCGTGATCGAATGCGGACCACCGGGGTGATCCCGGCGCTGCGCCGGGCCTCGCCGACGCCGCGCGCTCCCCGCCGCCCGCGGGTACCGCATCCACGAACGCCACCCGCCACGACGATTTTCCGCTACGATCGCGCCCACGCGCGCCATGGCCGCGATCCCGAGCGCACGGGCATGGGGGTCAGGCGCGCGGGACTCTGTTACCGTTGCGCGCAACCGGCGCTTCATCGCTGCCGGAACCGGACCGCGGCAACCGCCAACCGGCAGCCGAGAGACCGTCTTCGATGCAGACCGCGGAAGTGCTGATCGCGAACAAGCTTGGGCTGCATGCGCGGGCCGCCGCCAAGCTCGTCAGCCTCGCATCGACCTTCGAAAGCACGGTCGAGATCGAGAAGGACGGCCGCCGGGTCAACGGCAAGAGCATCATGGGCGTGATGATGCTGGCCGCCAGCCAGGGATCCCGCGTCACCCTGTACATCGAGGGCAGCGACGAGAGCGACGCCCGCCAGCAGCTCGTCGATCTCATCGACGGCTACTTCGGCGAGGGCGAATAGCCCGCCGCGATCGCCCTTCGCACCGGGGCCGCCGGGGACCGCAATCCGCGGCTTCCGAGCCCCGCGCCGGCGCGCGGCGCGTGGCGCGCGCGCCGCAGCCGTCGCCGCGGCCCGCTGCGTCGCGCACAGGCATTCCCGTACACTCGATCCCCCTGCCCGCATGCCGGAGGCCCACATGGTCGAGGCCAGCACCGCGGAACGCGGCACCGAGCGACTCAACGCGATCGAGCAGCTGCTCGAGGAAGGGACGACGCGCCAGGTGGAGCAGATGCTGCAGGCGCTGCACCCGGCCGAGATCGCCGACCTCCTCGAGTCGCTGCCGCGCCCGCAGCGCACCCTGCTGTGGACCCACGTACCGACCGACGTGGACGGCGAGGTCCTGCTCGAGGTCGGCGAGGACGTGCGCGAGACCCTGGTCGAGGACATGGACCCCGCCGCGGTGGTGGCCGCCACCGAGCACCTCGACATCGACGACATGGCCGACTTCGTCCAGTCGATGCCGGAGACCGTGGTCCGCGAGGTCCTCGCGGGCATGGACAAGCAGAACCGGCGCCGCCTGGAGGAGGTGCTCGCCTGGCCGGAGGACAGCGCCGGCGGGCTGATGAACGTCGACGGCGTGATGGTGCGCGCCAATGTCACGCTCGAGGTGGTGCTGCGCTACCTGCGCTCGCGCGGCGAGCTGCCGGCGCATACCGACCGGCTCGTGGTGGTCGACCGCTACGGGCGCTATCGCGGGATCCTGGGCGTCGACACGGTGCTCACCGGCGATCCGTCCACGTTCGTCTCCGACGTCATGGATCGCGACGTCGAGCCGCTGGCGCCGGAGACGCCGGCCCAGGAGGTGGCGCGCCTGTTCGAGGACTACGACCTGGTCTCGCACCCGGTCGCGGACAGCGACGGCCGCGTGCTCGGGCGCATCACGATCGACGACGTCGTCGACGTGATCCGCGAGGACGCCGAGCATGCCGTGATGAGCCGCGCCGGCCTGGCCGCCGAGGAGGACCTGTTCGCGCCCGTTCGCCAGGCCTCGCTGCGGCGCGCCGTGTGGCTCGGCATCAACCTGATGACCGCGTTCCTCGCCGCCTGGGTGATCGGGCGCTTCGAGGCCACGCTGCAGGAGGTCGTGGCGATGGCCATCCTCATGCCGATCGTCGCCAGCATGGGCGGCATCGCCGCCACGCAGACGCTCACCATCGTCATCCGGGGCCAGGCGCTGGGCCAGATCACGCGCCGCAACGCCCGCCCGCTGCTGCTCAAGGAGCTCGCGGTCGCCGCCTCGAACGGGCTGCTCTGGGCGCTGCTGGTCGCGCTGATCGCCCTGCTGTGGTTCGGCAACGGCACACTCGCGCTGATCATCGGCATCGCCATGGTCCTGAACCTGTCGATCGCCGCCGTCGCGGGTGTCGTGATCCCGCTCGTGCTGCGGCGGATGGGCATCGACCCGGCGCTCGCCGGCGGTGTCATCGTCACCACGGTGACCGACGTCATCGGCTTCGGCGCCTTCCTCGGCATGGGCGCGCTGGTGTTCCTCGACTGAGGGCGCGGTCGGCGGCCTGGGGGGCGCCTGCGCGCGACCGCAGCGGCGACCTCGCGCCGAGCGATCGGTGCATCACGCCGAGTCGCAGAGCACGCGCAGCGACCCGGGACCGGCAGAACGGCAGGCGCGTTCTTGCGCCGCAAACGCGCGCCCTGATGCCGGCCGGGAAGCGCGCAACGCCGAACACGACCCGGGACTGTGCGCGTCCGCCTGCGGCCGAATCGCGCCGACGCAATCTGCCGCCGCGGCAAGGCTGCGTGAGCGCCGGCATTCGCGGGCACACGCCGGCGCCCCGAGGACCGGGCCTTCGGCCCGCCGCCGCCCCTGCGCGCGCCGCGACGCCGGGAGACCGTACCCGTTCAGGCGGCCGCGTCGCCGCGCTCGCGGTCCTGCGACTCGTCGCCCTCTTCGGGCGGCGGCTGCACCCGGGGCCAGGCGTTGAGGACCGCCTGGACGAGGGTCGCCAGCGGGATGGCGAAGAACACCCCCCACATGCCCCACAGCCCGCCGAAGAACAGCACGGCGACGATGATCGCGACCGGGTGGAGGTTCACCACCTCGGAGAACAGCACCGGCACCAGGACGTTGCCGTCGAGCAGCTGGATGATCTGGTAGGCGATCAGCACGTACCAGAACTCGGGCGCGAAGCCCCACTGGAAGTACGCGATCAGGGCCACCGGGATCGTCGCCGAGATGGCGCCGATGTAGGGGATGATCACCGAGATGCCGACGAGGAACGACAGCAGCAGCGTGTAGTTGAGCCCCATCAGCGAGAAGGTGATGTAGGTCACGACCCAGACGATCGCGATCTCCACGACCTTGCCGCGGATGTAGTTGCCGATCTTGTCGTCGACCTCGGCCCAGACCTGGAAGGAGAGCTCGCGCCGGCGCGGCAGGAAGTGCCGTGCCCAATCGATCATCCGGTCCTTGTCCTTGAGCATGAAGAACACGAGCAGCGGCACGAGGATCACGTAGATGATGAACGTGAACACGCTGACTGCCTGCGCCAGCGACACCGACAGCACGGCCTTGCCCAGGTCCGCCACCTCCGCGTGCAGCGAACCGATCAGTTCGCGCATCTGCTCCTTGGTGAACAGGGTCGGATACATCTCCGGCACCCGCATCAGCGCCTCCTGGCCCTGCGTCACCATGCCCGGGATCTCGCGCAGCAGCTGCGCGACCTGGCGCGACAGCAGCGGCACCAGGCCGAGCAGCACGATCACGGCCAGCATGATGAACGCCAGCAGCACCAGGCTCACGGCCCAGATCCGCGGCACGCGCATTCGCTCCAGCGCGGCGACGATCCCCTCGAGCAGGTAGGCGAAGATCAGCGCGACCAGCGCCGGCGCGAGGATGTTCCCGAACACCAGGATGACGGAAAACCCGGCCGCCAGCAGGATGACCAGGATCACGGCCTGGGGATCGGAGAAATTGCGCTGATACCAGCTGCGGATGACGTCGAGCATGGGGGGGAGCGTCCGGTGCGCGCGGTGTCAATCATACACGCACCCGGCCGCGCCATCCGAGGCCTGTGGCATAATCGACCGGCTCGTCTACCGACGCGGAGGTCATCATGCCCCGGCTGCTCGCACTCGTGCTCGGACCGGCCCTGGCGTTGCTCGCGGCGCCGCCGCTCGCGGCCGCCGAGTACTACAAGTGGGTCGACGAGGACGGCGTCACCCACTATTCCCAGCAACCGCCGCCCGAGGACGAGCGCGCCAGGGTCGAGGCGGAGGCGGTCACCCTGCCCGCCCGCACCCCCGAGGCGCCGCCGGGCGCCAACGGCGCCTCGAGCAGCGACCCGGCCGGCGCAGGCAACGGCGACGGCGACGGCGGTGCCGACACCGTGGCCGAGTTCTGCCAGGACATGCGCGCGCAGGAAGAGATGCTGGCGAGCGACCGGCCGGTGCGCATGAAGAACGACGACGGCACGCTCGAGCCGCTCGCGGGCGACGCTCGCCGCAAGCGCCTCGATCAGGTCCGCGGCCAGCTGGACAAGCACTGCGACGGCCGGAGTGCGGGCGGCGACGGCGGCGCCGCGGAGGGCTGAGCCGGGTGCGCCGCGCCCCGGCCTCCCTTACAATCCGCCCGCGGCATCCCCCCGCACGGAGCAAATGGCCCGATGCGCGTCTCGCACTTCTACCTCAACACCCTCAAGGAAAACCCGGCCGACGCCGAGATCGTCAGCCACCGCCTGATGCTGCGTTCCGGCATGATCCGGCGGCTCGCGGCGGGCATCTACGACTGGATGCCGCTCGGCCTGCGCGTCTACCGCCGCATCGAGCGCATCGTGCGCGACGAGATGGACGCCGCCGGCGCGCTGGAGATGCTGCTGCCGGCGGTGCAGCCAGCCGAGCTGTGGCAGGAATCGCAGCGCTGGGACGAGTACGGCCCGGAGCTGCTGCGCATCCGTGACCGCCACGAGCGCGACTACTGCTTCGGTCCGACGCACGAGGAGGTCATCACCGACATCGCGCGCCGCGAGCTCAAGAGCTACCGCCAGCTGCCGGTGAACTTCTACCAGATCCAGACCAAGTTCCGCGACGAGGTCCGCCCGCGCTTCGGCGTGATGCGCTCGCGCGAATTCGTCATGAAGGACGCCTACTCGTTCGATCTCACGCCCGAGGGCATGCAGGCGAGCTACGACCGCATGTACGCCGCCTACCGCCGCCTGTTCGACCGCCTCGGCCTCGACTACCGCGCGGTCGAGGCCGACAGCGGCGCCATCGGCGGCTCGCGCTCGATGGAGTTCCACGTGCTGGCGAGCAGCGGCGAGGATGCCATCGCCTTCTCCGACGCCGGCGAGTACGCGGCCAACGTCGAGCTCGCGGCGGCGCAGCCGCCGGGCGACGAGCGCCCCGCGCCCGGCGAATCCATGGCCCCGGTGGACACGCCCGGCGTCCACACCATGGACGACCTCGTCGCCTCGCTGGGCGTGGCGCTCGAGCGCTGCCTGAAGACGCTGCTGGTCGAGGGCAGCGACGGCGGCCTGGTCGCGCTCGTGCTGCGCGGCGACCACCAGCTCAACGCGCTCAAGGCCGAGGGCCTCGAGGCGGTGGCCGCGCCGCTGACGCTGGCCTCCGACGCGCGCATCCGCGCGGTCGCCGGCTGCGGCGCGGGCTCGCTCGGCCCGGTCGGGCTCGAGCTGCCGGTGATCGCCGACCACGCCGCGCTGCCGCTGGCCGACTTCGTCTGCGGGGCGAACACCGAGGCGCAGCACCTGCGCGGCGTCAACTGGGGCCGCGACCTGCCCGAGCCGGCGAGCGCCGACCTGCGCGACGTCGTCGCGGGCGACATCGCGCCCGATGGCGGCACGCTCGGCATCCTGCGCGGCATCGAGGTCGGCCACATCTTCCAGCTCGGGCGCAAGTACTCCGAGGCGATGGACGCGCAGGTGCTCGACGAGGCGGGCAAGCCCGTGACGCTCTACATGGGCTGCTACGGCATCGGGGTCTCGCGCCTCGTCGCCGCCGCCATCGAGCAGGGCCACGACGAGCGCGGCATCATCTGGCCGGCCGCGATCGCGCCGTTCGAGCTGGCGCTGGTACCGATCAACCACCAGAAGTCGCACCGAGTGCGCGAGGCGGCCGAGACGCTCTACGCGGAACTGCAGGCCGCCGGGGTCGACGTCCTGCTCGACGATCGCGACGCCCGGCCCGGCTTCCGCTTCGCCGACATGGACCTGATCGGCATCCCGCACCGGGTCGTGCTCTCCGAAAAGGGCCTCGACGCGGGCACGGCCGAATACAAGCCGCGCGCCGCGGACGCGGCCGAGGATGTCGCGCTCGCGGGCCTCGCCCGGCACCTCGCCGAGCGCATTGCGCACGAGAAGGCGCCGTGAACGCGCCCGCGGCGACCGAGGCGCTGTTCCGCGACGACGCGTACGCGACGCACTTCGAGGCGCGCGTGCTGGACGCCCGCGACGGCGCGGTCGTGCTCGACCGCACGCTGTTCTATCCGCAGGGCGGGGGCCAGCCCGGCGACGCGGGCCGGCTCGCCCTCGCCGACGGGCACCGCGTCGCGGTGCGCGATACCCGCAAGGGCGCGGACGAGGCCATCGAGCACCACCTCGCGCAGGCCGACGCCGCGCCCGAGGCGGGCGCGGCGGTCCAGGGCGAGATCGACTGGGACCTGCGCCACGCACGCATGCGCATGCATACCTGCATGCACCTGCTGTCGGTGGCAATCCCGGCGCCGGTGACGGGCGGCTCGCTGTCCGAGACCAAGGGCCGGCTGGACTTCGACCTGCCCGAGACTACCCTCGACCGGGACACGGTGAGCGCGCAGCTCAACGAGCTGATCGCTGCCGACTACCCGGTCACCGCGGAGTGGATCACCGAGGCGGAGCTCGACGCCCGCCCGGCGCTGGTCAAGACGCTTTCGGTGCAGCCGCCGCGCGGCGCGGGCCGCGTCCGCCTGGTCCGCATCGGCGACGTCGACCTGCAGCCCTGCGGCGGCACCCACGTCGCCTCGACGGCGGAGATCGGCCGGGTGCGCGTCGCCCGGATCGAGAAGAAGAGCCGCCACAACCGCCGCGTGAGCGTCGTCTTCGAGGACTGAGGCCGACCCGCGCCGGCGGCGCGGCGCCGCCGGCCCGTGGAGCGCTTGCCGTGGGACAGCCCAAGCCGAGCGACCTGAGCGCCCTGAGTGATCCGTTCGAGGCCGGCGACTTCGAGCGCGCGGCGCGCGCCGCGCGCCGATTCACCCGGCGCTGGCCCGACCGCGACGCCGGCTGGGCCACGCTCGGCAGGAGCCTCTACCGACTCGGGCGGCTCGAGGAGGCCGAGTCGGCCCTGCGCAGCGCCCTGCGCCTGGCGCCCGGCGCCGCGCAGCGCCACAACGACCTGGGCCTGGTGCTGCTGGCGGCCGAGCGCCCCGCCGACGCCGAGCGCGCGCTGAACGCGGGGATCGAGGGCGCTCCGGACGACCCCGGCCTGCTCGCCAATCTCGCCAGCGCCCTGACCTGGCAGCGGCGCCCGCGGGAGGCC
>CAZVFN010000077.1:0-12732 GCA_964626335.1 uncultured Ectothiorhodospiraceae bacterium
GCCTCCCGCCTGCCGCCTGCCGCCTTCTCCCTTCTCCCTTCTCCCTTCTCCCTTCTCCCTTCTCCCTTCTCCCTTCGACACGCGTTAAGGGATTACCCGTAGTGCACTCTGCAATCAGTGACTTACGGCAATCGCTCCGGAACAACATCGCCCGACGCCAGTCCGACGAGTGCAACAGGCAAGGGGCGGCGGCCCATTGCCCACCGCCGTCGGTGGAGACAGCACCATGCACGATCGCAATACCCGGCACCGGGCCCTGGCGGGCGCCGCGAGCGCGATCGCCGTGTCCATCGCCCTCATGCTGCCCGGCATGGGCGCGCGGGCAGCCGAGGCCGATCGCATCACGCTCGGCAGCGGCGTCCTGCTCAAGCCCACGGATGTCCGCGGCTGGACACTTGGCGTCGATTTCCGGGCGGAGGATCCGCCCTGGCTGCTGCGCCAGCTCGGCGACGACGTCTTCTACGAGATCGCGCTCGGGCAATGGCTGGATGTCGAGGGCGGGCGCGGCGCCGAGGACAATATCGAGTTCATCGAGGCCGGCACGTTCTGGCGCTACCGGCCGGGCTGGCTGGCCGACCGTTGGTACATCGACCTCGGTGCGGGCTTCGCCTACTTCTCGGAGGACTCGCTCGAGAGCGACCGGACGCTGGACAGCAGGTTCCTGTTCAACGCCGACCTGTCCATCAGCCGCGGGCTCGGCGACGGCGGGCCCTGGCGCGTCGGTGTGCGCTGGCGCCACAACTCCAACGGCGGCATCCTCGGCAGCCCGGATCGCAACCCCGGCGCGGACGTCATCCTGCTCGAGGTCAGCTACGCGCTGTGACGCGCGGGCGCGCGACGCGACCGCACGCCCTTGCGGCGCCTTCGGTTCGGCGCTTCAATGTGGGACCCGGTCGACACGAGGCGACGGTCGATGACCCCACGCGGCGTCGTTCCCCATGGCGAGTCCCTGCGCCGCGCCGTGCGCTGGCTCGCGCAACAGCCCCGGCATGATCGTGCCACGGTCGCCGAGGCCGCGCGGCGCTTCGACCTGGACCCGCTGGAACAGGATTTCCTCGAGCACCACTTCGCGTCGCCGCCGCACGAGGTCCAGGGATGACCGGGGTCGATCTGTTCGTCTACGGCACGCTGCAGTTCCCCGCCGTCGCGGCGGCCGTCACGGGCGAGCGCCTGCCCGGCACGCGCGCCGTGCTCGACGACTTCGCCCGCCACGCCGTCCATGGGGCCCCGTTCCCCGGGATCGTGCCGCGCCCCGGCCATGCCGTGGAGGGCGTGCTCTACGAGAACGTCGGCCCCGCCGCGCGCCGCCGCATCGATGCCTTCGAGGGCGACTTCTACCGCCGCGAGCGGGTGACCGTGTGGCGCATCGACGGCGGCGGCGCGGTGAGTGCCCAGACCTACGTGGTCCGCCCCGGCGCGCGCTCGGCACTGGCGTCGACGGACTGGGACCCCGAAGCCTTCGCGCGGCGTTGGCACGACGTCTACGTGCGCGACCTCGAGGCCGAGCGCCGCGCCGGGGAACTCGGATGAGGACGACCGCCGGAGCGCTCGTTGTCGTCGCCCTGCTCACCGCCTACCCGGGCGGGGCGAGCGCCGAGCCCGCGCGCATCGTCGAGGCGGCCGACCTCCACGCAGCGCCGGATCCCGGCAGCCGCCGCATCGCCGAGCTCGCCGCCGATACCCCTGTCGATCGCACCGGCCGCCGGGGCGGCTGGATCGCGGTGCGGCCGCCGGATGGCGAGGCGGGCTGGGTGCGCGTGTGGAAGGTGCGCGAGGTCGAGTCCGGCGAGGGCCTCCTGGGCGCGCTCGAACGCTTCGGGCGCCAGGTGACGGGCTACTTCTCGGGCGATTCCGGCGCCGGCGAAGGCACGGGCAGCGTGACCGCGACGATCGGCGTTCGCGGGCTCGGCGGCCGCGGCGGCCAGCAGGTGGACGCCGGGCATGAACCGCTCGGCGGGGCCGCGGCCGATGCCGCGGCGCTGCGGGCCGTGCGCGCGCACGCGGTGAGCGCCGCAGCGGCGCGCACGTTCGCGGAACGCGCCGCGCTGCGTGCGCGCCCGGCAATCCGCACACCGGGCGCGGGCGTCGGCGAGGCCGAGGACTGGAGCGGATGGTGACCCGGGCGTACCACACCCACGGCACGCTCGCCGCGGTGCTGGCCCTGGTGCTCGCCCTGCTCCCGGGCGCTGCCGGCGCCGAGGGCATGGATGATCTGCCGGGCCCGGGTGATGCCGCATCCGGCAACCTGACCGGGATCCCGGCAGCGCGCGAGCGCCGCATCGGGCACCGGATGGCCGCGCGGCTCCTGGGCGTGATCCCGCCCGTCGAGGACGCGGCCGTGCAGCAATACGTCAATCGCGTCGGGCGGTGGGTGGCGAGCCAGGGCCCCCGCCCCGACCTCGACTGGACCTTCGCCGTGCTCGACACGGCCGCGATCAACGGCTTCGCCGCACCCGGCGGCTATGTCTTCGTCTCGCGCGGTCTGGTGCTGCTGATGGAGAGCGAGGCCGAGCTCGCCGCCGTGCTGGGCCACGAGATCGCGCACGTGACCCAGCGCGACCACCTGGAGGCTCTGCAGGCGCGCCGGGGCCTGGAGATCGCCGCCCATGTGCTGCAACGCACGGCCCGCGGCAATGCCAGCCAGCGCGAACTCACGCGGCTGGCCGACACGGCCGCGCGGCTCTACACGGTGGGCCTGTCGCAACAGGACGAGTACGACGCCGACCGCATCGGTGCGGCCCTCGCCGCGCGCGCCGGCTACGACCCCTGGAGCTTCACCCACACGCTGACGACCCTGACCGCGCTGGACCCGGTGGCCCCCGCGATGAGCCTGCACGCCGGCACCCACCCGCCGCCGCGCGCCCGCCGCGAGACCCTGGTCAATGCGCTGGGGATCCTGCTCGACGAGCACGCCCCCGGCGCACGCCCGGTCGAGCGCTTCCGCGCGATTCAGGAGCGCCTGGCCGCGAACTGATCGGGAGCGGCGGCCGCATCGGCCGCGTCCGCGGACGGCGGTGGGCCAAGCCGGCCCTCGCGCGAGAACGGCACGCGGCTGCCCCAGCCGCCGAGCCGGGCCTCGCCATCGATCCGGTAGGGCAGGCCGCGCTCGCCCTCGGCGAACGCCTGCAGCAGGTCGAGTACCTTGCCGAGGTCGGAGCGGACCAGCAGCTCGATGCGCTCCTCGCCACCGGCCGGCAGCTCGACGCCGTCCGTGCTGACCCCGTCGGCGAACGCGCGCCCGGCCACCGCCAGGTCGAAGCGCAGCGACTCGATATCCAGCGCCCGGTCGTTCGGGTTGCGCAGGCGCAGCCCGACGCGATAGGTCTGCTCGAACAGGCCGAGGCGCTCGATGGCGACATCCGCGAGCGCGACCTCCGGCGGCTCCGGGCGCAGCGTGGCGCAGCCGCCCGCCAGCAGGGCACCGAGGGCCGCGCCCAGCAGGCGGGCCCCGCGCCCGGCACGCGCACGAAGCGCGGGTCGCGGTCCCGGGTCCCGGCCCCGGGCTACCAGGGGAGCTCCTCGCCGTTGGCGTGCACGAATCGGCCGGCGTTGCCCGGACCCAGCTCGTCGATGCGCGCGAGCAGCATCGCGGCCGCCTCGGCGGGCTCGACGTGGCCCTGGTAGCCGGTCATGCCCGTGCGCACGAAACCCGGGTGGAAAATGCCCACGGCGACGCCGCGGTCGGCGAGATCGACCGCGAGCGACTTGCCGGCGGCGTTGAGCGCGGCCTTGGACATGCGGTAGCCGTATTGGCCGCCCGAATCGTTGTCGCCGATCGAGCCCATGCGGCTGGTGATCAGCGCGACCTTGGAACCCGATTCCAGCTGGCCGGCGAATGCGTGGGTCGCCAGCAGCGGCGCCAGCGCGTTGACCTGGAACTGCCGCTGGATGCGCTCGTGGGCCTCCAGGTCGGCGAGGTCGGCGAACGTCTCGCGGGTGAGGAGACCGGCGACGTTGACGAGGATGTCGATGCGCTGCGGGCCAACGCGCTCCGCGGCCGCGCGCAGGGCATTGGCCGACCCGACGTCGACGCCGTCGACGATCTCGGCGCCCGTGGCCGGCAGCTGCTCGCCGGCCTCGCGGCAGAGGCCAATAACCCGATCGCCACGCTCGCGGAACAGGCGCACGAGTTCGAGCCCGATGCCGCGATTGGCGCCCGTAATGGCAATGGTTTGATCGCTCATGATGACCTCCGGATCCGCAACGGCGGCGTGACCCGATGGCCACACCGCCACTGAACTGCGAGCTGTGCGGGCGGGCCGTCGGTGGGCTGACCCGCCATCATCTCGTGCCGCGCACGCGCCACGCCAGCCGTCGCAACAAGCGCGACTTCCGCCGCGACGACGTCCACCGCCGCATCGCCTGGCTCTGCCGCCCCTGCCACGACCACGTGCACGCGGTGTTCACGGAGAAGACGCTGGAGCGCGACTTCAACACCCTCGAGCGCCTGCGCAGCGACGCCGACATCGCCCGGTTCGTCGAATGGATCGCCGGCAAGCCCGCCGAGTTCGTGCCCCCCATGGCACGCCACGGCCGACGCCGCCGCTGAGCGCGAGCAGGGGCAACCCACCGCGGGCGGCGGTCGGAGTCACCCGAGCCTGCTGCGCGCGTGCCCCAGCGACCTCTTCTCGCCGTCGCTGGAGTCACATGGGCCCGCCACGCACGCTCACGATCGCCGCAACCGCCTTGCCTTGCCCAGCGTTCGCTGCGCGATCGGCGGTGCCCGCAAGTGACCCTGCGGTCGCTGACGCCGAACGCGTCGGCCAATGCCGCCGGTGATCAGCCCCGGATCACGCCGCTGCGCGACCAACCGTCGACTGTACGGGCCCGTCCTTGCAAGTCTCGTGGATGGTCATCCGGGCGGGCCCCGAAGACTGCTCGGCCTGGTCACCACAAGCCTCCCGGGTATCAGCCCGGGGGAACAACCTCGCGAGACCGGACGACTAGAGCCCGGCACCGAGCAGGATGATGCCGAGCACGACCCAGCCCCAGCCGGCACCGCCGTCGTCGTCGCCCTCGGCGTCCGCGCCCGCCTCCCCCGCGGGCCGCTGGCCGATCCCGGCCGCGCGTTCCGCCTGCGTGAACAGCACGTCGGCCGCGCCCCCCGCGGCCGGCGCCGGCGCGCTCGCCGGGCCCGCGACATAGCGCAACGAGCCCGCCTCGACGGCGGTGTCGCCCGCCTCGTTCAGGAGGCTGACCCGGCCCGCCTCCACGCCGAGGTAGAGCCCCGCCGCGAGCGCCGTGTCGCCGCCGCCGGCGACGCACTCGTCCTCGCCACAGATGCGCACCGCGTACGCCGTGCCGCGTACCCCGAGCGTGGTCTGGGCCGTGACCGTGCGGTACATGTCCTCGCTGCGGTTGCCGATCGCGCCCGTGATGGCGCGGAAGCCGCCGCGCAGCAGCTCGATCACCCGGGTTCCGGGTCCGGTCTCCGGCAGCGACCAGTCGCGCACCCGCGCGCGCGAGTCGGCGCGCAGGAACAGCTGCTCGCCGTCGTCGAAGCGGATCTTGGCGCGCGCATCGCGCCCCGTGTGCAGCGTGTCGTCGCGGCGGACGGCGTCACCCTTGCCCAGGTTCCGGGTGCGCCCGGCCGCGTCGACCGCCTCCAGTCGGCCGTCGGCGGTCACCACCGTGGCCACGACCGGGCGGGGCTCGGGGCGCGGGCGTTCGGCCTCGTCCTCCTCCTCCTCCTCCTCGGCCGGGGCCGCACGCGGGCGCCGGATCTGCGGGATCCGCAGGCGGGTGCCGCGCTCGATGACCGTGCCGGAGTCCGTGCCCTCCAGACGCCCGGCGTTGCGCTCGATGATGGCCTCGATGATCCGTTCCCAGCTGCCCTGCTGCTCGGGGTAGAGGTCCGGCACGAGGTCGGACAGCGACTGCGACGGATCGACGAACACGTAACGCCCGTCGAACGCCAGCGCCGGCGCGACCGAGGTCGCGGCCGCGCCGTCGCGCAGCGAGTATTCGCCGGCGCGGTCCTGGGCGGCGATCTGCGAAGCACTCGGGAGCTTCACCCGCACCTCGGCCTTCAGGCGATCCGGATCGCCATCGACGAACGCGTGCGGATTGTTGTCCACGATCCATTGCCGGATCCGGTCCCATTCACCGGCCCGGTCGGGATAGACCCGCTCGACCAGGCGGGCCAGGGACTGGCCGGGCGCGATGTACAGGACGCGTTCGTCCGGCAGCTGGTCGTAGGCCGGTTCGGCGGCCAGCCCGGCGGGTGCGGTCAACGCCAGCCCGAGCAGGGCGGCGGCAAGCGTGCAGCGGCACGGGCGCATCGTGTCTTCCTCCCTCCGAGCGACTATGCCCCGTCGAAGCGCCGACCGGCCGTCGCGGGCGCGGCGACCGGCTGCTAACGCAGCGAGCGGTAGCCGCCGAGAACACCACGCGGGGACAGTACCAACTGCCAGAGATGGTTCTCGCGCGCCCGGAACGAGCCCGCGCACGTCAGCAGGTAGTACTTCCACATGCGGTAGAAGCGCTCGCCGTAGCGCTCGGCGAGCTCGGGCCAGTGCGCATCGAAATTGGCGAACCACGCCAGCAGCGTCCGATCGTAGTCGGTCCCGAAGTTGTGCCAGTCCTCGATTATGAAGTTTCCTTCCGCTGCGTGCGTGATCTGGTTCGCAGAAGGCACCATCGAATTCGGGAAAATATACTTCGCGATCCAGGGATCGGTGGTCGCCGTGGAGTGGTTGTTGCCGATCGTGTGGAGCAGGAACAGGCCATCCTCGCGCAGGCAACGTGCGGCGACCTGCATGAAACCCGGGTAGTTCTTGTAGCCAACGTGCTCGAACATGCCGACCGACAGGATGCGGTCGAAGGTTTCGTCGAGGGCCCGGTAGTCCTGCATACGGATGTCCACCGGGAGATCGGCGCACAGGCGCTGACCGTACTCCACCTGCTCGCGCGAGATGGTCACGCCGACCACCTCGACGCCGTACGTCCGCGCGAGATAGTGGGCGGCCGCCCCCCAACCGCAGCCGATGTCCAGGACCCGCATGCCGGGCTCCAGGCCGAGCTTGCGCGCGATCAGGTCGACCTTCGCGATCTGCGCGTCGTCGAGATTGTCCGCCTCGCGCCAGTAGCCGCAGGAATAGATCGGGTGCCGCCCGAGCATGCGGTCGTACAGGTCGTTGCCGATGTCGTAGTGCTGCTCGCCCACGCGGTAGCTGCGTCGCGGCGTCTGCAGGTTCATCAGGCGGGCGGCGGCCACGCGCGGCAGATCGCTCCAGGGCCGGATGGCGTGATCGAGGCGGGCCCGCACGAGCCGGGATGCCAGGTCGGACAGGTCGTCGCAGCCCCACCAGCCATCCATGTACGCCTCGCCGAAGCCGAGCGACCCGTGGGCGAACACGCGCGCATAGACCCGTTCGTCGTGCACGCGGATGTCACACGGGCGATCACCGTTGAGTTGCACGCCGGCGCGCGCGAGCAGTTCCCGTGCACGTTCCCGCAGGCGCCCGCTCGACCGCAAGCGATGACCGGGCTCGCGAAGCCCCGGGGCGCCGCTTCGACTCTGGTCCGGCTTGTCGACCCGGGCGGTCTCGGGTGGTCGGCCGGCACGGTCGTGATGGGGATTCGTGGACATCGATCGATCCTCCCGCTCTGCGGCCGCATGTCGTTATGTTGCGGCGAGGAAATTATTCCGTGGCGGCGACCACGCCTTCAATACTCGCGATCCATCATTGATGATGGCGTCATGGACGATACCACCGTCAAGTTGCTGCAGGACGTGCACTCGGCGATTGCGTCCCGGGGCTACACCGGGCCGCTGCAAGCCGGCGGGGCGATCACCGGCGGGTGCATCCACAATGCCATGCAGGTGCTGACCGCGCACGGCCACGCCCTGTTCCTCAAGACCGGGGAAGCCGGGTGCGCGGATCAGTTCGCCGCCGAGGCCGCTGGTCTCGAGGCGCTCGCCGCAGCGGGCGGGCCGCGTGTGCCGGCGCCGCTGGGCCACGGTGTGGCCGCGGGGCGTGCCTGGCTCGCGCTGGAATTCGTCGATCTGCGGGCCGCGGGCGGCGAGCCGGCCGCCTTCGGCCGCTCGCTGGCGGTGATGCATGCCGCCACGGCGGCTGCCTTCGGCTGGGATCGCGACAACCACATCGGGACGACGCCCCAGCCGAATGCGTGGATGACCGACTGGGCGGCCTTCTGGCGCGCGCACCGCATGGGACCGCAGCTTGCCCTGGCCGAGGCGGACGGCCGCCACCGCCTGGCGCAACGCGGCCGGCGCCTGGCCGAGGGCCTGGATGCCCTCCTGGGAAGCCATGCACCGGCGCCATCGCCCCTGCACGGTGACCTCTGGACCGGCAACGCGGGCTACGACGAGCACGGGCGCGGCACGATCCTCGATCCCGCCTTTTACTATGGCGATCGCGAGGCGGACCTGGCGATGACCGAGCTGTTCGGCGGGTTCCCGCCCGCGTTCCACGCGGCCTACCGGGAGGCCTTGCCCCTCGAGCCGGGCTACGCCACGCGGCGCTCGCTGTACAACCTCTACCACGTCCTCAATCACGCGCACCTGTTCGGCGGCGGCTACGCCGGCCGCGCCGAGCGCATGATCGAGGCGCTGCTGGCGGAGGTGGGCTGAGCGGCAGGCGGCCAGGCACCGACCCAGGCCCGCTCTTGCGGCAGGCAACAGCGGGCACGGCTCGCCGGGTGCAACGCCCCGCGCCGGGCGACCTCGGCCGGAGACAGCAGCGGGCGCCGGGCCGGGATGAACGCTGTACGCCGGCTGGCTCGCTGCGCTCGCAAGCCGGCCCACATGGATGCCACCGCGCGCGCGTCCGCGTCGCCTGGCCCCCTGTTCCCGGGCCGGATTCGATTGCGGGCGCGGGCGCGCGGGCACGGGCGAGGCGATGCGGGTGCGAGACCGGCGCGGGGTTTCAGGCCGTGCGGTCGACCGCCGTGTCGGCGAGCGAGCGCAGGGCGTCGTGGAAGCGCCCGGGGGGCACCGCGTCGAGGGCGTCGAGGGCGCGGTCGGCCTCCGCCCGGGCCTCGGCCCGGGCGTAGCCGATGGCACCGCTGCGCTCGAGGATCTCCATGACGGCGCTCACCCGCTCGACGCCGCCCTGCTCGATCGCCTCGCGCACCACCGCGGCATCCTCGGGGGCACCCTGCTGGACGACGTGGATCAGCGGCAGGGTGGGCTTGCCCTCGGCGAGGTCGTCGCCCACGTTCTTGCCCATCTCGTCGCTGTCGGCGCTGTAGTCGAGCACGTCGTCGATGACCTGGAAGGCGGTGCCGAGGTGCATGCCGTAACGGCCCATTGCGCGCTCGGTGGTTGCGTCGACGCCGGCGAGGACCCCACCCAGGCATACGGCGGCCTCGAACAGCTTGGCGGTCTTCGAGCGGATGATGTCGAGGTAGCGCTCCTCGGTCGTGTCCGCATCGTGGACGTTCAGCAACTGCATCACCTCGCCTTCGGCGATCGTGTTGGTCGTTTGGGCGAGGATCTCCATGACGCGCATGCTGCCGATCTCGACCATCATCTCGAAGGCGCGCGAATAGAGGAAGTCACCGACCAGCACGGCCGCCTCGTTGCCCCAGAGCGCGTTGGCCGTCTGCTGCCCGCGGCGCATCTCCGAGTCATCGACGACATCGTCGTGCAGCAGTGTGGCCGTATGGATGAACTCGATGATCGCCGCCAGGGGGATGTGGGCACGGCCCGCGTAACCCGCGGCCCCGGCCGCCAGCAGCACCAGCCGGGGCCGCAGGCGCTTGCCGCCGTTGCTGACGATGTACTGCCCGAGCTGGTTGATCAGGACGACGTCGGAGCGCAGACGGTCACGGATCGTGTCATCGACCGCGTTCATGTCCGCGTCGACGAGCGCCTGGATGGCGTCGTCATGCATCGGGGCTGCCCGAGCGGGAAGGTGGGCGGATTGTGCGAAGGGGTCCGGGGGGTGTCAACTTCGTCGGCGGCGGCAGGCGGCGGGCGAAGGGCGAAGGCGGCAGGCGACAGCGGACGGGTGCGGGCGCGTGCTGGCGCGGGCGGGCGTCCGCATCCCGCCGGACCGCGTCTGTCGCGACCGGATGCACGCCCGCTGCCACCCGTGACCTGCTGTGCTCGGGCACGGGCGGGGTGGAGCGCAGCGAAACCCAGCATTGTCTCGATCAATGGTCGTTTGCCGGAACGACTCGCTCCATCCCGCCCTGCAAACCGTCCGCCTGCCGCCTTCGCCGTTGCCGCGTTGACCGCCGCGCGCCAGGGTTATAGAATCACGCGTCTTTGCCGGTGGCATCCGATCCACCCGGCCCCGGCCCAGTGTCAGGAGATTTTCGATGCACGCGGTCATCCAGACGGGCGGCAAGCAGTACCGGGTCGCGCAGGGCGACAAGCTCCGCGTCGAACGCCTGCAGGCGGCCGAGGGCGAAGAGATGGACATCGGCGCGGTGCTGCTCGTCACCGACGGCGACGACGTCAAGGTGGGTAAGCCGCATGTCGATGGCGCCCGGGTGCAGGCCCGCGTGGTCGGCCACGGCCGCGGGCGCAAGATCGAGGTGATCAAGTTCCGCCGGCGCAAGCACCACCAGAAGCGCACCGGTCACCGCCAGGACTACACCGAGCTCGAGATCACCGGCATCAGCAGTTGACGGCACCCGGGCCCGGCCCGGCCGCACCCGCGCGGAGGCAGCAGGCATGGCACACAAGAAGGCAGGCGGCAGCACCAAGAACGGGCGCGACTCGCAGTCGAAGCGCCTCGGCGTCAAGCGCTTCGGCGGCGAATCGGTGAACGCGGGCAGCATCATCGTGCGCCAGCGCGGCACCCGGTTCCACGCCGGCCGCTACGTCGGCACGGGCAACGACTACACGCTCTACGCCCGGGTCGACGGTCACGTGAAGTTCGTCCGCCGCGGGCCCAAGCAGCGCAAGTTCGTCGAGATCGTCCCGACGCCCGACGCCTGACCGGCGCCGGGTGCTTGACGCAAAAGCCCCGCCGCCGGCGGGGTTTTTTGTATCCGGCCCCGTCGTGCGGCCGCATCCCGCGGAATCCCCCCGATGCATTTCGTCGATGAAGCCAGAATTCGGGTCCATGCCGGTGACGGCGGCAACGGCTGCCTGAGCTTCCACCGGGCGAAATACGTCCCCAAGGGCGGCCCCGACGGCGGCGACGGCGGCGACGGCGGCGACGTGCTCCTCGTCGGCGACGAGGGGCTGAGCACGCTCGCGGACTTTCGCCACCGGCGCATCCACCGCGCGGAGCGCGGCCGCGATGGCGCGGGCGCCAATCGCACCGGCGCCAGCGGCGCCGCGTGCGAGGTCGTGGTCCCGGTCGGGACCGTGGTCTACGCCGAGGAGACCGGCGAGCTGATCGGCGACGTCACCGGCCACGGCGAGCGCCTGCTGGTGGCGCGGGGCGGGCACCACGGCAAGGGCAATGCGCGCTTCAAGAGCTCGACCAACCGGGCGCCGCGCGAGACCACGGACGGTACGCCGGGCGAGGTGCGCTGGCTGCGCCTGGAGCTCAAGCTGCTCGCGGACGTCGGCCTGCTCGGCTATCCCAACGCGGGCAAGTCGACGCTGATCGAGGCGGTCTCCGGTGCACGCCCGCGCATCGCCGACTACCCCTTCA
Source organism: uncultured Ectothiorhodospiraceae bacterium (assembly GCA_964626335.1). Taxonomy (GTDB): domain Bacteria; phylum Pseudomonadota; class Gammaproteobacteria; order XJ16; family Halofilaceae; genus Halofilum. Next base: position 11,583 of record CAZVFN010000077.1, read on the forward strand.
CCACCGTCGTGCCCAATCTCGGGGTGGTCGCCGTCGGCCCGGACCGCAGCTTCGTGATGGCCGACATCCCCGGCCTGATCGAGGGCGCGGCCGGCGGCGCAGGCCTCGGCCGCCGATTCCTGCGCCACCTCGACCGCACCGGGCTGCTGCTGCACGTCGTCGACATCTACACCACCCACGAGGGCGGCGACCCGGCCGACGCGGCACGCGCCCTGGTGCGCGAGCTCGCGGCGTATTCGGCCGACCTCGGGGCACGCGAGCGCTGGCTGGTGCTGAACAAGATCGACCTGCTCGCCCCGGACGACCGCGAGGCGGCGGTGCAGCGGATCGTCGCCGCCCTCGACTGGCAGGGGCCGGTCTACACGGTCTCCGCGATCGCCGGCGAGGGCGCCGAAAGCCTCTGCCAAGCGATCATGAACCGCCTCGAGGCCCGACGCGGCGAGCGGGCGGGCGCCGCCGCGGGCGCTCCGGAGCCCGGCGATGGGACGTGAACGCCTCGCCGCGGCGCGCCGCTGGGTGGTGAAGATCGGCAGCTCGCTGGTCACGGCCAACGGCCGCGGGCTCGACGCCGAGGCGATCCGGGCCTGGAGCGCCGAGCTCGCGGGCCTGCACGGCGACGGGGTCGAGGTCCTGCTGGTCTCCTCCGGGGCCGTCGCCGAGGGCATGAACCGCCTCGGCTGGCGGCGCCGCCCGCACGCCCTGCACGAGCTGCAGGCCGCCGCTGCCGTCGGCCAGATGGGCCTGGTCCAGGCCTACGAGGCCGCCTTCAAGGGCCACGGCCTCCGCACCGCGCAGATCCTGCTCACGCACGACGACGTCGCCGACCGCCAGCGCTACCTGAACGCGCGCTCGACGCTGCGCACGCTCGGTGGCCTCGGCGTCGTGCCGATCGTCAACGAGAACGATACGGTCGCGAACGAGGAATTCCGCTTCGGCGAGAACGACACGCTCGCCGGCCTGGTGGCGAACCTGGTCGAGGCCGACGCGATGGTGATCCTGACCGACACGGACGGCCTCTACGACCGCGACCCGCGCAGCGACCCGGGCGCGCGCATCCTGCGCGAGGGGCGCGCGGGCGACCCCGCGCTCGCCGCCATGGCCGGCGGTACCGGCACGGCCTGGGGTCGCGGCGGCATGGCAACCAAGGTCG
>CAZVFN010000078.1:0-1843 GCA_964626335.1 uncultured Ectothiorhodospiraceae bacterium
TCACCGACAGGATCCAGAATGCCGAGGCCAGCGTGCCGACCGCGACCATCAGGGTAGCGAAGAAGTGCAGCTTGCGCCCGACCCGGTTCAGGCCGAACAGCATCACCCCCAGGAAGCCCGCCTCGAGGAAGAACGCGGACAGCACCTCGTAGCCCATCAGCGGCCCGAGGATCGGCCCGGTCTTGTCGGAGAACACGCTCCAGTTCGTGCCGAACTGGTAGCTCATCACGATGCCGGAGACGACGCCCATGCCGAACACGACAGCGAAGATCTTCTTCCAGTAGTCGAAGACCTTCATGTAGGCGTCGTCGCCCTTCCACATCCACAGCCCCTCCAGGACCGCGAGGTAGCTCGCGAGCCCGATCGTGAAGGCCGGGAATATGATGTGTGCCGACACCGTGAACGCGAACTGGAAGCGTGCCAGGTCGACCGCGCTGACCATTTCGAACATCGCTGCTCTCCGCTGTCCGGATCCTGCCCGGTCCGGGCGACCGGTCATTCACCGGACTCACTCAACCATTCGATTGCACCCGGTGCGGGTATGCAGCCCGGTGGCGAAAGCGTGCGACTCAGGCCGCTCTCCTCAAGCGGATACGCCGAAACCAGCCGCCCATGCCGGCCGCCGCGTCCGCGACGACCTCGAGCCCGTCCACCCGGGCGAGGCAGTCCTCGAACACCCCATCCGTGCGGGTCGCAACGCGCCGCAGCAACGGCGCGGCCAACCGGCGCAGCGGCGCGCGCTGCCCCGGTCGCAGGAACTTGTCCACGATCGCGATCTCGCCCCCGGGGCGTACGACCCGCGCGGCCTCGGCCAGCGCGGCACCCGGATCCGGCACCACGGCCAGGATCAGGTGCATGACCACGGCGTCGAAGCTCGCCGTGGCATAGGGCAGCGCCGCGGCGTCCGCCACGCGCAGCTCGACGACACGCCCCACCCGGTCGGCCCGTCGCCGCGCGCGCTCGAGCATCGCCGGGGTGAGATCGATGCCGGCATGGCGCAGTCCGGGCGGCAGCCACGGGATGTCGAGCCCGGTCCCGATCCCGACCACGAGCACGGCGCCACCGGGCCGTGGCGCGAGCCGCGCCAGGCTCTCGCGGCGCATGCGCCGCGTCGCCGCCGCAACGGCGACGTCGTACACCGGGGCCCAGAGCGTGTAGGCACTGCGCAGGCTCAAGCGACCGGCCGCCCCGGCGTCGCGGCGGCCGCGATCAATCGAGCGGCTGGCGGATGCTGAACGCGCCGCGCAGGTCGCCGACCGCGAAACCGGTCGCGCGGTCGTGCGGATAGCGCGCCGCCAGCGACGCCTCGACACCGGGCGCGAGCTTCTCCGCAGGGCCGTGACAGCTCACGCACAACGCCTTCATGGGAATCGCCTCCATGTAGCGGTAGTACGCCCGCCCCTCGTGCTCCACGCGCCCACCGCGGCTCATGCCCTGGTACGACTCGCCCGCGGCGTGGCGCTCGCGAAAACGCTCGAGCGTTCGGGCCTCCCAGGCGTCGGGCATCCCGAGCAGCGGATTGCGATAGCGGCTCGACACGCGGGTCACCCGCCAGCCGCGCTCGCGCGAGATGCGTGCCGTGATCGCCGGCGCACGCTCGGTGCACACGGAGACCGCCGCCTCCGGCCCGCCGGAGCGCATCGCGGCCTTCAGCTCGCTGGCGAGATCCCGCATCAGCGCCGTGGCTGCCTGCCGCGCCTCGGCCCGGCGCCGCTCGAGGTCCTGCGCCACGGCGGGAGCGGTGAGTGCCAGCAGGCCGCACACGACCAGTGACACGCCGCCTCGATGCCCCTTCATTGCCCTGCCTCCCGGCCGCCGCCGGCGACGGCCCGTTGTATTCGCG